>JBBPZY010000273.1:0-42101 GCA_038276315.1 Mycobacteriales bacterium
GGAGGGGAAACGCCCGGACCCATCCCGAACCCGGAAGCTAAGCCCTCCAGCGCCGATGGTACTGCACCCGCCAGGGTGTGGGAGAGTAGGACACCGCCGAACACAACCCCAAAAAAGGGGCCCCCACCCAGGGGCCCCTTTAGCTCTGTCAGCAATGAGAGGATCCGCGACCGTGTCAGCCGGACCGAATCCGACCGGGGATGCGGACCGCACCGGTAGCCAGCACCGGAGCGCGGTGGCGCGGGGTCGCCCAGCAGAGAAACGGATGCCGAAGCGCGGCGCGGACGGCGAGCGGATGACTGGTCGGGGCGGTCGGCCGCAGAACAGTCGGCGTGACGAAAATCGAGTTCAGGGCAACGGCCGGCCGCAGGCGCAGCGCCGTGGTCAAGCCCCGCAGGACGGCGAACCGGCGCGTCTGGAGCTTCCTGCGGATGCCGACGGCAGCGAGTTGGACCGGGATGTTCGCCAAGAGTTATTGACTCTTCCGAAGGGCCTCGCGGAGCTCGTTGGAAGTCATCTAGTGATGGTCGCGCGGCTATTAGACGAGGACCCTCAGCTGGCCCTTGCACATGCCCGTTTCGCGCGCAGCAAGGCAGGTCGGGTCGCTGCGGTTCGGGAAGTTGCGGGTCTGTCCGCCTATCACGCCGGAGAATGGTCCGAGGCGTTGGCGGAGCTGCGGGCAGCGCGACGGCTGGGCGCTGATACCGGGCGGCTGGCGGTGCTGGCTGACTGCGAACGAGCGTTGGGACGGCCGGAGCGCGCCCTGGAGATCGCGCGGAGTCCAGAGGCCCGGGAACTCGGCACGGACGAGTCAGTCGAACTGCGGATAGTGGCCGCCGGGGCACGACGCGACCTCGGACAGTTCGACGCTGCGGTGCTCGCCCTGCAAGGTCCGGACCTGGAGTCGGCGGGAGAGGAACCGTGGCGGGCCAGGCTGCGCTACGCATACGCGGATAACCTGCTCGCAGCTGGTCGAGAGCAGGACGCGATCCGGTGGTTCTTGGCAGCAGCCGAGGTTGACGTCGAGGAGGCCACCGACGCCGCGGAGCGGGCTGTCGAGCTCAGTGAGCGGCCGGCACCGGAGTGAGCGGTCCGCTGGACGGCTACGATGCGGTGTTGCTCGACCTCGATGGCACCGTGATCCGCGGCGGCGAGACCGTGCCGGAGGCGCCGGACGTGATCAACGAATTGCGCCAGGCTGGATTCCCGCTGCAGTTCGTCACTAACAACGCATCGCGGGCGCCCGACGAGATCGCCGAGCACCTCACCTCGCTGGGCGTCCCCACCGCTGCGGCGCAGATCGTCACCAGCGGCCAGGCAGCGGTGGCCTTGCTGGCAAACCGGCTGACAGCGGATGCTGCCGTCCTGATCGTCGGTGCCGACGCGTTGGCCGCGGAGGTGCGGTCGGTCGGGCTCACGCCGGTGACTGCCGCGTCGGAAGATCCGGTCGCGGTCGTCCAGGGCCACTCGCCGGGAACTGGGTGGACCCGGCTGGCTGAAGCCTGCCTGGCGATCCGCGGTGGCGCAATGTGGGTGGCGTGCAACGTCGACCGTACGTTGCCCACCGAGCGGGGTCTGCTGCCCGGCAACGGCGCGATGGTGGCGGCGTTGCAGGCCGCGACCGACCGGGAGCCCACGGTCGCCGGCAAGCCGGCCCGGGCGTTGTTGGATACCGCCATGGAGCGCGTTGGTGCCCAGCGACCTCTGGTGGTCGGCGACCGCCTTGACACCGACATCGCCGGGGCTCGAGCCGCTGAGCTGGACTCGTTGTTGGTGCTGTCCGGGGTCGCCGACGCCGTCGAACTGCTGGCCGCGCCGCCAGAGCACCGACCCAGTCACGTCGGCGCCGACCTTCGAGTGCTGCGCGGGTCTATGGAGGAGGCGCGGATCCAGGCGCGGCCCGGCTGGCGCGTCGATGTGGCCGACGGCAGTCTGCTCGTGTACAGCGAAGGAACGGCCAGTGATCCTTTTGACGTATTGCGGACCCTCTGCGCGGCCTGGTGGGTTGAGCACAGCGGGCAAGTAGACGTGTGCGCCTGCGATGACACTGCCGCCGCGGCATTGGATCGCGTCGGCCTTGGTGCGGCCGGGAGGTCGGCTAGATGACGTCACAACCACTACGAGTCGCGGTCCAGACCCCTGTTGGCATCATCGAATCTCTCCGCGGCCTGCAGGATCTCGAGGACCTTCCGACGGCCGAGCACGTGGCGCGATTCACCGCCTTGCACAACTCGCTGACGGCAGCCCTGTCCAGCATCGACGACGTTTAGTCGCCGGAGGTCTAGGTGGGCCGAAGCCAGGCGGAGATTCAGATGGGGCGGAGGTTCAGATGGGGCGGAGGGTTAGATGGGACGCAGGGCGCGGCTGGACGCGGAATTGGTGCGGCGCGGTCTGGCCCGATCCCGCGGTCACGCCGCCGAGCTCGTCGCACAGCGCCGCGTCAAGGTCGGTGGGCTGACGGCCACCAAGCCGGCCACCGGAGTCGATACGGACACCCCGCTGCTGGTTCAGGCAACGGACAATGAACCCCGCTGGGTGTCGCGGGGAGCCCGCAAGCTCCTTGGCGCGCTAGACGGCCTCATCGCCGGGGGCCCACCCGTGGCGGGTCGGCGTTGCTTGGACGCCGGTGCGTCCACCGGTGGCTTCACTGACGTGCTGCTGCATCGCGGAGCCCGTGAGGTGGTTGCGGTCGACGTGGGCTACGGGCAGCTCGCGTGGTCCTTACGCACCGATGAGCGGGTCCAGGTGCATGACCGGACGAACGTGCGCACGCTACAACCCGACGGCATCGGGGGCGCCGTCGATCTGACTGTGGCTGATCTGGCGTTCATCTCGCTGCGCCTGGCGCTACCCGCGTTGGTGGGGTGTACCAGACCGGAAGGCGACCTGCTACCGATGGTCAAACCTCAGTTCGAGGTCGGCCGCGAACGCCTAGGCGCTGGCGGCGTGGTCCGAGATCCGTTGCTGCGAGCGCGGGCCGTGCTCGACGTCCTTGCGGTCGCGGTCGGTCTCGGACTGTGCCTGGTCGACGCCGCCGCGAGCCCACTGCCAGGACCTTCGGGGAACGTCGAATACTTCCTGTGGCTGCGCCGTGGAGCGGCCGATCCGCTGCGCCCGGCCGAGGAGCTGGTGCACGCCGCCGTCCAGAGGGGGCCGCAGTGAACTTCGATCGTGAGTTCCTCATGGTGTTGCACACCGGGCACGCGGAGAACCTGCGCACCGCCGAGAAGGTCGCGCACCGGTTGGCCAACGCGGGGATCGGACTGCGGGTGCTCGCCGAGGAGACCACGCACCTCGATCCCGCGCTGCGTGACCACCAGGTGCCTACCGGGCCCGAGGCTGCCGCCGGCGCGGATCTCGTGGTGGTTCTCGGCGGTGACGGTACCCTGCTGCGCGCCGCTGAACTGGCCCGGCCATGCGGTGTTCCGCTGCTGGGGGTCAACCTCGGTCGGGTCGGTTTTCTCGCCGAGGCCGATCTCGACTCCCTCGACCAGACAGTGCGCGCCATCGTCGATGGTGACTACCTCGTCGACGAGCGGATGACCGTCGACGTCACAGCCAGTCTCAACGGTTCCACACTCGCCCACACGTGGGCGCTGAACGAGGCCAGCGTCGAGAAAAGCAGGCGCGAACGGATCCTCGACGTGGTACTTGAGGTCGATCGCAGGCCGGTTTCCGGGTTCGGGTGCGACGGCGTGCTCTGCGCCACCCCCACCGGATCCACCGCCTACGCCTTCTCGGCAGCAGGACCCGTGGTGTGGCCAGACGTCGACGCGCTCGTAGTGGTCCCCAACAACGCACATGCGCTCTTCGCTCGTCCGCTGGTGGTGTCGCCGGACTCGGTCGTCGCGGTGGAGACCGATCCGCAGGGCCACGCCGCGGTGCTGTGCTGCGACGGGCGCCGGACCTTCGCACTGCCGGCCGGCACCCGTATCGAGGTGGTCCGTGGTGCCACCCCGATACGGTTGGTGCGCCTGCACGACTGCCCGTTCACCGACCGCCTGGTGCGCAAGTTCGAGCTGCCGGTACAGGGCTGGCGAGGCCCCCGACCGGGCTGACAGCTGCTTGCCATTCATCAGGGCCGATGAGTTCGGTGCTGCTGCGGCGTCGACGTAGTGACATGGTTCGGAAATCGTGAAGGGAGCCACCATGCCCACTCGAGACGCCGCCCCCATCGGAGCGCCCTGCTGGATCGATCTGATGACCTCCGACACCGAGCGCAGCCGGGCGTTCTACTGCCAGCTGTTCGACTGGACCGCGGAGTAACCCGCCGCGGAGTTCGGCGGCTACTTCAACTTCATCAAGGATGGGGTCCGGGTTGCTGGATGCATGGCCAACCGACCTGGCTCGGAGCTGCCGGACGTCTGGTCGGTCTATCTGGCCACCGATGACGCCAGGAAGGCCGCCGAGGCTGCCGCAACCCACGGAGGTCAGATCCTCGTCGCGGCCATGGACGTCGGTGACCTCGGCACCATGGCCGTCGTCAGCGACCCAGGTGGCGCCGGAATAGGTGTGTGGCAGGCCGGTCTCCACCAGGGCTTCGGGCTCCTCGGCGAACCTGGCTCACCGAGCTGGTTCGAGCTGCACACCCGGGACTACCAGGCCGCTGTCACCTTCTACCGCGAGGTGTTCGACTGCGAGACCCACGTCGTCAGCGACACCCCGGATTTCCGTTACACGACCCTGCGGCAAGGCGAAAGCTGGCTGGCCGGGATCATGGACGCGTCGGGTTTGCTTCCCGATGGTGTCCCCGCCCACTGGTCGGTGTACTTCGGGGTGGACGACACCGACGCCGCGCTGGCGAAGATCGTCGACCTCGGCGGCTCGATCCTGATGGCTGCCGAGGACACGCCCTACGGCCGCCTCGCCGCAGCCGCAGACCCGACCGGTGCGCGGTTCAAGCTCGTCACTGCGAACGAGGCAATGCCGGGGAGCGTCTCCTCGCCCTGAGGTGACAACTCCTCGCAACCTTGCAGAGCAAGCGGTAGAGAGGATGACACGAATGCAGAAGCTCACGCCGTGCTTGTGGTTCGACACTCAGGGTGAGGAGGCGGCGATGTTCTACACCACCGTCTTCGGCAACTCCAGGATCCTGGACATCGGCCGTTACGGTGCAGCCGGTCCAGGACCTGAGGGTGCGGTAATGACTGTCACCTTCGAGTTGGACGGGCAGAAATTCGTGGCGTTGAATGGTGGACCGCAGTTCACGTTCAACGAGGCCATCTCGTTCCAGGTGAGCTGCGAGACGCAGGACGAGGTCGACTATTTTTGGAGCAATCTTTCGGAGGGCGGTGAAGAAGGCCCGTGTGGCTGGCTGAAGGACAAGTACGGCGTATCCTGGCAGATCGTTCCCACCGCGCTGGGTGAGCTGATAAGTGATCCCGACGTTGAGAAGTCGCAAGAGGCCATCAAAGCCATGCTCGGCATGGGAAAGATTGACATTGAAGCCTTGCAGCGCGCGGTGAGCCAGCCGCAATAGGGTTGCTTAAGCGGCGACGCTCACCGTGTCCGGCCAGCGTTGGGTCTTGTGCGGCGGCCACCATTGCCGTGGCGAGGTCGGCCCGTGAGACGGTCCGGGCGCGCGGCAACGGGGCATCCACGGCGAGACGGTAACGCCCGGTGGCGGCGGTGTTGGTCAGGCGCGGCGGTCGAAACACGGTCCAGTCCCGATCGCTCGCCGCCACCACCGCCTCCATCGCGCGCATATCCTTGTTGCTCACCGGTAGCACCGCTCGCGCCGAACACCGTCAGTTTCATCGCACGACCGCACACTTCTAGCGGCGCAGCGCGTGGAGCTGCCAGACCGCGATCTTGACAAATGCGCGCCGGGTTGGGTCACGCGGTGCAGCGCGGCGGCGTAGTCGGCTCGCTCTTGGTCGCCGAGACAGTGGTAGAGCGCGCTGTCGAGCACGGTGCTGAAGCGTTGCTCGATGCCGGTCAACCGGGTGGCGTCGGCGAGCAGGAACCCCACCTCGACTCCGCGAGCGCCGGCGCGCTCGCAGGCCTGTGCGATCGCGGTCGGGGCGGCGTCGAAGCCGGCCACCCGGTAGCTGCGGGTGGCTAAAAAGATCGCGTGCTCGCCGGGCCCGCAACCGGCGTCGAGGACCTCGCTACGGAACTGCCCGCTCTGTTCCAGAGCGACGAGCGCAGGCTGTGGCTCGCCGAGGTCCCACGGTGGCCAGTCGGCCCCGAAGTCGACCCGTCAATCGGCTGTTTCCCCTGGTACAGCGCTTCAAAATCGAAGTCCTCCGGTGCTACGGGGTGGCCGCGCGGACGATCCTGCATCGCTATCCTCTCTCTCACTGCCAGTAAATCAACATGTGTTGAGAAACTACACCACAGCACAGTCGACCGTCACTCAAACGTGCTTGCCCTAGCCCCAGTCATCCCGAACGCCATCGGTGATCGCCATCCCGGTCGTCGTTGCTGGCGCTCCGTCGCCCCGGACGAGGCGCGGCACGCTAGGGTGCGGCCCGTGCTCACCGAGATGCGCATCGAGGGCCTCGGTGTGATCGACGAGGCCACCCTGGACCTGCACCCCGGCCTGACCGTGGTCACCGGTGAGACCGGCGCAGGCAAGACAATGGTGGTGACGGGCCTGCAGCTGCTCGCTGGCGGTCGGGCTGACGCCTCCCGGGTTCGGCGCGGCGCCGACCGCGCCATCGTGGAGGGTCGCTTTCGGCCAGCACCGGGCAGCCCGGCCGCGGACCTGGCCAGCGAGGTGGGTGCCCGCACCGACGAGGACGGCAGCCTGATCGCCAGCCGCACCCTTACCGTGGACGGCCGGTCCCGGGCCCATCTGGGTGGTCGCGCGGTCCCGGCGGGGGTGCTGGCTGAACTGGCTGACGGCCTGCTCGCGGTCCACGGCCAAAATGACCAGCTCCGGCTGCTGCGTTCCGGCGAGCAGCGAGCTGTGTTGGACCGTTTCGCCGGCGATGTCGTGTTGGGCGCGCTGAGCACCTACCGGGGGATCCGAGAGCAGTGGCTGCGCTGCGGCGCTGAGCTGGCGACCCGGCGGGAGAACTCTCGGGAACTGGCCAGGGAAGCCGACCTACTCGGCCACAGTCTCGCTGAGATCACCGCTGTCGACCCGCAGCCAGGGGAGGACTCCGCGCTGCTGGCCGAGGCTCGGCGGCTAGCTGACGTCGACCAGCTCCGGGAGACCGCCGCTCTCGCGCAATCCGCGGTGTGCGGCGCACCGGACTGCGATAGCGACCAGCCGAGTGCGATCGACCTGGTGGGGCAGGCTCGCCGCCGGCTACAGGCGGAGAGTGACCCTCAGCTGCAAGCGCTCGGGGAACGCTTGGGGGAGGCCGCTGCGGTACTCGGCGACGTCGCTGCCGAGCTCAGCGGGTACCTCGAGACGCTCAACGCCGACCCGGCTCGGTTGGAGCAGGTGCTTAGCCGCCAAGCCGACCTCAAGCGGCTGACTCGGAAGTACGGTGCGGACGTCGACGGTGTGCTGGCCTGGGCACAGCAGGCCCACCAGCGCCTGGCCGGCCTGGACACCTCCGAAGAAGCCATTGCGGCCATGACGGCCCGGCGCGCCGAACTGGCCACCGCGCTGGCCCGGCACGCCACCGCACTCACCGCGGCCAGGACCGCGGCTGCGCGGGAGCTCGGGGACGCCGTCACCGCTGAGCTCGCGGGGTTGGCGATGGGCCAGGCGCAGCTGTCCGTGGCGGTCTACCCGACCCTGGCCGTAGACGGTGACGACGCCGGGCTCACCATCGCCGGGACGCGGCTGCGGGCCGGCCCGGAAGGCGTAGATGAGGTGGAGCTGCGTCTGGCGGCGCATCCCGACGCCGGGGCGCTGCCGGTGCACAAGGTGGCCTCTGGCGGCGAGTTGTCCCGGGTGATGCTGGCGCTGGAGGTGGTGCTGGCCGATGCGGACCCGGTACCGACGATGGTTTTCGACGAGGTCGACGCTGGGGTGGGCGGCCGGGCCGCGGTAGAGATCGGGCGGCGACTGGCCCGACTCGCGCGCAGCCACCAGGTTGTGGTGGTAACCCATCTGGCTCAGGTTGCCGCCTATGCCGATCGACACCTCGTGGTGGACAAAGCAACTTACGCCACCGGGCTGACCCGCAGCGGGGTTCAGGAGCTCGACGAGGTGACCAGGGTCGGTGAGCTGGCCCGCATGCTGGCTGGACTCGACGATACCGACACCGGCCGCGCACACGCCGAAGAGCTGCTTTTGTCCGCTAAGGCGGACAAAGCTCGTGAGTGGGAAACAGTGTTATAGCGCCGTTTACCACTCACGAGCGCGAGCACCGGCGCGCCTCCCCGACGTAGGACGCGGTTTTTGCCACCATCACGAGCATGAAAATCGCCGGTCTGCTCAGCCGATCCGGCCGTGAGCTGCCCGGGGTCATCGGGCTGGCCCGAGTGGATCGCCGCGCCGACGTGCTGGCACGGCGGGTCGGTCGTGGCGACATCGCTGTGTTCGATCAGGTTGATCTTGACCGCAGAACCGCCGACGCGCTGGTGGCCGCGGGCATCACCGCGGTCGTCAATGCCGCACCGTCGATTTCCGGTCGGTTTCCGAATCTCGGTCCCGAGATCCTCATCTCCGCGGGCATCGTGCTGATCGACGGTGTCGGATCAGAGGTGTTGCGGATCAAAGAGGGCAGCCGGTTGCGCCTGCATGACGGTCGCGTATATGTCGGCGACGCCGAGGTCGCCTGCGGCATCGAGCAGACCGCCAACTCGATCGCCGATCTGATGATCGAGGCCAAGTCCGGGCTGTCCGCTCAGCTTGAAGCGTTTTCAGCGAACACCATCGAGTTTCTTCGCCACGAGCGTGCTCTGATCATCGACCGGGTGGGCGTACCCGATATCGAGGTCCCGATCCGGGGCCGGCAGGTGCTGGTAGTGGCCGCCGGCTACAACCACATCGCCGACCTGGCCGCGTTGAAGCACTTCATCCGCGAATACCGCCCGGTGCTGATCGGCGTCGAGGCGGGTGCTGACGCGCTGCGCGCCGCCGGGCACCGACCGCATCTCATTGTCGGTGACCCGTATCAGGTGCAGACCGATACCCTTAAATCAGCCCAGGAGGTGGTGGTTCCCGCCCAACCGGACGGTTACGCCCCGGGGCTTGAGCGGATCCAAGACCTGGGCATCGGCGCGGTGACCTTTCCCGCCGTGAGCAATCCGGAGGATCTCGCCCTGCTGCTGGCCGAGGCGCACGGCGCCGAGCTCGTCATCGCGGTCGGATTCCAGGCCACCCTGCACGAGTTCCTCGACCGGGGTCGCTCCGGGTCCAACCCGTCGACGTTCCTCACCCGCCTGCGGCTGGGAAGCAAACTCATCGACGGCCAAGCCGCCGCAGCCCTGTACCGCAGCCGGGTGTCGTCAGGCGCCGTGCTGTTCATGGTCCTTGCGGCGCTCACCGCGGTGATCGCGGCCTTGCTGGTCTCCAATGTCGGTGGCGCCTACGGCGTCCTTGTCAGCGGTACCTGGAACGACGCCGTCTCCTGGGTCAAGGGATTGGGATAGACCGTGATCTCACTGCGGTACCACGTGATCTCCATCGCCGCCGTCTTTCTGGCACTTGCTCTCGGGGTGGTGCTCGGGTCCACCGCCATCAGCGATCGGTTGCTGTCCGGCCTCAGCTCCAACCGGGATGACCTGGGTCGCCAGGTGAGTGATCTTCAAGCCGAACGCAACGCGCTGAATGCCCAATTGGCCAATGCGGACGTCTTCGGCGCGGCGGTCGGTCCGCGCATCGTGAGCGGCGCACTGCGTGGCCGATCCGTGGTGCTCGTTACTACAGCGGATGCCGCTCCGGCTGATCGTGACGCGCTGACCGGGCTACTGAGTAACGCTGGCGCCACCGTTACCGGTGAACTGCAGCTGACCGATGCATTCACCGATCCCTCCCGGTCCGACCAACTCAGCGAGCTGTCCACCCGGTTGCTGCCGGCCGGGCTGCGGCTGCCGACCGCGTCTGACGCCGGGACGCTGGCAGGTGGGCTACTCGGCTCGCTACTACTGATCAACCCGAACAACGGTAAGACGCAGGCCACCCCGGCTGAGACCACTGCCGTGCTGGCGGGGCTCGGTGACGGTGGTTTCGTCCACGCCGGTCCGCGGGTGCTGCCGGCTCAGCTTGTCATCGTGCTCACCGGCGGCGCGAGTCGCGGCAACGGCAGCGGCGACCGGGCTGGGATCCTGGCTCGGTTCGCCACCCAGTTGGATCACGCCGGCGCCGGTGCGGTGCTCGCCGGTAGGTCGGGATCCGCCGATGGCAACGGCCCGATCGGCGTGGTGCGGGCGGATACTGCGGCAGCGTCGGTGTTGTCCACGGTCGACGATGTGAACACCGCGGCCGGCCGGGTGGTGAGCGTCTTGGCGCTGGCCGAGCAGGCGCAAGGACGGGCCGGCCGCTACGGTACCGGCGGCAGCGCACAAGCCATGGTTCCCGCGATCCAGGGCTGACTGGTGAGGCGGTGCTTCGAGACCACTGCCGGTAGTGTTACCGTGAGGTTCCGTGGTCGGCGGCGTGCCGCCAGCTGCATCGCAACCGGTCGAATCGAAGGACCGGTCCGGACCACGGGAGAAGGTCTTGGTCAAGCCCGCCAGCCCAACCAGGTACCTGTTCGTCACCGGGGGTGTCGCCTCCTCGCTGGGTAAGGGACTCACCGCGTCTAGCCTGGGGCAGCTGTTGACCGCCCGTCGGCTGCGGGTGACGATGCAAAAGCTGGACCCCTACCTCAATGTCGATCCAGGGACGATGAATCCCTTCCAGCATGGTGAGGTGTTCGTCACCGATGACGGCGCCGAAACCGATCTGGACATCGGCCACTACGAGCGGTTCCTGGATCGCAATCTCGGGCGTAAGGCTAATGTCACCACCGGCCAGGTGTACTCGGCGGTGATCGCCAAGGAACGGCGGGGGGAGTACCTGGGTGATACCGTGCAGGTAATTCCGCACATCACCGATGAGATCAAGTCCAGGATCCTGGCGATGTCCGAGCCAGGCGACGACGACCGTCCGCCCGATGTGGTGATCACCGAGATCGGTGGCACGGTCGGAGACATCGAGTCGCTGCCGTTTCTGGAGGCGGCCCGGCAGGTACGCCATGACGTCGGCCGGGACAACTGCTTTTTCCTGCACGTCTCCCTGGTGCCCTACCTTGCCCCTGCCGGTGAGCTGAAGACCAAGCCGACGCAGCACTCCGTGGCTACCTTGCGCAACATCGGTATCCAGCCCGACGCCCTGGTCTGCCGTGCTGACCGGGAGATCCCGGACGGGCTCAAGCGCAAGATCGCACTGATGTCCGACGTGGATATCGACGGGGTGGTCGCGGCGCCGGACGCGCTGTCCATCTATGACATTCCCAAGGTGTTGCACTCCGAGGGCCTGGATGCCTACGTGGTTCGCCGGCTCGGGTTGCCCTTCCGGGACGTGGACTGGACGGAGTGGGGAGATCTGCTGAATCGGGTGCACGCGCCGACTGAAGTGGTGCGGATCGCCCTAGTGGGCAAGTACGTCGACTTGCCGGATGCCTACCTGTCGGTGACCGAGGCGCTGCGTGCCGGCGGTTTCGCGCACCGCGCCAAGGTCGAGATCCGCTGGGTGCCGTCGGACACCTGTGAGACCCGGGCGGGCGCGGAGGCCGCGCTGGCCGGGGTCGACGGGGTGCTGGTGCCCGGTGGGTTCGGAGTACGCGGGATCGAGGGCAAGATCGGGGCCATTCACCATGCCCGCATCCACGGGATTCCGGCGCTAGGTCTGTGCCTGGGCCTGCAGTGCATGGTGATCGAGGTTGCTCGCAACCTGGCAGGGCTCGACGGCGCGGGTTCGACGGAGTTCGACGCAACCTCGGCGCACGCGGTGATCTCAACCATGGCCGATCAGGCGACTATCGTTGCTGGTCAAGGTGATATGGGTGGGACGATGCGGCTGGGTGGCTACCCAGCATCGCTGGAGCCGGGCTCGGTGGTGGCCAGGGCGTACGGCACGACCGAGGTCCGCGAGCGGCACCGGCACCGCTACGAGGTGAACAACTCCTACCGGGACAAGCTCGCCGGTGCCGGTCTGGTGATCAGCGGGACGTCGCCGGACGGCCATCTGGTCGAGTTCGTCGAGCTGCCGCAGCGCACGCATCCGTTCTTCGTCGGCACTCAGGCACATCCCGAACTCATCAGCCGGCCGACCCGCCCACACCCACTGTTCGTCGCCTTCGTCGGGGCGGCGCTGAGCTACCGGCCCGCGGATTGGTTGCCGGTCGAGATGCCGGCGAGGTCGCGGTGAGCCCACCGCACGAGTTCGCCGTCTCCGGCAGCGACACACTGCACGTCGGCCGGGTCCTCGCGTTGCGGCTGGACCAGGTGCGGATGCCCGGTGGGCGCCTGGCTCGGCGCGAGATCGTTGAACATTCTGGGGCGGTGGCGATCTTGCCGCTGCGCGACGACGGCTCGGTGGTGATGATCGACCAGTACCGGCACGCGGTGGGGCGCCGGCTGCGGGAATTGCCCGCCGGACTGCTCGACACCGAGGGGGAGGATCCGCTGACCACTGCCCGCCGAGAGCTGGTGGAGGAGGTCGGCTACACCGCGCAAGACTGGTCGGTGCTCGTTGATGTGGTGGCCTCGCCCGGGTTCAGCGACGAGGCGGTGCGGGTTTTCCTGGCCCGCGGGCTGACCGAGATCGGCCGGCCCGCCGGTGGTGACAATGAGGAGGCTGACTTGTCGGTGGTGCGCGTGCCGCTGGCGGACGCGGTGCGCCAGGTGCTGGCCGGTGAGATCGTCAACGCGTCGACGATCGCCGGGCTGCTCGCCGCGCAGGCTGTACTGGCCGGAGTCGCCCAGCCGCGACCGGTCGATGCGTCGTGGCCGGACCGCCCGACCCGCTTCGCCGATCGTGCCGGCACGCCGAAGTGAAGATCGGTGTTCCGCGGGAACTGAAGATCCACGAGTACCGGGTCGCGCTCACGCCTGCTGGGGTGCACGAGTTGACCCGGCGCGGGCATGACGTGTTTATCGAACGCAACGCCGGGGTCGGCTGCGCGTTTCCCGACGCGGCTTACCTGGCCGCGGGTGGGCGCATCGTGGGTCAGGCCGACGATGTGTGGGCCGAGGCCGAGCTGGTGCTCAAGGTGAAGGAGCCGGTGTCGGCGGAGTATCACCGGATGCGCAAGGGCCAGATCCTGTTCACCTACTTGCATCTTGCCGCGTCGGCGGAGTGCACGACTGCGCTGATCGACGCCGGGATCGACGCGATCGCCTACGAGACCGTGCAGCTGCTTGACGGTTCGCTGCCCCTGCTGGCCCCGATGAGCGAGGTCGCCGGGCGGATGGCTCCGCAGGTGGGGGCGCACTGCTTGGAACGCATGCAAGGTGGCCGAGGGGTGCTGCTCGGCGGTGTTTCCGGGGTGCCCGCCGGCAAAGTGGCGGTGCTCGGGGCCGGGGTATCCGGGATGAACGCGGCCACCATCGCGCTGGGCCTGCAGGCGGAGGTGGTGGTGCTGGATACCAACATCAATCGGCTGCGGGAGATCGACTTCGGGTACCGGGGCCACCTGCAGACCATCGCGTCGAACGCTTATGAGGTGGACAAGGCGTGCCTGTGGGCAGACCTGGTGATCGGCGCCGTCCTGGTGCCCGGCGCCAAGGCGCCCACCTTGGTCAGTCATGACTTGGTCAGCCGGATGCGTCCGGGATCGGTGCTTGTGGACATCGCGATCGACCAAGGTGGTTGCTTCGCTGACTCGCGACCCACGACGCACGCGGACCCCATTTTCCCCGTGGGCAACTCGGTGTTCTACTGCGTGGCCAACATGCCCGGCGCGGTACCGCACACCTCCACCTATGCGCTGACCAATGTCACCCTGCCCTATATCTGCGCGCTGGCCGATAAGGGACTGCGCCACGCTGTGCAGGATGATCCGGCGCTGGCCCGAGGGGTCAACGTGGCGGGAGGCGCGGTGGTAGCCGCCGAGGTCGCCAGGGCGCACGGTCTTGAGCACCTGCCGCTGGCCGAGGCACTCGGATGAGCGCTGCCCTGACCCGCACCGCCGCCGGTTCACCGTCGGTCGGCCAGCACGATGGCGCGTTGCCACCGGCGCTGGCCGCGGTGATCTCTGGCTACCTGGACCACCTCGCGGTGGAACGTGGCACATCACCCAACACGCTGGATTCCTATGCCCGGGACTTGCGCCGCTACGCCGCACACCTGACGTCGACCGGCGTCGCGGGGCTCGCCGGGGTGCGCGAGGAACAGGTCACCGGGTTCCTCGCCGCGCTGCGTGAGGGAGCCGGTGAGTACCGGCCGCTGGCGCCATCCTCCGCGGCCCGGGCGCTGGTCGCGGCACGCGGGCTGCACCGGTTCGCCCTTCGGGAAGGATTGGTGGCGGCCGACGTCACAGCCGACGTACACCCCCCGCGGCCACCGAAACGGCTGCCCAAGGCCCTCGGGGTACACGAGGTGCTGCGGTTGCTCGAGGTGTACCCCGCAGCCGGGGGTCCTCGCTGCCTCCGCGACCGGGCACTGCTGGAGTTTCTGTACTCCACCGGCGCGCGGATCTCCGAAGCGGTCGGGCTGGACGGCGACGACGTCGACGGGCCGGCCCGCATGGTGCTGCTGCGCGGCAAGGGTGGTAAGCAGCGGCTGGTGCCGGTGGGCCGGCCAGCGCTGGCTGCTCTGGATGCCTATCTGGTCCGCGGTCGCCCCACCTTCGCCGCCCGCGGGCGGGGACTTCCCGCAGTTTTTCTCAACGCCCGGGGTGCCCGGTTGTCCCGGCAGAGCGCCTGGGCGGTGCTCCGGGATGCCGCGGCGCGCACCCAGATCGCCGCTGCGGTGTCACCGCACACACTGCGGCACTCGTTTGCGACTCACCTGCTGGAGGGCGGCGCGGACGTGCGGGTGGTGCAGGAACTGCTGGGGCATGCCTCGGTGACCACGACGCAGGTCTACACGCTGGTGACGGTAGACAACCTGCGTGAGGTCTATGCGACTGCCCATCCGCGGGCCAGGGGCTAGGCTCCCCGGAAATCGCGCCGCGTTGGGAAGGGGGATTGGGTTACATGTCGACGTGGGCATCTGCGCAACAGCCGCTGGTTACGCCAACCCAGCCGATCTCCTCCGACGATGGGCCCCTCGGCGACGGGATCGACCCCACCGGGCGCCGGCGCCGCGCGGTGCCGCAGCCACCTCCGCTGGACCGGCATGGCCCGGCTCGGGTGCTGGCGATCTGCAACCAGAAGGGCGGCGTCGGCAAGACCACGTCGACGATCAACCTTGGGGCCGCGCTCACCGAGTACGGCCGCCGGGTACTACTGGTCGACTTCGATCCGCAGGGCGCCCTGTCGGTCGGGCTCGGGTTGGCCTCGCACCACCTTGACCGCACAATCTATAACCTGATCATGGATCAGGGCGTCTCGGTGGACGAGGTCGTCCGGCCGACGTCGGTGCCGGGCATGGACCTACTGCCCAGCAACATCGACCTGTCCGCCGCGGAAGTGCAACTGGTGACCGAGGTGGGTCGGGAGCAGGCGCTGGGTCGAACTCTGCGGCCGCTGCTGCCGCACTATGACTTCATCCTGATCGACTGCCAGCCATCGTTGGGTCTGCTCACCATCAATGCACTGGCTTGTGCCGATGGTGTGCTGATTCCCCTGGAGTGTGAGTTCTTCAGCCTGCGCGGGGTTGCTCTGCTGATGGACACCATCGACAAGGTGCGTGAGCGCCTCAACCCAGACCTGACCATCACGGGCATCCTCGCCACGATGTACGACCCGCGTACCCTGCACGCCCGAGAGGTGATGGCCCGAGTGGTGGAGGCTTTCGGTGATACCGTGTTCGACGCCGTGATCAGCCGAACGGTCCGTTTTCCGGAGACCACCGTCGCCGGCGAGCCGATCACGCGGTGGGCGCCGAAATCCGCTGGCGCCAACGCCTACCGCACCCTGGCCCGCGAGGTGATCGCGCGATGAGACCTGCTTGCAGGGTCGAATCATCGGAACTGATGGTGTCGGCCACCCCTGCTGCCTCCGGTCGTTTCACGGTGCGGTTGCACAACTTCCAGGGCCCGTTCGATCTGTTGCTGCAGCTCATCTCGCAGCATCAGATGGACGTGACCGAGGTGGCCCTGCACCAGGTGACCGACGAGTTCATCGCCCACCTGCGCGTTCTGGGCGAGTCGTTCGACCTGGACGAGACCACCGAGTTCCTGGTCGTCGCGGCGACGCTGCTGGACCTCAAAGCGGCCCGCTTGTTGCCGTCGGCCGAGGTCGAGGACGAAGCGGACCTCGCGTTGCTGGAGGCGCGGGACCTACTGTTCGCCCGACTGCTGCAGTACCGGGCCTACAAGCAGGTCGCGGCGCTGTTCACTGAGCTCGAATCGGCGGCGATGCGCCGTTATCCGAGGTCGGTAGCGCTTGAAGAGCGGTTTGCCAGTTTGTTGCCCGAGGTGTTGCTCGGTGTCGACGCTGCTCGGTTCGCCGAGACCGCGGCTGCGGTGTTCGGGCCGAAACCGCCGCCACCGACGGTGTCACTGGAGCATCTACACACTCCGCAGGTGTCGGTGCACGAGCACGCGGCCGTGCTTCGTGGCAGGCTGGAGCGCGAAGGTCAGGCGAGCTTCCGCAGTTTGGTTGCCGACTGTGGGCACACCAGAGAGGTGGTCGCTCGCTTCCTGGCGTTGCTCGATCTGTACCGTGCCGCAGTGGTGGTCTTCGACCAGGTCGATCCGCTGGGTGAGCTGTGCGTTCGATGGACGGGCGGTGCGCAGCAATCAGCCCCGGTCACCGACCCGGACGGAAAACCGAATAACGATGGGCAAGATGACGAGGATTACCGGTGAATGAAACCGCGCTGATGGAACCATCCGCCGCGACCGACACCCTGCCGTCGCTGCTCAGCGACGATGAGCTCGACGCCGCGCTGGAAGCGCTGCTGCTGGTGGTGGACTGCCCGGCGGGCGAGGACGTGCTGGCCAGCGCGCTGGGTCAACCGGTGACGCGGGTGGTCGAGGCGCTGCACCGGCTGCGGGATGGCTACGCCGACGGCGGTCGTGGTATCGACCTGCGGCAGGTCGCGCAGGGATGGCGGTTACACACCCGCGATGTCTATGCCCCGTTCGTGGAGCGGTTGTTGCTGGACGGACAGCGTGCGAGGCTCACCCGCGCCGCCCTGGAAACTCTGGCGGTGGTGGCCTACCGGCAGCCGGTCACCCGCTCGCGAGTCGCCGCGGTACGCGGGGTGAACGTCGATGGGGTGATGCGAACTCTGCTGGTTCGGGGCTTGATCGAGGAAGTCGGGACTGATCCGGAGACCCACGGTGTGCTGTACCGCACCACGGAGCTGTTCCTCGAGCGGCTCGGGCTGTCCTCCTTGGAGGACCTACCCCCGATCGCGCCGCTGTTACCCGATATCGACACTATCGACGATGTCCCCTGCTAAGACGATGCCCCAATCGAAGGCGATGGCCCAGGTGACGTCCCAGTCGAAGGCTGAGTCGCAGTCAGCCTCTGGGCTGCCGAGGTTGCACAAGGTGCTCGCTGCGGCTGGGGTGGCCTCCCGGCGTGCCGCCGAGGAGATGATCGCCCGCGGCCGGGTCCAGGTGGACGGAGTCGTGGTGCGCGAGATGGGGGTGCGGGTCGACCCCGACAACGCGGTCATCCACGTCGATGGCATGCGGTTGGAACTGCGTTCCGACGTCGAGCACCTGGCATTGAACAAGCCGCGCGGCGTGCACTCCACGATGTCCGACGACCGCGGCCGGCCCTGTGTCGGTGACTATGTGGCCGACCGCGCGCAGCGCCTGTTCCACGTGGGCCGACTCGACGCGGATACCGAGGGTCTGCTGCTGCTGACCAACGACGGAGACCTGGCGCACCGGCTGATGCACCCCTCCTACCGAGTGCTCAAGACCTACCTGGCGGAGGTGCCCGGTCCGGTACCTCGGTCGCTGGGTCGGACCTTGCGTGCCGGAGTGCACTTCGACGACGGCCCGGTGACAGTCGACGGGTTCCGGGTGGTGCAGTCCATGCCGGGCAAGGCGCTCGTTGAGGTGGTGCTGCACGAGGGTCGCAAGCACATCGTTCGCCGGCTGCTCGCCGAGGTCGGGCACCCGGTGCTGCGGTTGGTGCGTACCGCAATCGCCGATGTGCGCCTCGGTGAACAGCGTCCCGGCACGGTCCGGGTGCTGTCGCGTCCTGAGGTCGGCGCCCTCAACCGCGCGGTTGGCCGGTAGGTGCCGCTGAGCTACCGTCGGGCCAACCGGCGGTAGCGCACCGCGGTCAGTGGGACGAACACCGCGATGATGGCCGCTGAGGACAGCACCGCGTAGAGCACCGAATGGTCACCGGGCCAGCCGCCAGGTGGGGGAAACGTGGCCGGCACCGTGTTGGCGAACAGTTCGCGGCTGGCGTCGGCGACTGCGGTGACCGGATTCCACTCGGCCGCTATCTTCAGCACCGCGGGCATGTTCCCGGTGGGTACGAACGCCGAAGAAATGAACGTGAGCGGGAAAAGCCAGATCAATCCGGCGCTTTGGGCCACCTCCACGGTGCGACACAACAGCCCGACCAGCGCCCCGACCCACGACATCGCGAAGGCGAACAGCAGCAGCAATAGGTAGCTCGCCGCGGCGGCCGCGAACCCACTGTGGATCCGCCAACCCACCAGCAGACCGGTCAGGCTCATGACCAGCAGAGTGATCGCATTGACCCCAAGATCGGAGGTGGTTCTCCCGAGGATCACCGCGAGCCGGGATATCGGCAGCGAGCGAAACCTGTCGATGATGCCTTTGTGCAGGTCGTTGGCCAGCCCCATCGTGGTGAACGCGGCATTGAAGGCCACCGTTTGCGCGAAGATCCCACCGATGAGGAACTCCCGGTAGGCGGCGCCACCGAGGCTGCCCGCGAACACGTAGGCGAACAGCAACACGAACATGATCGGCTGCACGGTGGCGCCCAGCAGCAGATCCGGGATCCGGCGGATGTTGAGCAGATTGCGCCAAGTGATGATGCTGCTGTCCCGCAGCACTGAGGTCGTCGCCGCTGTCATGAGGTCGCTCCGCTCTCCGCGGCGTGCCCGGTCAGCTTCAGGAACACGTCGTCCAGGGTGGGTCTGTGCAAGCCGACGTCCTGCACGGGGATGCTCTGTAAATCCAGCCGCCGTAACGCCTCGATCAGTGATTTCGCGCCACCGTCGACGACGATGCTGATTCGGCGGCTCTGGGTGTCGACCGTCGGCTCCCCGCTGCCGATCTCGGCGAACACCACGGCCACCTCCGGCAGGTCCGCGGCGTGGTCGAGCACCATCTCCAGGCGTTCCCCACCGACCTGTGCCTTGAGCTGGTCAGAGGTCCCACGGGCGATCACCCGGCCGCGGTCGATCACCGCGATGGTGTCTGCCAGCCGGTCGGCTTCCTCGAGGTATTGCGTCGTGAGCAGCACGCCGGCGCCGTCGGCGACCAGCTCAGCGATGACCTCCCAGGTCTCCAGCCGGCCGCGGGGGTCCAATCCGGTGGTGGGTTCATCGAGCATGACCACCTCGGGGTTGGCGACCAGCGCACCGGCTAGGTCGAGCCGCCTGCGCATGCCTCCCGAGTAGGTCTTCGCGGTCCGCTCGGCGGCCTCGTCGAGGGAGAAGCGGCTGATCAGCGCCCGGGCCCGGGACTGGGCCTGGCGCCGGGGCATCCCGTACAGCCGACCGATCAGGTACAGGTTCTCGAACCCGGTGAGGTTCGCATCGACTGCCGCGTACTGTCCGGACAGCCCGATCTTGCCGCGCACCCCATGCGGATCGGCCAGTACGTCCACGCCTGCCACTTGCGCCCACCCGGCATCCGGCCGCAGCAGGGTGCTGAGGATGCGGACGGCGGTCGTCTTGCCGGCGCCGTTGGGCCCCAGCAGGCCCAGCACGGTGCCCTGAGGAATCTGCAGGTCGATGCCGTCGAGTGCGCGGGTGGATCCGAAGGTCTTCACCAGGCCCTCCGCCTCAACCGCCAGTGCGGACATACCGCCTCCTCGATGGGAACATTCGCCGGGTTGGACAGTATCGGCGAGCACCGACAAAGGGCGCGCGGTTTTCGGTCGGCCGCCCCCACGGCTCGGCCTCGAAGCCTACGACGGGCACAATGGGCTCGTTAGCGAGTCGGGAGGTCAGCCGGGTGCAGCGAGGCGACGGATTGCGCGGCGTGGTGGCGGTGGACGGTCCTGCCGGCACCGGGAAGTCCACAGTGGCCCGCCGGCTAGCGGCGTGGCTGGGCGCTCGGTATCTCGATACCGGGGCGATGTATCGAGCCGCCGCGCTTGGCGTCTTGCGAGCTGGGACCGACCCCGCTGATCCCACTGCGGTGTCAGAGGTGGTGGCCCGGCAACACATCGAGGTGGGCACTGACCCGGATAGGTCCTCTGTGCTGTTGGACGGCGACGACGTCTCCCGGGAGATCCGCGGTTCGGCCGTGACGACCGCGGTGAGCCCGGTCTCGGCGGTATCCCGGGTGCGTGAGTTGCTCGTGGCTCAGCAGCGCCAGATCATCTCCGACGTCACCACTGGCGGCGGCGGGATCGTGGTGGAGGGACGCGACATCGGGACGGTGGTGGCACCCGACGCGTCGCTGAAAGTCTTTCTCACCGCGACTGCGGCACAGCGAGCGGCGCGTCGAGCCGCCCAGGACGGTATGGATGACGTGGCTGAGGTCCGTCGCGCCGTCGAGCGCCGCGACCGGATCGACTCCAGCCGGGAGATCTCGCCGATGTGCGCCGCCGAGGATGCCGTTGAGGTGGATACCACGGCATTGGACGTCGAAGCCGTGCTCGGTAGGCTGTATGAGCTGGCCGTCGCGCGTGGACTGGTCGAGCTGGCAGTGCGGGGTTGGACGTGACATCTGAGCTGCTGCCCGAGGAGCCGTCCCAGGGGGAGTTGCCACCGGGTACCTGGCGATGGTTACAGGGCTTCACCTGCTGGATCGGGACGTGGTGCTTCTACGTCGGGTACCGGCTGCAAGTGCTGCATCGGGAGCGGATACCCGCGACCGGGCCCATCGTGGTGGTGGCCAACCACAGCGCGATGATCGACGGCCCGCTGTTGTACGGGACATTGGGACGGCGCAGTTCGTTTTTGATCAAGCAGGAGATGTTCCGTGGACCGCTCGGCTGGATCCTGCCCCGCATCGGGCAGTTGGCGGTACGCCGCGGCGAGGTCGACCGGGCGCCGCTGCTCACCGCGGTCCGGTTGCTCCGTCATGGCGGGGTGGTGGTGGTGTTCCCGGAGGGCACCCGCGGGTCCGGTGACGTGGCCAACGCGCAGCAGGGTGCCGCGTGGCTGGCTCGTGCTGGTGGGGCAAGGATGCTACCGGTGGCGATCCGCGGCACCCGCCGACCTGCGGGTAGCGACCGTCGGTTCCGGCCCGCGGTCGATGTTCTGGTCGGTCAGCCGTTCGCGGTCCCCCCGGGCAGGGGGCGAGCGGCCTTGACTGCTGCCACGACCGAGATACGTAACCGGCTAACCGTGCTGGTCACCGAGCTGGATGCGATCCGCTGCCTGGGCCGGCCAGGTGCGGCCCGAACGGAGAGAGCGTGATGAGCAGTCTGGCGCCCGGCGACGGGATCTGGTCCGACGAGGCTGAATGGGCGGCGCTGGACGAACCCGAGGGGCTCGACGCCGACGCGGACGTCGCGCTCGAGCAGCCGGTACTCGCCGTGGTGGGCCGTCCCAACGTGGGCAAGTCGACGCTGGTCAACCGGATCCTGGGGCGGCGCGAGGCGGTGGTGCAGGACGTGCCGGGAGTGACCAGGGATCGGGTGGCTTACGACGCGTTATGGAATGGGCGCCGGTTCACCGTGGTGGACACCGGTGGATGGCAGGCCGACGCGCGCGGTCTGCAGGCGGCGGTGGCCGCGCAGGCGGAGCTGGCGATGCGTACCGCGGACGCGGTCCTGCTCGTGGTCGACGCCATGGTGGGGGCCACCGCGGCGGAGGAGGCAGTGGCCCGAGTGCTGCGCCGCTGCGCCACTCCGGTGGTGCTGGCCGCGACCAAGGTGGATGACGAGCGAGCGGTCGCCGACACCGCTGCACTGTGGTCGTTGGGTTTGGGCGAGCCATACCCGGTGAGCGGATTACACGGTCGCGGCACCGGCGATCTGCTCGATGCGGTGCTGGAGGTGTTGCCCTCAGCGCCGCGGGACGTCGCGGCTCGCGTCGGGGGACCGCGCCGGGTCGCCCTGGTCGGCAGACCCAACGTGGGTAAGTCCAGCCTGCTCAACCGGTTGGTGGGCGAGCAGCGGTCGGTGGTGCACGAGGTCGCCGGTACTACGGTGGATCCGGTGGACTCGCTGGTGGAGCTCGACGGCGAGACGTGGCGGTTCGTCGACACCGCCGGTCTGCGTAAGCGGGTACGGACCGCCAGCGGCACCGAGTACTTCGCGTCGCTGCGCACCCGGGCGGCGATCGAGGCGGCCGAGGTGGTGGTGGTCCTCATCGATGCCAGTGAGCCGATCACCGAGCAAGACCAGCGGGTGATCACCTCGGTGATGGAGTCCGGGCGAGCGCTGGTGGTGGCGTTCAATAAGTGGGACCTGGTCGACGAGGACCGACGCCGTGAGCTGACCCGGGAGTTGGACCGCGATCTGGCCCGAGTGCAGTGGGCACAGCGGGTGAACATCTCGGCGCTCACCGGCCGATCAGTCAGCAAGATCGCCCCGTTCCTGCGCACCGCGCTGGAATCCTGGGATCGGCGGGTGCCCACCGGGCAGCTCAACGCGTGGTTGTCCGAGGTGATCGCCGCGACGCCACCGCCGGTGCGCGGGGGGCGGCCACCCAAGGTGCTTTTCGCCACCCAGGCCGGCACTCGGCCGCCCACCTTCGTGCTGTTCACCACCGGCTTCCTCGAGGCCGGATACCGCCGATTCCTGGAACGGCGACTCCGGGAGACGTTCGGCTTCACCGGCAGCCCGGTGCGCATCTCGGTGCGAGTTCGCGAGCGGCGATCCCGGTAACAGAGATGTCGGTCACGACCTTTGGAACGGTGTGCGCGAGAGGGGCAAGCTGGAAGCACGACCCCGACTCGACGGAGAGGTGTGGAGTGCCTACTACGATCGAGGTGTTCTCTGATTTCGTCTGCCCGTTCTGCTATCTCGCTGAGCAACCGCTCGCGGACGCGGTCGAGGGTGGTGATGTGCAGATCGCCTGGCAACCCTTCGAGCTGCGACCAGAACCCGCGCCGACGCTGCGGCCCGAGGGTGACTACCTGCAGTCGACCTGGCAGCAGGTGGTTTACCCGATGGCCGAGCGCCTGGGCGTCCCGATAGTGCTGCCCCGGGTGTCCCCGCAGCCCTACAGCCGGCTCGCCTTCGAGGGGTTCGCCTATGCCGAGGAGAGCGCTCTCGGCCAGCGCTACACCGAGCGGATCTTCCGGGCGTTCTTCGTCAAGCAGCGCGACATCGGGCGAGTAGATGTCCTGGCAGACGTCGCCGCCGAGCTAGGCCTGGACGCCGACGATTTCCGCGCGGCGCTGGAGTCCGGTCGCTACGCCGACGTGCACCAGCGGGCGCTGCGCCGGGCGCGAGAGCTGGAGATCACCGTTGTGCCCACACTCCTCGTCGACGGGCGGCGGCTCGAAGGAGTGCCGTCCGCTGAGGCGCTGCACCGGCTGCTCAATGGAGTGGTGGCAATCGGGTAACCGATGCGCAGCGCCTGGTGCTGACCTTCCGCCGGGCTAGTAGCCGGGAGGTTGACCTGTCTGGCGAACGGGCATTCCCCGACATCGGAGCGGGGAGGTCGATGCGTGGGTGTCTAACCGGCAGCCGACCGGCCAGCGGGCGCAGCGATGGGCGCCGGATCTGGGCGCGGCTCGTCTGGTCGGCGGCGGCCGTACGGCCGCAATGCTGCGGCGCGACGCCGTTGTGCAGTGGTGGTGCGCCCCGGACTTCGACGACCCATCATTGTGCTGGCAGCTGCTGGACCCCGACGGTGGCGCCGCCGCTTTCACCGACCTCACATTTTTCGATGCGGACGCCGGACCGGCGGGTAGCAGCGCGCGGACACTGCTGCGTGGGCCGGCGGGCATCGTCGAGGTATGGGACGGGCTCCTGGACGCAGGCACGGGGGTGGCTTTGGTGCGGTTGGTGCGCCCATATCGAGCCGGCGGCAGAGGGGGCTGTGGGCAGGAGACGGTGGAGCATGTCCTGCGCCTGGGCGGTTTTGCCGCGCCCCGGGTGGAGTTCCAAGTCGATGAGACGGTCGCGCGGGGCAGTCACCTGCTTCGGGGACGGCAGCGAGCGGTCAGGGTTCATGCTGACAGCCACCCAGTGCGCGAAGGGGCTCTGCACAGCACCCTGCGGTTGACGCCGGACCGCTGGACGGCACTGGTCGTCGCCGTGGACGGTGACCTCAACCCCGACGCCGCGGAGCTGGCGGCGCAACTGGAATCCCGTGACGGCGCCGAGCGGGATCGGCTGGTGTCGTGCTGGCTGCCGCGGCTGCACTCTGAGCGGGCCGCGGATGCACTGGCGGTGCTGCGGGCCTGTACGTACCGGCCGACTGGTGCAGTGGTCGCGTCGCCGACGACCAGCCTGCCCGAGGCGCCGGGGCATGACCGGCAGTTCGACTACCGCTTCACCTGGCTTCGGGATGCGTCGGTGTCGACGGCGGTTGCCGCGTTGCTCGGGCAGCCCGAGGACGCCCGTCGCTACCTGGAGATGGCTCACCGAGCGTGGGCCGCCCGGGACATGAGGGACACCCCGGTGCTGGATGTGCGTGGCGACCAGCCGCCCGATCAACGTGACGTGCCAGGCATCTCGGGGTGGGCGCGCTCACGGCCGGTCCGGGTCGGCAATGCTGCGGGCCACCAGCGGCAGTACGACGCGCTGGGGTTACTCGTCGAGGCGATCTCGGTGTATCTGCAGGTCGGTGGTCGGCCCGATGCGAAGACTTGGCGGCTGGTCACCCGGTTAGCCGATGGGGTGGCCCTGGCGTCGCTGGACGACCGGGGCCTGCTTCCGCAGAGCTACCGCGACGGCGACAGCACACCTGACGCCGCAGCGCTGATGACGGTGGCATTCGGGCTGCTTGGCCACCACGATCCCCGGGCGGGCCGGCTGGTCGACGCCCTGATCGCCAGACTCGGAGTCGGGCCCTACCTCTACCGGTACCCACCCGACGGTGGCGGTTTCTCCGGCACGGAGGGCGCGTTCTTGCCGGTGTCATTTCTGGTTGTGACCGTCCTAGCGAAACTGGGCCGGGTGCAGGAGGCCAGGACGCGGCTGGACCGGCTGTGCGCGGAGCTACTCCGGCTGCTCGCCGAGGAGGTCGCGCCGCACTCCGGGCGCATGCTCGGTAACGCCCCGCTGGTGTGGAGCCACGCCGAGCTGGCCCGCGCACTGTACGTGCTGGACGCCGAGCAGATACGTGACAGATGGGGTGCGGCCGCTCTATGGGTTTGGCGGCTGTACCGCTATCTCGCGCTGCGCCATCAGCAAGCCCGGCACCGACCCATCACGGCAGCACACCAGCAACGCCCGGAGGAAATCATGGCTACTCGCTCCCATCCGGCCGGACCACCGGCAGCGACCATCCGCCCCGGCAGCGGCGGGATCGGCCGCAGCAGCTCCCCGGCGGCCGAAGCGGTGTCCGACGCACTGCGCAGCGGTACCGGACACTTCCTGAGGCAGCGCCGACGCATCGCGCTGCTGCAGACTGGCGCCGTCGCGATGCTCTCGGTCGTCGGCCTGTATCAGTTCGGATTGCTGCCGTCGGTGCCCGAGCTGCCGTTGCCGGGGCTGGACGCCGACCGCGTTGACGCCTCCGGTGAGGCGTATGCCTTGTTTCGCACGCCTGACAGCAGTCTGGGTATCGCGAGTGCCGGGATGTCGCTGGCGCTGGCGGGCATGGGCGGTGCCATGCGGCATCGACAGCAGCCGTGGATCCCACTCGCGCTGCTTGGCAAGTGTGTGCTCGATGCCGCGGGCGGCCTCCTGCTCACCGCGGAGCAGCTCACGAAGCACAAGCGGGTCTGCTCATGGTGCATCGCGACCGCAGCGCTGTTGGTCGCGACCGTGCCGGCCGCCGTGCCCGAGGCGCGCGCAGCCTGGCGTAGCCTGCGCGGCTGACGAAGTCTGGCTGGCAGGATTGACCTGACTCCGGCCACTCAACGGCGCGGTGGCACTCCGCTAGCTTGTTTCGACTGCGCTAGGCTGTGTAGGCGCCCGAGAGGGCGTGGCCGGGACGTGGCGCAGCTTGGTAGCGCACTTGACTGGGGGTCAAGGGGTCGCAGGTTCGAATCCTGTCGTCCCGACGGTCAAAGGGAGCCCGCTGGCCTTGGGTGAAAGCCCAGGCGGACAGGCTTTCTTGCGCTCTGATGTCGATCTTGTGTGGACATCCACTGTGGTCTAAACGAAGATCAACAGAGTGAAACAGGGGCGAATCAGGAGTGAATCATGAAAGCCTTTGACTCAACGGCCTGATGGGGTCGCCGAACCGACCGCTCCTGGTCGGGATGCGCTGAACGTAGCCGAACTGGCGTGAACGGTCGTGGACCCCGGTCCGGGCGATCGTCGGATGGGTGCGGTTTGGGCACGTTGCGCCCGTAGCGCTCGCTGGACTGCCGGCAGGCGATCCAGGTGAACCCGTACTCGTCGGAGCTGACCGTGACGTCCGTGCCCTGCTCGATGTCGAGCAGGGCACCGACATCGGCTTGGGCCTGCCCTGAGGCTGCGCCTTCGGCGGCTTTGAAGCAGACCGCGCCGGTGCCGGTGGGTGCCATTGCGAGTGCGGCCTGCAGGGTGTAGGCCGCACTCGGGATGGCGAAGAGCACATCGAGATTGGGTGCCACCGGTTTCCTGCGGCCGAGCAGGATGTCGATGAACCCCCATCGCCTGGCCCTCTCTTTAGAGTTGGGTGGACATTTTGGCCAATTGGTCCAGCCGCTTTTCCAGGGTGGGGTGGGTGGACAGCAGACTGGACAGGCTGACACCGGGCCCGAGCGCGGGGGCGAAGAAGAACGCGTTGAACGCCTCGGCGGCCCGCAGATCACGGGTGGGGATCTTCCGGAGGTCTCCGCTGACCTTCGTCAACGCCGAGGCGAGCGCGGAGGGACGACCGGTGAGCATCGCGCCCGCCCGGTCCGCGGCCAGTTCCCGGTAGCGCGACAAGGCCCGGATGAGCATCACGATGCTTCCGATCGGGGCGGTGAGCAGGGGTTGTGGGGACTTGGGCAGCACGAGGTCGGCTTCGGCCATTGGGAGATCACCGTGGCGGCCGGTGAGGTAACCCTGATCGGCGAGGAATCCGACCCGGTGCAGCGGCACACCACGCAGCTGATCGGCGAGGCGGTGATCGGGGTCACCGCGGTCCGGTTCGCCGACCCCGCCATCGCCGGATGAGCCTGACGCCGTCTCAGCTTGGGTCGGCCCGGCCGCCCGGGTGGCGGCGTAGACGGCGGCACCGGTCCGGCGGGTGAAGCCGAGTTTGTGCAGCAGGGAGGAGACGTAGTTCTTGACGGTTTTCTCCGCGAGATACATCTGCGCGCCGATCTGACGGTTGGTGAGCCCATCGGCGATCAGGCCAAGGATGCGTTGTTCCTGAGGGCTCGGTGAGTCGTAGCGTGGGTCGGCGGGGTCGGTGCCGGTGCGGAGTCGTTCGAGGACCCGGGCGGTGGCTTTGGGGTCGAGCAGGGAGCCGCCCGCCGCCATGGTGCGGACGGCTCCGGTGAGATCAACGCCCGTGACTTGCTTGAGCAGGTAGCCGGCGGCTCCGGCCATGATGGCGCCGAAAAGGGCCTCGTCGTCGGGGTAGGAGGTGAGCGTGAGGCAGGCGGGCGGGGGTTCGACCGTCGAGCGGATGTCGCGGCAGACGGTGACCCCATCACCGTCGGGGAGCCGGACGTCGAGGATGGCGACATCGGGACGCAGCGCGGGGATGCGGGCGAGGGCTTGGGCGGCGGTGCCGGCTTCACCGACGATGTGGATGTCGTCCTCGGTTTCGAGGAGTTGGGCGATGCCGCGCCGGACGATCTCGTGGTCATCCAGCAGGAATACCGAGATGCTCACCGCGCAGTCCTCCTCATATCCCCCCGGGGCGAGGTTACCCAGCAGAGCACACCGACGCCGAGCGCTCGCGGCTGGCGGCCGGTTTGCTTGCGCGTTGCGGAGCGGGCTGGTCACCGGCTTATTTTGCGAACCGGCGGAGGCGCAGGCTGTTGGTCACCACGAACATCGAGCTGAACGCCATCGCGGCGCCGGCGAGCATCGGATTGAGCAGCCCAGCGGCAGCCAGGGGCAAGGCGGCGACGTTGTAGGCGAAGGCCCAGAACAGGTTGACCTTGATCGTGCGCAGCGTGCGGCGGGACAGCCGGATCGCGTCCGCCGCGGCACGCAGGTCCCCGCGGACCAGGGTGATGTCGCTGGCCTCGATCGCCACGTCGGTGCCGGTACCCATCGCCAAGCCGAGATCGGCCTGAGCCAGAGCAGCGGCGTCATTGACCCCGTCACCGACCATCGCCACGACCTTGCCCTGTGCCTGCAGCCGTTTGACCACCTCGACCTTGCCCGCGGGCAGGACCTCGGCGATCACCTCATCGATACCGACTTGGGCGGCGACGGCGTGGGCGACGGCGGTGTTGTCGCCGGTGAGCAGCACCGGGGTCAGGCCAAGCGCGCGCAGCTGGGCGATGGCCTGAGCCGAGGTGGGCTTGACGGTGTCGGCGACCACCAGCACCGCGCGGGCGACGCCGTCGATGGCGACCGCGACCGCGGTCTGGCCCTGCTCCTCGGCCACGTTCTTGGCCGCGGCCAGGTCGGGGGAAAGCGGCTGGCTCCACTGCTCCAGCAGCGTCGACCGCCCGACGAGCACGGCGTGCCCGTCCACGACACCCTGCACGCCGAGACCTTCAATGTTGGTGAACTCCTCGACGGCGGGAAGCTGCCCGACCCGGTCAGCCGCACCGCGGGCGACGGCGGCGGCGATGGGGTGCTCCGAGGCGTTCTCCACCGCACCGGCCAGGCGCAGCACCTCCGCCTCGTCGAGTCCCTCGACTGTGCTGTCCACCAGGTGCACGTCGACCAGCGACATCTGGCCGGTGGTCACGGTGCCGGTCTTGTCCAGCACCACGGTGTCCACCCGCCGGGTCGATTCCAGCACCTCCGGTCCCTTGATCAGGATGCCGAGCTGGGCGCCCCGGCCGGTGCCTACGAGCAGCGCGGTCGGGGTGGCCAGTCCGAGCGCGCAGGGGCAGGCGATGATCAGCACCGCGACCGCGGCGGTGAACGCCGCCGCCACGCCGCTGCCGGTGCCCAGCCAGACTCCTAGAGTGGCGGCGGCGAGCGCGATGACGATCGGCACGAACACCCCGGAGATCCGGTCGGCGAGCCGCTGGACCTGGGCCTTGCCGGTTTGGGCGTCCTCGACGAGCTTGGCCATCTGGGCGAGCTGGGTGTCACTGCCGATCCGGGTGGCCCGCACGACCAGGCGGCCGCCGGCGTTGACTGTGGCGCCGACCACGACGTCACCGGGGCCGACCTCGACCGGCATTGACTCGCCGGTGAGCATGCTCGCATCCACTGCGGACGTGCCGTCCTCGATCACGCCGTCGGTGGCGATCTTCTCCCCGGGCCGGACGACGAACCGGTCGCCGACGGCGAGGTGCTCGACCGGGATCCGGGCCTCGACTCCGTCCCGCAGAACTCCGACGTCTTTCGCGCCGAGCTCCAGCAGGGCGCGCAGCGCGGCACCGGCGCGGCGTTTGGAGCGGGCCTCGAAATAGCGCCCGGCCAGGATGAACGTGGTGACCCCGGCAGCGACCTCGAGGTAGATGTTGCCAGCGCCGTCGCTGCGGGCGACGGTCAGCTCGAACGAGTGGACCATCCCCGGGGTGCCGGCGGTGCCGAACAGCAGGGCGTAGAGCGACCACGTGAACGCGGCTAGCACGCCGATCGACACCAGCGTGTCCATGGTGGCCGCGCCATGACGCAGGTTCGTCCACGCCGCCTTGTGGAATGGCCAGGCCGCCCAGGTGACCACCGGCCCGGCCAGGGTGAGGGAGATCCATTGCCAGTAGGTGAACTGCAGCGCTGGGATCATCGCCAGCGCGATGACCGGCACCGCGAGCACCACGCTGGTGATCAGCCGGTCCCGCAGGGGCCGCGTCGCGTCCGGCTCCTCCCGTTCCGGCACCCTTGCGGGAATCCCGCTCGGGGTCGCGGGCGGGCGGGGAAGCCGGGCGGTGTAGCCGGCGGCTTCGACTTGCGCCACGAGCTGGGCGGGGTCGACGCCGTTGGGGGCGCTGACTCGGGCCTTCTCGGTGGCGTAGTTGACCGTGGCGGTCACCCCGTCGAGCTGGTTGAGCTTGCGCTCGATGCGGTTGGCGCAGGACGCGCAGGTCATGCCGCCGATGGCCAGCTCGATGTCTCGAACCGCACCGGTCGTGGCCGGCGCAGTGGCGCTGGTGGTCATCGCACGCCTCCGTCCTGGGTGGGCTTGGTGGTTGGACCGGCTCAGCTGGCCGTGAGCTGGTAGCCGGCTTCCTCGACGGCGGCGCGGATCAGCGATTCGTCGACGGGTCGGTCGCTGGTGACGGTCACCGCGCCGGTGGGCAGGTCTACGGCAACGGCGGTGACGCCGTCGATCTTGGTGATCTCCTCGGTGACCGAGGCGACGCAGTGCTCGCACGTCATCTGGGTCACGGTGTAGGAGGCCTCGCTCATGGCGCTGTTCTCCTTTGCTGGTGTTGATCAGGACTTGACGAGACGGGTGATGGCGGCGCTGGCCTCGGCGATCTTGTCGTCGGCGATCTGGCCGCCTTCGCTGAGCGCCTGGGTGACGCAGTGCTTGAGGTGCTCGTCCATCAGGCCCAGCGCCACCGCCTGCAGGGCGTTGGTGGCCGCCGAGACCTGGGTGAGCACGTCGATGCAGTACCCGTCGTTCTCGATCATCTTCGCGATCCCACGGACCTGCCCCTCGATCCGGCGCAGGCGGTTGAGGTAGGCGTCCTTGTCCTGGGCGTAGCCGTACATTGCCGTCCTCCTATCACCTACCGTCCAACATACCATAGGGGGGTAGTGTACTTCGTCTATCGGTTTCTCCCGTGGAGGGTGCGGCATAGTGCGGTGAGCTCGTCGGTGGTGTTGTAGTAGTGCACCGAAGCCCGCACCAGCTCGTCGAGTCCTCGGTTTTCCATGTCCAGCCGGGTGGATGGGGTGCGCGAGACGCTGACGTTGATGCGGTGCTGGGCCAGCAGGTCCTTGACCTGCTCGGCGGCCATGTCTTCGACCGTGAAGGTGACGATGCCGCACTGTTCCGCGCCGACGTCCCGGACTCGAACCTCGGGTAGCTGCGCCAGTCGCTCCCGCAAGTCGCCGGCGAGCTCGTAGATCCGGTCCCGGATGCTCGGCAGACCCCACGCCACCGCGTAGTCGAGGGCGGCACCGAGCCCTAGCTTGGCGGCGACGTTGTATTCCCAGGTCTCGAAGCGCCGAGCGTCGGGCCGCATGATGTAGTGGTCGGGCGCGGTCCAGGTCGCCGCGTGCAGATCCAGCACCGGCGGCGAGAGCTCATCGAGGACGTCGCGGCGGACGTAGAGCAACCCGGTGCCGCGTGGTCCCCGGAGGTACTTGCGTCCCGTGATCGACAGCAGGTCGCAGTGGAGATCGTTGACGTCTAGCGGTAGCTGGCCGGCGGATTGGCAGGCATCGAGCAGGTAGAGCACGCCGGCTTCACGGGCCACGGCCCCGACTTCGGCCGCGGGATTGACCAGACCGCCGTTGGTCGGCACATGGGTTAGTGAGATCAGTCGGACCCGATCATCGATGAGTTCGCGCAGAGCCGAGACGGAGAGCTGGCCGGACTCGTCATTGGGTACGACCTCGACGCTCAGATCGTGGCGACGGGCCAGTTGCAGGTAGGCGATGAAGTTGCTCGCGTACTCCGCGGCGCTGGTCAGGATTCGGTCACCGGACTGGAAGGGGATTGCGTAGAACGCCATGGTCCAGGCGCGGGTGGCACTGTCCACCACAGCGATCTCGTCCGGGTCGCAGCCGAGCAGTCGGGCCGCGGAGAAGTACACCTCGTCGAGGCCGGCCGTCTCGCGGGTTGCCGCCTCGTAGCCGCCGAGCCGTCCCTCCAGGCGCAGGTGCGCGATCACGCGCTCGAGCACGACCGCCGGCATCAGCGCCGCCCCGGCGTTGTTGAGGTGAACGACTTCGGTGCAGCCCGGGGTTTCCCGTCGCGCCCGCGCCACGTCCAGGGTTGAGGTGAGCGATCTCATCGTCGTCGTCACGCCCGCTCCGGCTGGTGCAGTTCCGCCGGGTGCGGCGCCCGTGGCAGCGGCGCGACCACCTGATGCTCGACGAGCCGCAGGAACGAGCGCGCCCGGGCGTGGGTCGGTTGGGTGAAAAAGGTCTCGGGAGCCGACTGTTCGACGATGACACCGCCGTCCATGAACACGATCCGGTCCGCCACATCGTGAGCGAACTGCGTCTCGTGGGTGACGATCACCATCGTCATCCCGTCGGCGGCCAGCTCGCGGATCACACCGAGGACCTCGTTGTGCAGCTCGGGGTCCAGCGCTGAGGTCGGTTCGTCGAACAGGACGATCTCTGGCTCCATCGCCAGTGCCCGTGCGATCGCCACCCGCTGCTTCTGCCCACCGGACAGCCGCGCCGGGTGCTCGTCACGTTTGTCGGCCAGTCCGACCCGGTCGAGGAGCCGTTCGCCGAGCCGGGTCGCCTGCTCGCGGGGCAGGTTGCGGGCGTGGCAGGCACCCTCGATGACGTTGCCGAGCGCGGTCAGGTGGGGGAAGAGGTTGAACTGCTGGAAGACCATCCCGGTCCGCTGCCGGGCGCGCTGCACCCCGCGGCGGTGCTGCCGACCTCGGGAACGGCCGTGGCAGTCGACGGTGTATCCGCAGATGCTCACCCGGCCCTCGTCTGGTGTCTCGAGCAGGTTCATACACCGCAGCAGCGTGGTCTTGCCCGAGCCCGAGGAGCCCATGATGACCACCACCTCCCCGCGCTCGACCGTCAGATCGACCCCTGCCAGGACCTGTGTCCGGCCGAGCCGTTTGCGGATCCCGTGCACCTGCAGTGGGCTGCTCATGTCGCGTACGCCCTTCCCATCCGGCGTTCCAGCACGCTCTGCCCGATCGAGAGCAGGGTGTTGATCAACCAATAGACCGTTCCGATGAGGAAGAACGCCTCCATGTAGCGGAATGTCGAGCTTCCTATGCTCTCGGCGACCCGGGTGAGTTCGACGACGGTGACGACCGACGCCAGCGAGGTGTCCTTCATCAGTGCGATAAACCGGCTCCCGACGGCGGGAGTGGCGATCCTGATCGCCTGCGGGAACACGATGCGGCGGAATGTGCGCCAATAGGGCATGCCCATGGAGTTCGCCGCCTCCCACTGCCCGATGTCCACACCAAGGATGCCGCCGCGGAAGTTCTCGCTGAGATACGCCGCGGCGAACAAGGTCAGCGCGAGGATCGCCGAGGAGATCGGGTCGAGCTGGATGCCGACCTGCGGCAGGCCGAAGTAGATGAGGAGGATCTGGATGAGCAGCGGGGTCCCGCGGAAGACCGAGACATAGGCGATCGCCATCCCGCGCAGGACTCGCACAGTGGAGACCCGGGCCAGCGCGATCAGCGCACCGAGCACGGATCCGAGCACGAAGGAGACCACGCCGAGGAGAAGCGTGTTCGCCAATCCCTGCAGCACGAGCGGAAGGGATTCAGACAGCAGGTCCATAGGAGTCTCCGTTCACTGTCCGCCCAGTCAGCGGTTCTGCCCGGCCGGCAGTTGCCGGAGTTCGGCGGCCATGTCCAGCCCGCCCAGCCAGCGGCGGGAGATTCCACTGAGCGTGCCGTCGTCGATCATCGCCGCTAGCGCCTTGTCCACGGCCTGCTTGAAACGCGGGGAGTCCTTCCTGAACGACATCCCATTGATCTCGCGCTCGAGCAGCTGGCCCACCGGTTCCACTGGCAGTCCGTTGCGGTCGGCGAGGAAACTGCCCTGGAACCGGGACACCAGCATGGCGTCCACGCCGCCATGACCGAGGTCGGTGAACCCGAGCGTGGCGTTCTCGTAGGTCCGCACGTCGGCACCGGCGATCTTCTCCCGGGCCAGTTTCTCCTGGGTGGTCCCGGCCGACACCCCTACCCTGCGTCCCGCGAGATCGGACAGCCCGTTGATGGAGCGGTTGCCGGAGCGAACGAAGATCGAGACCCCGTTGACCTCGTAAGGGCGGGAGAAATCGACTTGCTCGCGGCGTTGGGGCGTAATCGTCTGACCCGAGATGACCATGTCGAAACGGTTCGCACGGACACCCTCGATGAAGCTCTGGAAGTTCGACGCGATGAACTCAACCTTGCCCACGTTGAGCCGCCGGGCCAACTCGTTGGCGACGTCGACGTCGTAGCCCGTCGGCCGGGAGGCGGCGTCGAGGAAGCTCCACGGTGGGTTGGCCTCGGTCAACGCCACGCGAAGGGTGCCTGCATTCCGCACCCGGTCGAGCACGTCGCCGGCGGCCGCCGAACATGCAGAGGTGGCCATCAGCAGCGCGAGCAGCGCCGGAAGCAGGGGCAACAGCTGTCGGATCGAGCGGGACCGGGGGAATCTGGCCATGTCGCCTCCTGGGGCGCGAACACGCCTGGTGCCCGTGTTGCCGTCGACCATGAATCACGCTGCTGCGTGGTCTACGGGCTACCCGTCCTGTCACCTTGCGTGTTTGCCTCGGCTGGATCTCCCCCAGTAGTGGTACTAACCTTATGCGGGTGTGGGGTATATGTCAACGATGCTGGATAGTCGCTATTACGTTAGGTAAGGATCAAATTACCTATCGTGTGAATATGCAGCTCGAACGTGTACGCGCAGCAAGGAGCCTATCGGTGCATTTGCATCCCTGGTGGCGGTTAGCGGGATCCGGTGCCCTTGTAGGCGGTGAGGCGGCGCAGTGGGATGCCCAGGTCGGCGCCGGCCCAGCTTTCGGCGACGCGCCGGGCGGCGGCCAGGCGCGCGGGGTCAACGTCGGGCAGGTACAGCGAGTTGAGCAGCATCGCGCCGACGGCGGAGCTATCGACGGGGAAGACGAAGCGGCGCCGGGTGTCCTCGAGCGGTCGCAGGTCGTGGTCGGCGAACGCCGCGGTGGGCGATCTCAGCGCGGTGTCGTTGGGGTAGGACAGCCGGGTTTGGCGCAGGGCCAGCAGCAGCCGGGCGTAGCGCAGCGCGTCCCCGGCGGTCACCGGCCCGGTCGCGGGGAGGGTCGCGACCAGCACGCCGCCCGGCTGCAGGACCCGGGAAATCTCGGCGAGCACCGGGCGCAGCGGCATCAGCATCAACGCCATCGAGCAGCCAACCGCCGCGACGCTGGCATCGGCCAGGGGCAGCGCGGTGGCGTCTGCCTGCAGGATCCTGGTTAGCCCTCGGCGGCGGGCGCCAGCCAGCTCGGCCGGGGAGAGGTCCACCACGACGCTGATGAGCGGGGCTGGCATCCGGACGGTTAGCGCGCCGTTGCCGCCCGCGAGGTCAAGCACCACTCCGGTGGCGGGGAGCCCTGCGATCAGCCACTGGTAGGGATCCAGGCCCGCGGAGTGGGCGCGGGTGAGGACCTGCTCGGTGATCCCGGGCCGCTCATCGTGGAACTGGTGCAGGAAGTCGCGCCACTCGCCCTCACCGCTCACGAGTCTGCCGCGACCGCCCGCGACCACTGCTGGTGCATGAGCCGACACCGTAGCGCGCCGCCAGCACCCACGGCCGGTCCGCGCTTCCCGACACTTCGCGCGGCGTCGATCGGCAGGTTTGTACTCCTACCTGTAGGGGTAAGTGCCGATTGGAAGGAGCGGCGATGCGGATGGATGGTGCGACGGTTGATGACGCGCTGGCTCGGCTGCGGCGGGTGGAGGGTCAGGTGGGCGGGATCATCCGGATGATCGAGGCGGAGCGGGAGTGCCGGGATGTGATCCACCAGATCGCCGCGGCGTCCAAGGCGCTGGATCAGGTGGGGTTCAAATTGTTGGCTAGCGGGTTGCGGCACTGCCTGCGTGATGAGGGGGCGGCGGTACCGGCTGGCTACAGCGAGGACGAGTGGGAGCGACTGTTCCTGCGGTTGGCCTGACTGGACGACCCGGAAAGGTGATCAAGGAATGTGGTTTCAGCAGTTCTACTTGGAAAGCCTAGGACACGCCTCCTACCTGCTCGGGGATGAGAAAACCGGGCAGGCGCTGGTGTTCGACCCCCGTCGCGACGTTGAGGTCTACACCGGGGCCGCGCGGGCGCAGGGGCTGCGGATTGCCTACGCCGCCGACTCCCACGGCCACAACGACTACCTGTCAGGGCTGAGCGAGCTGGCGGCCCGGGAGCCGGAGCTACAGGTGTGGGGGTCGGCGACCGGCGGGTTGGGCTATGCGCACCGGCCGCTCAAGGATGGCGAGGTCATCGAGATCGGCGATGTGGGCATCGAGGTACTGCACACCCCCGGGCACACTCCCGAGCACCTCAGCCTGCTGATCTACGACCGCTCGGCCAGCGCGGACATCCCCACGTTGCTGCTCTCCGGTGGGGCGTTGCTGGTAGGGGACCTCGCGCGGCCCGACCTGCTCGGCGGCCCTGAGCAGGCCCGCCAGGCTGGGCAGGTGTTCTGCGACACCGTCCAGACCAAGCTGCTCACCCTGCCTGAGCACGTGGAGGTTTTTCCCACCCACGTCGCGGGGTCGCTGTGTGGGGGCAACATCGGCTCTCGGCTGTCGACGACGGTGGGCTACGAACGCCGAACAAACCCGATCCTGGCCGAGGTCGACTCGAAGGACGGCTTCGTGCAGGAGTGCCTGCGGTTGGACAACCTACCTGCGGTGCCGCCGTACTGGCGGCGGATGCGTACCCAGAACCTGGCCGGAGTGAGGCTGCTCGGGGTGCTCGCCGAACCTCCCCCGCTGACCGTCACCGAGTTCACCGAGCAGCAGAACAACGGCGCGCTGGTCCTGGACACGCGCGCGCCGGAGGCCTTCGGTGGTGCCCACGTCCCCGGCGCGCTCAACGTCGGGCTCGGCTCGGCGTTCGCCACCTGGGCTGGCACCGTACTACCCGATCAGGCAGGTGTGCTACTCGTGCTCGACCGGCCCGATGACCTGTGGAAGGTCAGCTGGCAGCTGCTGCGCATCGGCTACCCCCTGCCGCGGGGCTGGCTGCGCGGCGGCAGGGCGGGATGGCGCACCGCCGCACTCCCGGTCAAGAGCACTCCGCAGATCACCGTGCACGAACTCAAGGCGCGCCTGCAGCGCGGCGAGATCAACCTGCTGGACGTGCGCCAACCCGACGAGTGGCACGCCGGGCACGTCAACGGCGCCAACTACATCACCGGAGCCGAATTGCCCGACCGGCTCGAGGAGGTGCCCAGGGACCGACCGCTCGCGGTCACCTGCGGCAGCGGGTACCGCTCCTCGGTCGCGGCCAGCCTTCTCACCCACCACGACCACCCCGATGTCGTGAACGTGACTGGCGGCATGACTGCTTGGAACAACGCCGGCTACCCCCTGGAACAGTAAGGACAAGCGCCGACACGTCCGCCGACAGCCCCGATACGCCGGACCGAGCGGTCATTGCAGATCCTCGACCAGCCCGATGCAGGCGGCGAGGTTGATCACGACGAACCACGGCGACCCATCAGCGGAAACCGAAATCTCGAAAGGACCATGAGATGCACAACGTCAACCTGGCCGCGCTCGAACAGACCGTTGAGAAGGGCCGCGCCGACCCCGGGGCGCTGCGTCAGCCGGTCAACCTCAGCGGAGAGTGGCAGGTCGAGCAGGGCGCTCCACAGTTCCGGGGCACGATCTCCCACCCCACCGGGGAGGTGGAGTTCGCCTGCGACTTCCCCCCACCGATGGGCGGCAACGGTGCCGCGCCCAACCCACTCGTCTACTGCCTTTGGGGCGGGATCGCCTGCTACGCCATGACCTACGCCACCGAGGCCGCCCGCGACAACGTCGCGCTCACCGCGCTCCGCGGCAGGATCACCACCGAGGTCGACCAAACCCGCTCGCTGGGCCTCACCTGCAACCCCCCGGTCGAGCAGATCACTTGGTCGCTCCAGGTCGAATCAGATGAACTGGCGGAGGCGCTGCAAAAAATCAAGACCCGCGCCGACGAGCGCTGCCCTGGCGTGTATTGCATGCGCAACCCCATAGCGCTGACTACCGAGCTGGTCCCCGCCTAGGTGCCGACGAGCCACCAGCCGGGACGGCGCTAAAACGCGAGATAAACGATCCCGGACAGCCCTTGCGGCGCGTTCCCGATTCGTTCACATTCTAGTCCCGTGTCCCTGGCTGGTCGCTATGATGCCCTCAATGCTGCGCTGTTCGCCCCCTCAGGCGGCAGCCGGCGTCTGAGGCGATCGGCTCGTGGGCGCCCTCGACGTGCGTCCCGGCCAGCGCGTCCTGGAGCTGGGTTGCGGTACCGGGCAAGTGACCGCGGAGCTCCTGGCCGGTGGCGCCGACGTCGTTGCTGTCGACGCCTTGCCGGCCATGCTGGACGGGGCAAGGAGACGTGCCCCTGGAGCAACGTATGTTCACGGCGACGTTCTCCTCGCAGAACTCGGCGGCGGCTACCACCGGGTGGTTCTGTCGTTCCTCTTGCACAACTTCGACCAGAATTCGCGAGTCCGGCTGCTTCGGCGAGCAGCAGCGGCCCTGGCGGGCGGTGGCCGCGTGGGCATCCTTGACTAGACCTTGCCGCCGGGCCGCCTCTCCGGTCCGGCGTGGCGATGGTTCCTCGGCCACCTGGAGCCCGCAGCCTCTGTTTCGCAACTACTCGACGGGGGCCTCGACGACGACCTCGCCAGCGCAGGTCTCACCATCCACTACCGCCGAACAGTCGCGGCACGGCGATGTCTGATCCTCGACGCGCGTCGGACGCTGTAGCCCTCCCGTTCCCGACAGGTATGCCAGGGGAACCTCGGTGTCGGCATCGGTGGATCGCCGAAGTTCTCGCCGTTCGCGTCGTGCACTGACGGGTAACTGGGGGCGTCGGGTCGTCCCTTGGCGCGGCGCCCCCAGGCGAGCAGGCGGCGATGTCGTTGGCTCGCGGGATAACGATGAGGTGGGAGATAGGCATCTATCAGCCGATCCGGCTCATCGCGGTGACCTGGCGCCATGGCACCAGGGAGACCTTTACCACGTCGCCGCTCTGTGGTGCGTTCACGTAACGCCCGTCACCGACGTACATACCGATGTGGGTGATCGGGGAGTACAGCGCGATCAGGTCGCCCGGCTGAAGCTGGGACTGGCTGATGTTGCGACCCATCCGCGCCTGCTCCTGGGCTGAGTGCGGCAGACCCCGCATGCCGGCCTGCTCGAAGGCCCACTTCACCAGCCCCGAGCAGTCGAACGTGGCCGGGCCACCACCGCCCCAGACATAAGGCGAACCCTGCTTACTCAGCGCGGCTCGCACCGCTTGGACCGCGGCACCGCTACCCACCACGTTGATCGGAAAGCGAATGTCACCGCCGGAAGTATAGGAGGCCCGCTCCTGGCGACTGAGCTGCGCCAGGCGCTGCTTGACGACCTCGATCTGACGGTCCATCTCGGTGCGAGAACGGGTCAGGTCGCCTTCGAGCCGCGCGGCATCGTGTTCAGCTTGGCCAGCCCGCGCCGCCGCGTCGTTGGCCGAGAGCTCTGCCTGCTGGGCCTGCGCGACGGCGCCGGTGAGCCGGTCCAGGGCCTGCTTGTTGTCCACCGCGAGGATGTCCAGCGCGGACATCTGGTCCAGCAAATCCTGGGGCGAGTCACTGACCAGCAGAGCGGCCAACCCGTTGAGTCGCGCACCCTGGACTGACGCGTTGGTCAACCTGTCGACTTGACCGCGGTACTGCTCCTGGATGGCCCTGGCCCGTTCTGCGGCGGCGGCAGCGGCGGTGGCATCAGATCTGGCCCGCTCCAGGTCGGCACGGCGCGAATTCACCTGATCGCGGGCGTAGTTCCACCGCTCGGTCAGCACCTCAGCCTGCCGGCTCAGCTCGGCAAGCTGCTTCACCGCAGTCGGGGCGTCTCCGGGCGGTGCGGGGTCGGCGGTGGCCACAGCCGACATCAAAGTGACCAGGGCAACCACGGTGACGGCAGTCATCGCTGCCGAGACACAGCGCTTCGCAACCCCGGGCCTCAGGACACCGGGCTTCAGAGGATGCGGCGACACGTCGCGGCTGTCTCCTTCTTCCCTTGGACCGCCTACCGGTCCTACCTGACGAGTTCGGGCCGGGAGTGGACGCAAGCCCTACCGGGAGGGCGCGAGCGCACACCCGGATTCACCAGGAAAAGGTGGGTCCCCGGCCCGGCTGTCAGACACAGCCGATTCGGCGGCGACCTGCGTTGCCACCCCGGCTGGGAGGCACCTACCGCAAGGTCTCGGGAAGATTACGAAAGGGTGCCGATACTGTCACCACCGGCGCGCCAGTGATGGGGCCAAGCGGCCTCTGGGCACGATGGACGTCACCGCAACCAGGACCAGCGTTCGGCCCCGCCGATCAGCTCACGTGCCATCTAAACCACTCGCCCTCGGTTGCGGACCGCTCAGCGCCGCTGCGCCAGATGAGCGCGCCGATCAGTTGCAGGCGGGGCACCATGCCGATCATCACCTCGATGCACGCCGGGCTTAAGGCTGGGGCGGCTGGGCAGGCGCGCAACGGCGGGCCGTTAGCTGCGTAGGGCGGACTTGGTGATCCAGGCATCCCAGGGGATGGCCCAGTCGTAGTAGTCGCCGTCCTCGGGCCCCAGCTGTTGGGACGAGCCGGTGATCTCGACGGGGTCTCCGGGCAGCACCGCGTCGAACACCGCCTTCGCATTTGACGGGGAGAGGTTGATGCAGCCGTGCGAGACGTTCGTCTTGCCCTGCTCGGATACCGACCACGGAGCCGAGTGAGTGAACTCGCCGTTGTAGGAGATTCGGACCGCCCAGCGCGCTTCGACGTTCTGGTAATCGTATTTCGGGTTGGTCATGAAGAAGACCGGATACTTGGCCATCACCACGTGCGTGCCGCTCTGGGTGAGCCGGCCCGGATCAGAGTCCAGGCCGTAGCTGGCCGGATAGTCGGCGACCTGGACCCCGTCGGCGTAGCCCACCATCCGGTGGGTCTGGGTGTCGCCCCTGAGCACGTAGGACCGGCCGATGCTGAAGCTTGAGCTGAGATCTTCCTTGCCGTAGGCGCCGTTGCCCAAGGACAGCCCGTACAGCTTGGCGGTAACACTGACCTGCGTGTTGGGGGTGAAGTAGGTCTTGGGCCGCCAGTGCACCGTGGGTGTCGTCCAGCCATGCCCAGGCCCCCTCGGTGGGCACCGAGGTCTGGACCGACAGGGCAATCGGCATGGCGACGCCGTAGGTGGCGCTGTCGCCGACGTTCATGCTCGCGCTGATCAGGTCATCGGGCTTGATAGTGTGGAACGAGCCGTGGACTGGGGATCTGCTTACCGTCAGAACCGGTGGCGGTGCCCGACCAGGTGTAGGTCTTGTCGTAGCCCAGCGGCTCGCTGACGGTCCAGACCGTCTTGTTCGCCGATAGCGCTCCGGCCACCGCCTTGCCGCCCGGATTGGCCAGCCGGACAGCGTCGAACACCCCACCGATGACCGAGATCTGGGTCGGGCCTACCGGGTTGATCCCCGTGGCGCCGTTGGCGGGCTGCATGAGGACCCTGGGCGACGGGGCGAGCGGGGCGCCGACGGAGTTTCGCGCGGTGGCGCTGCACGCGGTCATCAGAGTCAACATCGCGAGGATCAACCCCAGCAGCGGGCTCGTAACCTGCCACAACCGGCCCGCGAACCTGCACCTCAACGTCACCGCGGCTCCCTGCGCAGTCTTGCTGCCCCGCCGCCGCTGTGCAGCCTGTGGTTAGGCGCGCACTCCGGTCGGGGCCGCTCTTGTCCATAGTGCCAGCCCAGCCTGCTCGCCGCCCACCGCGGAAGATCGCATCCTCTCGCTCGCGCTCTATTACGACCACGGACTCGACCCGGCCGGGTGGCTATAGCCCTGTAGTACTAACGGGGCTGCGCCCCAGCCCGACGAGGCATGCCGTGGTCCGGCTGGGTGAGGGGGCTCCGGTCGGGCGGTGTGACGGTGCCCTGCTGGACCCGTGTTGGTACCGCTCGTTGGCGGTGGTTGGCTGCTTGAGCCGCCC
>JBBPZY010000274.1:0-2438 GCA_038276315.1 Mycobacteriales bacterium
AGCCCAGGGTGTTCGGGTGGTCGGGGCCCAGCACCCGCTCGGTGTCGGTCAGGGTCGCCTCGTACAGGGGGATGGCCTGCTCCAGCCGCCCCGCCGACCCATAGGCGCCAGCGAGGTTGTTGCGGGAGGTCAGAGTGTTCGGGTGGTCGGGGCCCAGCACCCGGACACAGTCGCCGAGTACCTGGGCACCGATGCGGGTGGCCCGTGACAGGTCGGCGGTGACCGTCAGGTGACGCACCGCCCAGTTCACCATGTCGGCGCACCGGGTGACCTGCTGAGGAGTGAGCCGGTCGCGGCCGGTGTGGTTAAGCGCGATGTCCCAGACCGCGACTGCATGACCGACCAGTTCGGTCCCGGACTCCCGCCGAGCCCACGCCTGCTCCTCCGTGATCCGCAGTAACCGCAGTGCCTGCGCGGCATCGCTGATGGTGGTCGCCAAAGCGCCCGCGGTCTGAAGCCGGTCCCGGATGACACGCCCGATCAGCCGATGCAGGATCACTGACGTCCCGGACTGGCCCCACCCCAGCAGCGACAACCCCACCAGGCGCGCCAGGGCCTCATCCACACTCGCCACGCCCGGAGTCGCCCCGCTCGCACGCGTGGCGCGCGTCGACACCACACGCCTGAGGCGGCGCCATGCCCGCGTCACCGGGTCAGCGGTGTCACCGCCGCCCAGCTTGAGGATTTCTAGCAGCACGGCTCGATGCACACCCGTGGGCGACAGCACCGCGATCACGGTCAACAGTCGTCTGGTCAGGCCCGACTCATCGGTGTCCTCCACCGCGCGCACTGACAGCAGGATCGCTTCGGCCGCTCCTTTCGGGTAGGCATCCCCGCGGTGGCGAATCAGTACATCAGTCACCGGCAGACCGCGCAGCCTGGTCAGATAGTCCGGGTAACCGAGCTGGTACAGCTGGATCACCGACGCGGCTTGAGCCAAGGCCAGCGGCAGGTCTCCCAACTCCTCAGCCACCCGATCGGCGCCCTCACGGTCCTCCAGACCGGTCCGCGAGTGCAAATAGGTCAGGGACTGGTCCCGGTCGGACACCGACACCTCGACCGCCGCCCCCAGCTGCCGGAACACCTGATCAGTACTGGTAATGATCACTTGTGTGGGTCCGACGACGGGCAGCAACGGGGCCAGCTCCTCGACGTCGGCCACATTGTCGATCACCAGCAGGGCCGGCTCGTCCCGCGTTTGCAGGTGTGCCCGCAAGTTCACCGCTGACGCGGTCGAATCACCCTCCAGATCGGCGACACCCACCGCTCGCGCCACCTCGGCGAGCCCCGCGACGCAGTCACCGCCGGTCCCCGCGGATACCCAGGCCACTAGCGGACAGCCCTCGCCGGCGCGACGACGGGCGTAGGCAGCCGCCAACTGGGTTTTGCCCATCCCCCGAGCCCCGGTCACCGCACACACCACCGCCACCCGGTGGCCCCCCGCGAACACCTCAGCCAACTGGGTGAGTTCGGGGCGCTGTTGAAATGACGGCGGTGCGCCGGGAAGCTCCCCGAGCACCAGTTGCCCCGGCTTGGCTGCCGGCGGCGGCTCCGGCACCGGCACGGCACTATGCGAAGCGACGATCACCACCGATCCCGCACCCGCCGAGATCGACGTACCCAGTGAGGTTGCTCCGCGAGACTCTCGCGCGGCGCGCGTCGCCAGCACAGCGCTGAGCACCGCCAGCACTCCCACCGCTGGCCACAGGATCTTTCCGTCTTTCAGCCACGGCAACGAGTCAGGAACTACCGCCGTCGCCAAGTTGGTCACGACAGCCAACGCCGTAACCGACAACGACACCAAAAACGCCAACGCCGACGCAGCCCACCGCCGCCCCCACCGCAACCCACTCCCAGCGGCACCAGCCATGCCACGCAGCATCGCACCCGCGCCCCGCGGCGGCACACCCCTTCCGGTTACCGTCAGCCACCCCGACCCGGCCGCGACCGAGCACGGCCGCCAGGCCGCGCGCAGTGTCGCGGGTCCGGGTCGGGACGGCCAGATGACGGGACTACCGAGAGAGAGATACGCGCCGCCGCAGGCGGCGCCTTGATCCCATAGAGGCAAATTCGGCAACAGACGAACAGTGCCCGAACAGTGCCCGACGAACAGTGCCCGAACCACCGCTCGTTGCGGGGCGCACTCGTCCGGCGTGCTACCGGTCCGAGATTGAGGCGTAGAAGGATGCGATGACGTCGTTGAGTGCGCTGATTGCGGGGTCGTCGCCGTACTGGGCGCGGGCTTGGTGGTATAGCTCGTCGGCGACGGTGGACAGGCTGTTGATTGATTTGCGGTTGGTGCTGAATGCCTTGCGTGCCCATTCGGTTGCGCCGTCGATGTCGCCGTCTCGTAGGGAGGCGATGGAGAGGGTGAGTTTGGCTTCGCTGGCGCGCATGGGGCTGCGGTCGGTGCCGTCTGGGCGGGCGGAGAGCCGGAG
>JBBPZY010000275.1:0-2458 GCA_038276315.1 Mycobacteriales bacterium
CGCGTTCTCCGCGGCAAGCTCCTCATAGGACCGACGTCGATCAGCGGACACCACACTATGATCAACACCCTGACGCGGAGATCAACTCGACACGCCGAGGACCTGACCAGTTACCGACACTCCCCTGCGGTGGCGCCCAGCCTGACCTGCGCTGCTCACGTAACAGACGGCATGTCTCGCCCGCGCGGCGGTGGGCAGGACGCAGTACGCGCCGTCGGACAAGCCGGGAGTCGTTACGAATGAAGGCGAAGCAGAGGTTCGGCGCCCCGGGCGCCGCCGTACACGATCGTTGGCATCGGCTTTCATGGCGGATACGACGCCTTCAACGGGTGCTTCAGCACGGTCCAATAGGGCGCCTTCACGCCAGCATTGCTGATCATGCTTGGAGTCTTGATCACTGGGTCGGCACTCACCATTGCGGTCCGGCAGTGACGCGCCCCACGGGACTGGCGCGCGGTCCCCTGCGACACCTGATGTTGTTGTGCAACATCCCGAACAGTCCGAGATAGCTCGTATAAGGACACACACCTGGCGAGGTCAGGCTGCCGCGCCCTACCGGGGCGGTCCCGACGAGCGCGGTCGCCGGCTCCTCAGCCCGCCAGCAACGTTCCCGCCGCGGGCTCACTAGCTTTGCGATGAACCGCAGGTCATCCATGTAGGCACAGTTCCACGGACGCGGCGCCACAATCGATCACTATGTTGATTATGTCCGGTTGGGTGCCCCAGCAACGGCAGGTCAGCCGCCGCCGTGGACGCCACTGAATAGGACATCGGTATCATTATGGTATCATAGGAGGTGTGGCAATGACACTGCGCCCCAGCGACGACCAAACCGAGCGACTCCGCCGCCGAGCCGAGGCCGAGAACCGCTCCATGCAAGCCGTTGTCCTAGACGCGATCGAGGAGTACATCGAGCGACGCGAGCGGCACCAGCGGGTCACCGAGCTGTCCCGCACCGGCGCTGCTTTCTACCGCGAGGCCCTGGACCGCCTCGGCAAGATATGACGATCTACCTCGACCTGGAGGAGCTGTTGATCGTCGCCGCCGACGCGGTGGCTGGTGAGGTACTCGTCGGAGACTACGGGCTCCTGGAATCGGCGCTTGCCCGGCCACGGACCACTGTGTTCGGACAGGATGCTTACCTGGACGTGCACGTGAAGGCCGCCGCGCTGTTGCATTCATTGGCCAACAACCACGCGCTAGTAGATGGCAACAAACGACTGGCGTGGCTGGCGACATTTGTGTTCCTCGGTCTCAACGGCGAGCAGCCGTACACCGACCAGGACTCTGTCGTGGACGTGGTCGTGGCGGTGGCGTCCGGGGAACTGTCTGATCTGGAGAAGATCGCCGATCGGCTGCGCGGTTGGTGCCGCTAGCCCCTCATGGGGGGGCCAACGCCGTCAAATAGCGGCCTACCTTCGAGTCAAGGTGTCGTTGAGCAGCGTGCTCGACCTCGAAGACCGAACCTAGATCATAAAAGAAGGGTCTTCACAGGTAGTGACCTGCAAAGACCCTTCACACCGTCGGGACGACAGGATTCGAACCTGCGACCCCTTGACCCCCAGGGTCATTTACACGATCCGCTGACCTGCGCAAATAGAGAAACCCCTGCAAATGACGGGTTCATCGGCGGCAGTTGACAGCAGTTCGGGTCGGTCCCGGAACAGTCGCGGCTCCTGTTTCACTCCTGCTCCTGCTGGCGATGGGCACCACGAGCATTCCGCTCGCCGTGTTGGACGAACTCCTGCTGCACATCGTTACCACCATCAAACGGTGTGCCATGTCAAAACTCGTCACGTGTGGTGTTGACCTGGGGCTACGGTGACACCACGTGATCATGACATGATCACGAACCGTGCTGTTCCAACTGCTGTACCTGATCACGATCAGGCTGTTCGGCTGGCTCGGCCTACTCGCGAGCAGGACAGCGGCCAAGAACGTCGAGATCCTCATCCTGCGCCACGAGGTCGCGGTCCTGCGCCGCCAGGTGACCAGGCCCGGCCTGACCTGGCCAGACCGAGTGATCCTGTCCGCTTTGACCCGGCTGCTCCCCCGCCCACTGCCTCACCATCGAATCGTCACCCCTGCCACCCTGCTGGCCTGGCACCGCCGCCTGGTCACCAAGAGTTGGACCGAGCCTGTTGCGTAGGCGGGGAGCAGACGAGATTCACCGCGGTGCTGCCTTGATCAGATGGCGTGGGTGAGTTCGGTGAAGATGGCTGTGAGCCGGTGCCGTTGGTCGGGGACTGTTGCACGGAGGGAAGACGTCGTTCGGCATGCTCAAGCTCATGCGCCGCATCCGCCGTGTTCGTCCGGTCCTCCCGCTACCATCGGCGTTCACCGGCTTCCGGTTCCCCCGGGAGGTGATCGTGCTGGCAGTGCGCTGGTACCTCCGTTATGGACTCTCGTATCGAGATGTTGAAGAGCTGCTGGCCGAGCGCGGAGTGCAGGTCGACCA
>JBBPZY010000276.1:0-9031 GCA_038276315.1 Mycobacteriales bacterium
ACACATCAGCGTCGAAGACAACTTCTTCGAACTCGGCGGCGACTCCATCCTGAGCATCCAGCTCGTTTCCCGCATCCGGAAGGCCGGGTTCGTGCTGAGCTCCAAGGACATCTTCTTCCACCAGACCATCGCCGAACTCGCGTCGGTGGTGACCGCGGCGGATGGCGAGCAGGCCGACCGGAAACCGGTTATCGGTTCGACCGCGCTCACTCCGATCCAGCAGTGGTTCTTCCAGAACCACCCGGTCAATCCGCACCATTTCAACCAGTCGATGCTGGTGGAGCTGGACGAAGACGTCGACGAGCAGTCCCTCAAGCGGGCGCTCGACGCGTTGCTGGTACATCATGACGCGCTACGAATGCGGTTCGATCAGGTCGACGGGCAGTGGCGACAGGACAACGACCCGCCGAGGCCGACGAAGGTACTCCACCGGGTCGATCTATCGGCGCTGGCCGGCGAGGACCGGACAGCGGCCATGGAGAAGGTTGCCGACAACATTCACGCGAGCTTCGATCTCCGGGCGGGTCCGCTGCTGAAGGCGGCGCTGTTGGGTTTCGGCGCGGGACAGCCATGTTATCTGTTCCTGGCGGCGCATCACCTCGTGATCGACGCCGTCTCCTGGCGCATCCTGCTCGAGGACCTTGAAGCGGGCTACCAGCAGGCGGTACGCGGCGAGAGCCTCCCGTTGGACGCCAAAACGACGTCCTTCCAGAATTGGGCGAACCGGCTCGACGAGTATGTGGCGAAGGGCAGCGTCGACCAGGAGCTGGACCACTGGGTAGACGCGTTGGAGAGGCATCAGCTGCCCGTGGACGTGGCGAATCGCGAGCCCGGCGCTCTGTCGCATGCGGTGTCAGTACTGCTGGACGTCGAGGATACCGAGTCGCTGCTGCGGGCGGCCCCCAGCGCCTACCGCACCCGGGTCAACGACGTCCTGCTCAGCGCGCTCGCCTGGGCGCTGTGCCGGTGGGCCGGACAAAGCCGGGTATCGATCGATCTGGAGGGCCACGGCCGCGAGGAGATCCTCGACGGTGTCGACCTGTCCCGCACCGTCGGCTGGTTCACCACCATGTTCCCGGTCGCGCTGGCGGTTCCCGACGGAGCCGAACCCCGCTGGCGGGATCTGATCAGAACAGTGCGCCGGCAGCTGCGCGCCGTTCCCGGCAATGGTTTCGGCTTCGGGGCACTGCGCTACCTGGGTTCCCCGGCGGCCCGGCAGCGCCTCGCTGCGGCCGGGCCGGGACCCCAGATCGGGTTCAACTACCTCGGCCAGTGGGAGGCTGGCGCTCAAGATGCTGGAGCCAAGGGCCCTGGACGTGGACTGTACCGAGCCGTGCACGGCTCGATCGGGCAGGCTTACGATCCCGCCGACCCGGGCGCACATCTGCTGGAGGTCGTGGGCGCGGTACAGAACGGACAGCTGGGGTTCTCCTGGCTCTACCAGCCCGATCGCCACCATCAGGCGACCGTGCAATCCGTTGCTGACGATTTCGCTGAGGCTCTCCGGGGCATCGCCCGAGACTGCCGGGGCCCGAATTGAGCGCGCCACCCGTGCAAAGCGTGTCGCTGACCCGCAACCGCAACTATCAGCTGCTGTGGATCAGCCAGGTGCTGTCGGGCGTCGGCCTCAGTACCTCGGTGATCGCTTTCCCGCTGCTGGTGCTCGCACTCACCGGTTCGGCGGCGGCATCCGGTCTCATGTTGGGGACGATCGCCGCGGCGCAGCTCCTTGCCGGGCTGCCGGCGGGAGCGCTGGTGGACCGCTGGGATCGTAAGATGATCATGCTGGGTTGCGAGGCGGCGCAGGTGATCGCGGCCGCGAGCCTCGTCGCAGCCCTGTGGTGGGGCCACGCCCGGGTCGCCCAGCTGGTCGTCGTGGCCGCCGTGATGGGGGCGTCTGCCGCGTTGTTCCGACCGGCAGAGGACGCGTGCCTGCCTCGGGTGGTACCGGATGACCAGCTGTCCACCGCGGTGGCGCTGAACGCGGCCCGCTCGTCGGTGGCGCAGCTGTCGGGCACCGCGGCGGGCGGGTTCCTCTTCGCCATCGCCCGGTTCGTGCCGTTCGTGGCGGACGCGCTGGCCCACGCCGTGGCCTGCACCCTGCTGGTGTTCCTCCGGGTGCCACCCCGGGAAGCGCGACCGGAGTCGACCCGTCATCTGGGCACGGAGATCACGGCCGGCCTCCGGTGGGTGTGGGGGCAGCGCCACATCCGGGTCACAGCACTGTGCGCGGTCGTGCTCAACCTGTTCTTCAGCGCCTTCTACCTGATCGTCATCGTGCTAGCGGTAGCCCGGGGAGTGCCCTCTGGGCAGGTCGGCATCATGGCGGCGATGCTCGGCGTGGGCGGCCTCCTGGGCGCGCTGGTCGCATCGCGTCTGGCCCAAGCGGTGAGCCCCTACGTCTCGATCATCGCTGTGTTCTGGGTGATGGCGACGCTCATCCCGGTCGCGGCCTTCCTCGACAGCGGCTATCTCCTCGGATTGTTGTTGGCCGCCATGGCGTTGCTGCCGGCGACCGCGAACACGACGATCATCACGCGGCAGCTGCTGTTAACCCCCGACCACCTGCGCGGCCGGCTGAGCAGCGTGCTGGGCATCGTCACCGGTGTCGCCGCCACGCTGGGTCCGGTGCTGGGTGGGCTGCTGGCCACGGCGGTTTCCGGCACCCTCGCGGTGCTGGTGTGCGCGGGTGGCATCGCGGCCGCCGCGATGGTGGCGACGCTGAGCCCCACCCTGCGCAGCTTCCCCCGGCACCCAGTCGTCGCGGAACAGCACCGCGATCCGTAATGCTGATCATCAAGATGGTTCCCAAAGAAAGGAGATCGAAGACATGGACGACGACGCGAGGTACGAGGTGCTGCGCAACGACGAGGAGCAGTACTCGCTGTGGCTGGTCGGCCTGGATGTGCCGGCGGGCTGGTACCGGGTAGGCAAGGAGGGCAGCAAGGAGGAGTGCTCGACGTACGTCGATGAGGTGTGGACAGACATGCGGCCGCGCAGCTTGCGCGAGCAGATGGACGGTGCCCAATCCTGATCGAACACTGTCCTGATCAAACACAGTCCCTGATCGGTCGAACTCACCATGACCCGCTCGTCCTGGACGCAGGTCAGCCGCCCGCGGCCGGCTGCGCGGTTGCGTCTCATCTGCCTGCCCGCTGCCGGTGGTGGAGCGAGTAGGTACCGGGACTGGCCGGCACACCTCCCCGATGACGTGGAGGTCGTGTCGGTCCAGCTACCCGGTCGGGAGAACCGCTTCAATGAGCCTGCTATCGAGTCGATGGAGCCGCTGGTCGGCCAGCTGTTGGATGGGCTGGCCAGCTACCTCGTCCCCCCGTTCGCGCTCTTCGGCCACAGCATGGGCGGTCTGATCGCGTTCGAGCTGGTGCGCCGGCTACGCCCGAAAGGTCTGCGGCCGGTGCACCTGTTCGCCTCCGGATGCCGAGCGCCCCACCTGCCGAGCCGCTCGCCGGACTGGCACACCTTGCCCGACCGAGAGTTCATCGCCGCCGTCGAGGAACTGGGCGGGATCCCACCGGAGCTGCTGGCGGATAGCCAGTTCCTGGACACGATGCTGCCCATGTTGCGTAGCGACTGCACCCTCACCGAGACGTACGTGTGCCGCCCCCAGATACCGCTGAGCTGCCCGGTGACCGCCTTCGGCGGCTTAGCCGACCAGGAAGTGTTTCCTGAGGACGTGCGTGCCTGGTCGAGTCACACGACCGGACCCTTTCGCGCCCACCTGCTGCCGGGAGACCACTTCTTCGTCAACTCCGCGCGCTCGGACCTGCTCCGGCTGGTGGTGTCGGAGCTCGGATCAGCCGGCGCCGACCCGGGCGAAGCCGCAAGCGTGGTTCGATGACCGGGTCGCGCCGCACTCACGCAGAGTGGGGCGGCACGTCGGTTAGCGCGATCAATCGTCGCGGCGTCATCTCCGACAGCGGGCTCGGTCGGACGTCGATCTCCGCCATCTGGCGGACATACTTCTCGTAATGCCGGCGTGCCTCGCCGAGCCGACCTGCGTCGAGCAGAATACCGACGAGGCTGCGGTGGGCATCCTCGTCGTAGCGGTCACGCTCGAGCAGGCGCAGCGTGTATCGCACGACTGCGTCGGTATCGCCGGTGTCCCGCAGCCGTTGAGACAATGTCCGCAGCAGGGCGATGTAGGTGGCCCGGACCTCTTCAGCCAGCGCGCTGGCCCACTCTTGGTAGGGATCATCCTCGAGAAAATCCCCGGTATGGACGGTGACGGCCGCCTTGAGCCGCGCGGTCGTCTCCGGATCTCTGGGGTCCGCTTCGAGGGCAACGGTCGCTTGGGTGAGGAAGTCCTCGACGTCGACGCGCACCTGGGCGCGGTTCAATGACACTGCGCCGTCGGTGGTGTCCACTGGAGCTGCGCCTACGGGATTGGGCTGGAGCACATCGCGGACCGTGGAGAGCAGTACGGAGAGCCGGTTGCCGGCCACGGCCGGGCCCACCCTCGGCCACAACAGCTCCATCAGCTGATCACGGGGGGTCGGCCGGCGACGCGCGATCAGGATCTTCAAGAGGTCCCGGGCTTTTTTCGACTGCCATGCCGTACTGGGAATGGGGATCCCGTCTCGGATCACCCGGAAAACACCCAGCGTCTGGATGAACACCGTGGGCGCGAAACGGACGAGCACACCCAGCGGTCCCGCGACGCGCCGCGACTCCACGTCGACGCCGTAGCCCCGAAGTATCTGCTCGGCGAGGTGTGCGTCGAGGTGGGGTATGCGTGCGCCGAGGCGGGCGGCCACGATTCTGGTCGCAGCCTCCTCCGGACGGCAGCCCGTCTCCTGCCAGATGCTGATGGCTTCTTGAAGCGAACTGGCATTCGTGGCGGGATCGCGGGCGGCCAGCACGCTGAGGGTGATGGCCTCGGCCAGCCCTGGGTTGTCCCGCCGTTGCCGCGCGGCCACGGTAGCCCGGCTGGCATCAGCCAGCGCGCCCTGGCGGTCACCGCTCATCAACTCAACCCACCCGCGGGTCAGCAAGCCCGGAACCTTGCGGACTCCCTCACCCAACTCCACTACCTGGTCGGCGCGCTCCTGAGCCCCCTTCGGGTCATCAACCGCGGTGACGCGCGCGAGGCCGATCAGCGCCGAGCTGAGGCCGAACACGTCGTGGCCCGGCTCGGCGAGGGTCAAGGCCTCCTCGTACGCCGCCCGGGCTCGCACCAGCTGACCTCTGGCCCGATGTAGGTCCCCAAGGCCGCACAGTGGCCACGCCAAGAATCGGGAGCCGATGCGTTGGAAAAGGTCGATAGCTACGGTGAAGTCGGCTGCGGCCGCCTCTAGCATCCCGAGGCGCGCGCGGGCGCGGCCGCGAGTGGTCAGTAGATGCGCGATAATGAACGGGTTCTCGCATCGCTCGCTGAGACTCAACGCAATCTGCGCGTCGGCCAACGCATTCCGGGGCGCACCCGCTTCGAACTGCTGAAACGCTTGGCAAGCCCGGGTCCATATCACCTGGAGCAGGTCATCGCACTCCTCGGCGCAGCGCAGCGCATCGGCGCAGTGCGCATCGGCTTGCAGCCAGTCGCCCTCGGCTGCGGTGAGCAGCGCGAACACATGGTGGACACCGGACCATGCGCGTGGCTCGCCGCACCGTCGGGCCGCGGCACGGGCTCGGCTCGCCATCCTCCGGAGGCCCGCGAGATCACCTATCATCCGGTACGCACTCGCCGACAACGTCAATACCCGGATCTCGTCGAGCGAATCCTCCCGATGTAACCGGGTCCTGCCAGTGAGAGCTTGGACCTCGGCGAACTCGCCATGGGCGAAGGTGATCAGGCCGAGGCGCCAGGCCAACGCAGGCTCCAGTACGTCTTGGTCGCGGCTGGCACGCTGGAAGTGCTGCAGCGCCTGCGTCGACTGTCCCCGCACCTGCTGCGCCTGTCCTAGCACCTGTTGGATTCGCGGGTCGTCGAGGTATTCGGCTGGCAGTTTGGCAGCCTCGAGCACGGCGTCGATGTGGCCGCGCTCCACCATCGCACTACCATGGTCAACTAGAAGCGGAACGCACGCGGCATGATCTCCCGCTGTGAGCAGATGCCGTAGCGCTTGCGCCTGTGCCCCCCGCTCAATGTAGTTCTTGGCCGCCGCCACATGTATTGCTGTGCGCTCGCTTGCAGACGGCACCGCATCGTGTGCGAAGTAGTTCCGCAGCGGACGCACCAGTGACCAGCCGCCGCCCCCACCGGTGCACTGCACCAGTCCCTGGCGACTCAGTTCGGCAAGCGCGATCGTCGGAACTTCGAGTCCCTGCGCGATCTCCGTCGTGAATCTGACTTCGCCGAAGATCGCTAATCGGCGTAGCAACTGCAGAACCCACTCGTGGGTGGCACCAAAAATCTCTTCGGTCAGGTAACCGTGGAATCGCTGTCCCGGGTCCGACAGCTGTCCCACCGCGGTAAGGCGCTGAGCCGGTTCGACCGCCCGTAACATCTCCACAGCACAGTGCACGGCCGTGGGCCAACCAGCAGTCTGTTCCCAAACTTGCCTCGACAGACCAGGCGGATCGCTTCCTACGGTCTTGCGCAGGAGTGTCTCGACATCGGCAACGTCGAAGGCAAGGTCCGGCGCGTGGATCTCCGTGACCAGGCCACGACCCCGCAGCTGCTGCAGCGAAAATGGCAGCTCACATCGTGATATCAAGAGTAGGTGCAGCCGCTGAGGTGCTCGTCGGCACAGATCATCGACCACGCGGGCCGCAGCGCTGTTCGGCTGCAGGACATGCAGGTCATCGAGGACGAGAACTAGGTCCTTGCGAAGGGCGTTGTGCAACCATCCGCAGATGGCCTCGACAGAGGGCCCGAGCTGGTCGGTATTCGAGGCCGCCGTAGCCGGCATTGCGGGCACCGACGTGTGCGATCGCAATGCCTCGAACAGGCTCGAGAGCAGACGGCTACCATCCGCCTCGTGATCCTCATACCGCAACCACGTGGTGGGGCGGCTGCGCGACCAGGCCGCCACCGCAGTGGTCTTGCCCCAACCGGCTCCGCCGATCACCACGCAGATCCGGCGCTTCGCAGCACGGTCCAAGAGCTCGCCGACTGACGGGCGTTCGATGAGCTCGTCAGCTGGCACGGACGGGGTCGGTCCAACAGGCCACGCAACCCTGGTGGCCTCGGCTTGTCTCGCGCATCCCACGGGGACCCGACGCCTGTTGGCCACCACGGGCTAACAGTACCTCGGTTGCTTTTGTTCATCGGTCGAAAAATGCTTTAGACGTCGACGCTCGCCGGATTTTGCTCCGACGCGGACATATAGTCACCGAGCCGACACTCACCGCAACAATTGGTTACCAAATGGCGCCGACACTGGGTTGTCGAGATCCCGCAGCCACACCACGACTACCGTTGGCGTCATATCGGACCAGGGTCTGATCCCGAACCCCGGCCCCAGCTCCGATGCGGACGCGCCCCGAACGCGGCAACATTATCGGCATGACCGAGACACACGAACTGACCACGCAGGCCCGGCACAACGTGTTCGTCAGGTCACCCCGCCGCACCGGACTGACCAGGATACTGATCAGCATGGGCGCGACAGTGTTGGCCGAACCCGGCCATGGGCTCTCGGTCACCGGCATGGACGCATGTACGATCGCGTCAGCCGCCGCGGCGCGTTACAGACCGATCCAGGAACTGACGCCGCGTAGATCACCGGAGGACGCCTACCTGGAGGCCTCGCAAACACGGTGACCCGCCGCGAGGGGTTGGCTTTCCGGCATTGGGGTCGATTTTCAACGGCTCGGGACGGCAGTCTGTCAAGCCTTGCTCGCGATATCCAAATAGAGGAGTGGAATGATCGAGCTGGAGGATGTCAGCAAGGCGTACCAGATGGGTAAGATCAAGGTGCCGGTACTCCACGGCTTTGACCTCACCATCGAAGACGGTGAAATGGTCGCCATCATGGGCCCATCCGGATCGGGCAAGACCACGCTCATGAACATCCTGGGCTGTCTCGATGTCCCTACCAGCGGGCGATATCTGCTTGACGGCACCGACGTCAGCCGGCTGTCCGACAACCGGCTCGCCAAGATCCGCAGCCACAAGATCGGGTTCGTCTTCCAGTCGTTCAACCTCGTTTCGCGCACCAGCGCAATCCGCAACGTCGAACTTCCTCTGATCTACGCCGGCGTGCGAGCCCGGCGCAATCCAGCCCGGCTGGCCCTGGAGCAGGTCGGGCTGGGCGACCGCCAGAAGCACATGCCCAACGAGCTCTCCGGCGGTCAACAACAGCGGGTGGCGATCGCCCGAGCGCTGATCAACGATCCCACGCTCCTGCTCGCCGACGAGCCCACCGGCAACCTCGACACCAGCTCCAGCATCGAGATCATGAAGTTGCTCGGTGCGCTCAATGATGCCGGCCGCACGGTCGTGATCATCACGCACGAGGAGGAGGTTGCCCGGTTCGCCAAACGGGTCGTGCGGATGCGCGACGGTCTCATTGAGAGTGACCAGGTGCAGAAAATCCGGACGCAGATCAGCGCATAAACCTGGATGGACGCCGCTGCGCCCAAAAGTGCGTTACGCTCTGATCGTGTCGACATCGGCCGAGCCGAGCGACACGCCGGCCGCCGATGACTACCGATTGCGCCGGATTGAGTCCGTGACCGACGCCGCACTTGCCCAGCTCGACGTCGAGGACCTGTTGGCCGAGCTGCTTGACCGGGTCCGAGAGCTCCTCGAGGTCGACACCGCCACTGTATTCCTGCTCGACTTCTCCTGTCAGCAGCTTGTCGCGACCGCTGCCAGGGGGATCGAAGCGGTGGTCCGTCAGGGAATTCGCATCCCGATGGGGAGGGGTTTCGCCGGTCGCGTCGCGGCGGAGAAGCGCCCAGTGATCATTGAGCGGGTTGATCACACAAATGTGCTTTATCCGAGCCTTCGCGAGCATGGGATCTGTTCGCTGCTCGGGGTCCCGCTGGTGATCAGCGGGACGGTCATCGGTGTTCTTCACGTCGGAACTCTCGCCCCCCGCCGGTTCAGCGACGACGACGTCAGTCT
>JBBPZY010000277.1:0-8566 GCA_038276315.1 Mycobacteriales bacterium
GGTGGTTCGCCCGGATCAACAACGTGCTCGTCTGGTGGAAGCTGGCGGTCATCGCCCTGGTGGTGATCGTGTTCTTCGTGGTCTCGTTCGACAGCACCCACTTCACTGGATTCGGCGGGTTCACGCCGTTCGGCTTACAGGGGGTCTTCGAGGCGATTCCCACCGCGTCGATCGCGTTCGCGTTCTTCGGATTCCGTCAGGGCATCGAACTTGCCGGCGAGACGAGCAACCCGGGCCGCAACATTCCGCTGACGGTGGTGGGCTCGGTGGTGCTGTGCGGGATCATCTACATCGCCCTGCAGTTCGTCTTCATCGGCGCGGTCCCGTCCTCGTCGATCGCCGCCGGCGGGTGGTCCTCGCTCGGCAACCACATCATTCCCGGCACGAGCGCGACCGCGTCTGGCAGCTTCGGTCCGCTGGCCGCGACCGCCACCGTGCTCGGTATCGGCTGGCTAGCCGCCCTGCTCTACGTCGACGCGATCATCTCCCCCGGTGACACCGGCCTGATCTACACCGGGGTCAGCGCGCGGCTGTCCTACGGGATGGGCCGTAACCGCAACGCTCCCGCGGCGCTGGCCAAGGTGAACAACAAGGGGGTGCCGTGGCTGAGCCTGCTGCTGGCATTCGTGGTCGGTTGCCTGTTCTTCCTACCGTTTCCCGGTTGGCAGCAGCTCGTCGAGTTCGTCACCAACACCACGGTGCTGTCCTTCGGCATGGGACCGCTGGTGCTGATCGCCCTGCGCAAGCAGCTGCCCGACACTCACCGCGCGTTCCGCCTCAAGGGTGCCTGGGTGATCGCCTTTTTGGCGCTGTGGTCGTCGAACCTGATCGTCTACTGGACCGGGTGGGACACCAACTGGAAGATGTTCGCGGCGATCCTGCTCGGCTTCGTCCTGCTGGTGGCACAGCAGACCCTCGCGAAACGGACCACACCGGCGCTGGATCTGCGCCACGGTTGGTGGTTGCTGGTCTGGTTCGCCGGTCTGGCCGTCATCAGCTACATCGGCCCCTACCCAGCGGTGTCAAAGGGGGCGGGCAATCTCGGTGTGACCGCCTTCGGTGTCGGGGTCGGGCTCTGCGCCGTGCTCACCGCCATCGTGATGGCCTTGGCCTACACCTGCCGGCTTCCCAGCGAGGTGGTCCGCCGGCGCATGGCGGCGGCCGGCTGACGCGGCAACGCGCTGGTTAGACGGCTGGGCCCGGCGTGGTGGGAATGAGCCGGGCGGAGACCAGCACGACAACCGCGGCGGCGGTGAGGATGAGCAGGGCGATCCTGGCGCCCGCCTGGTGGGCACCGAGCAGCAGCGCGCCGGCCGAACGCACATGCAGCGCGAGAGTGACCAGGGCGACGCCCAGGGCGGTGCCCAGGCTGCGGGTCAGGGTCAGCAACCCCCCGCCGGTACTGACGGTGCGCGCCGGAACCGCCCGCATGACCAGAGTGTTGTTCGCCGGGGTGAAGATCCCCAGCGCGACCCCGAGGGCGCCTAGCAGCGGTACCAACGCGACGCCGGTCAACGGCGCGGCCACCAGCCCGCACAGCACGATGACACCGAGCACCGCACCCAGCGTGCAGCGCGCCCGGTCAGTCCAGTGTCGGGGCAGGACTCGTCCGCTGGTGGTGGCGGCGAGGGCGAACCCGGCGGGCAGCGCGGTCAGGATGAGCCCGGCGTGCAGTTCTGAGGAGCCGGCCGCGGTGAGGGTGACCGGGATGAGGACGAGCGGGCCGAACAAGACCAGGTAGCCGGACAGCGCGCCGAGCAGCCCCGCGCTCACCGCGCGGTCCCGCAGCAGGTTCAGGTCGAGCAGTGGCGCGGTCGCCAGCCGCTCGCGCAGCACGAACCCGGCCACGCAGGCGGCGGCCAGCGCCAGCAGCACGATCGGGGCCCCGCCGGGCAGCGACAGCCCGGACACGGCCGATACCCCGAGTAGCCCGGCGGTGGTCGCGATGACCAGCAGCACCAGCCCGGAGCCGTCCGACCCGGCGCTGGCGGTGCGGGTCCGGGTACGAGGCAACAGGTAGATACCAGCGGCCACGGCCACTACCCCGACCGGGACGTTGATGCCGAACACCCACCGCCAACCCAGTGTCGAGACCAGCAGCCCACCGAGGGTGGGGCCCAGAGCGAGCCCGATGGCCTGCGCAGCAGCCTGGACCCCGAGCGCGGTGCGTAGCCGGTCGGCAGGGGTACTGGTGGTGACCAGGGCGACGCTGTTGGCCTGTAGCAGGGCCGCGCCGACGCCTTGGGCGACCCGGAAGCTGATCAGCGCTCCCAGCGACGGGGCCAGCCCGCAGGCCGCTGACGCGGCGGTGAACACGACGAACCCGTACAGATAGAGCAGCTTGCGGCCCCGGGCGTCAGCCAGCCGCCCGATCGGGATCAGCAGCGCGACCAGGGCCAGCAGGTAGGACAGCGACACCCACTGCACCCCGGCCAAAGAGGCACCGAACTCCGCCTGCAGGGGGCGGTAGGTCAGGGTGACGATGCTCGCGTCGAGCTGACCCATGAACGCGCCGAAGCACACCGTCGCCACGGTCAGCCACCATGCGTGCGGCCACTCGCGAAGCCGTTTCGGCCGGCGCCGTTCCCGGACGAGTGCCTTGAGCCACACGGCGGGGTCAGGACGTCGTATGCAGCGCGGTGAGGAACTTCTGCGCGATGGGGTTGGCGGGCACCCCGCTGGTCTGCCCGTTCTCGACGAGCACGGCGAAGGCCAGGTCGCCCTGGTAACCGGTGAACCAGGAATCGGCATTGGGCGGTGAGGTGCTGCCATGCTCGGCGGTGCCGGTCTTGCCGAACACCGCGCCGCCGGGCACGCCCGCCAGATTCGTCGCGATTCCGCGGGTGACCACGGCGCGCATGAAACTGGACAGCGATGCCAGCAGCGCCGCTGGTGGACTCGGCGGTGGCTGCTTCGCCGTGGCGGGCTGCCCGGCGACGAGCACCGGCGCCGGGGTGGAGCCGTGGACCACGGTGGCCGCCATCAGAGCTTCAGACAGCGGGCTGACGAGGTCGGTGCCTTGGCCGAAGGCATTCGCCGCCTGTCCCGCCCCGTCCTTCGCGGGGGTATAGGAACCGCTGAAGGAGCTGACCGGCAGTTGCCAACCGGCTTCGAAGCCGTACTCGGCGGCGGCCTGGTCCAGTGCACCGGCGGGCAGCTTCTGCGAGAGCAGCGCGAAGCTGGTGTTGCAGGAGTGGGCAAAGGCGTCGGTCAAGCTGACTGTGCCCAGATTGAAGGAGTTCTCATTGGGAATGGTGCGGCCGTCGATGGTGACCGTGCCCGGGCAGGGCACCGGGCTGCCCGGCTGCGCCACCCCGCTGCTCAGCACGGCGGTGGCAGTGACGATCTTGAAGGTCGAGCCAGGTGGGTATCGGCCGGCCAGCGCGATGTCGAAGGGCGCGCTGTCGCTGTTGGCGACGGCGAGAATCTCCCCCGTGGAGGGGCGGACAGCCACGAGCGCGGCATGCAGCCCCACCCCGGACAGTGCGGCGTCAGCGGCCTGTTGCACCCGGGTATCGAGCGTTGTTTGCAACGGGGAACCTGGATGCCCGGTGAACTGCCCGACCTGGGCCACCGTGGCGCCCTGGGGGTCGTGGATCTCGATGGTGGCGCTGGGGGCGCCGGCGAGCTGGCTGTTGAACACCTGCTGCAGCCCGGACAGACCGATCTGGTCAGTGGGGAGGTAACCGGGGCCGGCCTGGTGCAGCGCCTCGGCGGTGGGCTTACCGACCTGCCCGAGCAGCGGTTGAGCGAAATGCCGACTCGGCCCGACGAGCTGAGTTCCGGTCCGGAACACGGTGCCGGGCAGATCGTGGATCTTGGCCTGGACGGCGCGGTAATCGGCCTGGCGCAGGGTGACCACCGGCACGAAGTCAGTCTGCTTGGCCTGTACGACGGCGTTGATGACCTCAGTTGCGTTGATGTGCAGGGCCGAGGCGAGCGCGGCGGCCAGGTCGTCGAGGTTGGTCACCAGCTTCGGCTCCACCCCTACGGTGACGGTGTCACGTTCGGTGACCAGCGGCTGGCCCGCGCCATCGAGGATCGGCGCCCGCTGCGGCAGCGTCCGGTTCACCACCAGGGTGTCGGCGGTGCCGAGCTGCGGGTGCACGTCCGGGGGCTGCCAGTGCACCCGCCACTGGCCGTCGCTGCCCTTGGCGAGAGCGAGCTTGCCCTGGTATCGCCATGGCGTGGGCAGGCCGGCCAGGCTCCACGACGCCGCGAATGCCATCGTCGTCGCGTCCTTGGCGGTGGTGAGCGCCCCGGGGGTCAGTTCGGCGGCGGTCGAGTCCAGCGCCTGCCCGGCGGCGTGCAGCACATGCTCCGCGGCGACCGGGTCGTCGGTGGCCCGGGCCGCGGCAGCGATGTCACCTCTCGCCCAGGCAGCTAGGAACGCCTGCCCGGCGTGGCGTTGGGCGCTTTCGGTGCTCGAACAACCGGCTGCGACGAGCAGGGCGCCCACCACCCCGATCGCCCCCATCAACCGCCGTCGGGCAGTCGTGCCGCCGCGTCGCCCTACTGCCTGATGCTGTCGCACTCGCCGAAGTCTCGCAGCGGCACTGCGGGGTCGGCTAGGCGGTGGCGGTCGACGCGGTCAGCGGGGGCCGAGGACTCGGCGGAGACCGGCGTCGAGTTGTTCGAGCAGATCGGCCGGGAGGTGCCCGACAGGCTGATCCATGTGCGCGCGGTCGATACAGACCAACGCTGTGAGAATACGACGTCGCCGCCATCGATCAGTGACCAGTCGCCGGGCGCGAATTGCAGCTCGCGAGGCGTGGACTGCTCTGCCAGGTCCAGAATCCGGACCAGCTCACCGGCGGCGACGTTGTTGCGGTATCCCCAGTCACAGGCGTGTGCGAGCTATGCGCGGTGACCACCCAACGCCCCGGCGGGGCACCCCAGAGGCGACTAGCCTGATCAGTGTGCCGACAGCCCTTACCAGCGTGCCCCGGCTGGGCCGGTGGGTGGCGATGGTTGTTCTGGCTCTGGGCTTGGTGGCCATGCACCATCTCGTCGACCCCCACGCCACGGGGCTGTCCGGCGGTGCCGGCGGCATGACGATGCCGGCCACACAGCTCGGCGACTGCTGCGGCCCCGTTCAGCTCGACGCGGCGCCAGCGCAGCCCGATCCCGACGCCGTGCCGATGCTGCACCTGTGTCTGGCGGTCCTTATCGGGCTGGTGTTGCTGGCCGGGTGGGGCCTAGCCCGGGGCGCACGCCACTTATTCGCGCGAGCTCGGCCGCACGGCGCTGCGGTGGGCGAGCAGTCGACCCGGCAACGCGCCCCGCCGACCGCCCTACGCCTGGCCCGACTCGGTGTCCTTCGGCTGTGATCGCCGATGCATCGCCTCTCACGACGCGATGCCCCTACTTGGCCGTCACAGCGTTTTCACCCGTGCCTGCGGCACGGGGACTCAGCGAAGGAGACCGATCAGACATGCGTATCAACAGCGCTACCGCGGTACTTGCCACGGCGGCCGTCGCCGGAGGGTTACTCGCCGGCTGCGGCACCACCAGCACCAGCCCCGCCGGCGCACCGGCGGCGAGCAGCACCACCGGTGCCGGCCAGCAGCAGCACAATCAGGCCGACGTCACGTTTCTGCAGGGCATGATTCCGCATCACGCCCAAGCCATCGCGATGGCGCAGATGGCCGCCACCAAGGCTGCCTCCCCGCAGGTGAAGGACCTCGCTGCGCGCATCCAGGCCGAGCAAGGCCCGCAGATCCAGCAGATGAGCGGCCTGCTCAAAAGCTGGGGCGCCGCCGTCCCCGCGACCACCGAGGGCATGGCCGGGATGCACGCTCAGATGCCGGGGATGATGAGCAATCAGCAGATGCGGCAGATGATGGCGTCCACTGGTGCCGGTTTCGACCGGATGTTCCTGCAGATGATGATCACTCACCACCAGGGCGCGGTGACGATGTCCCAAACCGAGCTGGCCCAGGGCAGCAACCCCGCCACCCGCCAACTCGCCCAACAGATCATCGTCGGGCAGCAAGCCGAGATCAGCCAAATGCAGACCCTGCTCCAGCAGACGTAATCGGCACGACCACCGGGTGGGCCGCGGCGCTACCAGTCGCGGTCCACCCCGCGCCGGTGCTTGGCGCCGGGGAGACTGCCGGTGCGAGGCAACCACTCAACCGGACAGAAGCTCTCTACCGTCGGGAACGTGCTCGTGTGCGGCTGATGACGGCAACCTCCACGACTCCCCCATGCAGCGATCCCGCACGCGCCTTTCAACCTCGGTTGCCGCCGCAGCCGCGGTGAACCGGAAGTCGCTGAACTGCCCTCCGGGCTCGAACCGGGAGTCGACGAAGGCCCCGTCCACCGCCATCACCTTCAGAGCGCAGATGACTTCGTCCCGCCGGTGTCGACGAGTGCGCCTGCGGTGGCGGCCTCGCCCACGGCACGATGCTCAGCGGACTTCATGACGATCAGTGCCCCACGCCGGCTAGCGCGAAGAACTCCTGCCGGGAGCGAGCGTCGGCACGCAGTACCCCGTGCAGGGCTGATGTCACGGTGCGCGAGCCGGTGGCTCGAACGCCCCGCAGTGACATACACAGATGCTCGGCTTCGATCACCACGCCGACCCCCTTGGGCGCCAGGTGCTCCTGCAGCGCGTCGGCGACCTGCTGGGTCAGGCGCTCCTGCACCTGCAGGTCCCGGGCGAACATCTCGACGACCCTGGCTAGCTTCGACAGCCCGAGGATGCGCTCGCCGGGCAGGTAACCGACGTGGGCGATCCCGTGAAAAGGCAGCAGGTGGTGCTCGCACAGCGATTGCACCGGGATGCTCTTGGCGAGCACCAGCTCGTCGTAGCCCTCGTCGTTGGGGAAGGTCGTCAGGTCGAACTCCCGCGGGGTGAGCAGCTCAGCGAAGGAGCGGGCGACTCGTCGTGGCGTGTCGGACAGGTGTTCCGATGTCGGATCCTTACCCAGGGCGATCAACAGATCGGTCACCGCTTGCTCCGCCGCGAGCAGGTCCACTTCCTTCCGGGGCGAGACGACCCGAAGGCTCGAGTGACGCGCGGGCGCTGACCGCTCGGGCAGCGATGTCATGCGGGCACCTCCGCGACCGCCACGGTCAGCGCCGGGTACCTGGCCGGGAAGCCGTCGACACCGACTACCAGTAGTTGCTCGCTCATTTTAAGTCTCCTCGTACTTCTAATGACATGATACATTAACGTTAGAACTAGGATGACTGCTTCGTCAACAGGAGTTGGTTCTAGAATGGAGTCCCGGGAGGCGCAGATCTCCGCGATCGCCGCACTGGACGAGCCGACCCGTCGCCGGCTGTACGACTACGTGGTGCGCCAACCCGCGCCGGTCAGTCGCGATGATGCCGCCGAGATCCTTGAACTGCCGCGCACCACCGTGGCGTTTCACCTCGACCGGTTGGTCGACGAGGCCCTGCTCGACGTGACCTACCAGCGCCGCACCGGCCGCACCGGCCCCGGCGCGGGACGGCCGGCCAAGCTCTACCAACGATCGCAGCGCCCCGTAGCCGTGTCACTGCCCCAACGCCGCTACGAGCTCGTCGGCCAGCTGTTGTCCAGCGCGCTCGAAGACGCCGAGCGCTCCGGAAGCTCACCACGGGCGATCCTCGACCAGCGGGCATACCAGCTGGGCAAGGAACTCGGCGAAACAGCGCGCGGCGCCAGCGCCGACCGGAACAGTGCGCTACGGGTACTCGAGGCACACGGCTTCGAGCCCCGCATCGAAGCCGGGGAGATCACGCTCGCCAACTGCCCCTTCCACGCACTGGCGCAGGCGTACACCGAACTTGTGTGCGGAATGAACTTACGCCTGCTCGAGGGCCTCCTCGATGGTCTGGGGCACACCGGCCTCACCGCCCGCCTGGACCCCGCCCCACCACACTGCTGTGTTCGTCTCGCACCGACGCCCGATACGGACCCATAACGGTGCGCTCGGCTTGCCTTGAGCCGTCGAACGGGTCCTAGCCCACAACCGCGGGATTGTTGGGTGATCATATTCTCCTGGCGGACGCCGGTTAAAGTGACCGCCGACGCCACAGCCCCGAGGAAGGTCATGACAGCAATCTGGCAGGAGAGTCCGGCCCATGAGTGGACGCTGCTGAAACCCACCGGCTTCCCCAACGAAAAGACGTTGCACGACCTTGCCGCCGCGGCCCCAGAGCTTCTCCCACTGAGCGGTGCGCCCCGACTGATCGTTCTGGGCCGCGAGGTGCGGCAGCTCGGCTGAGCAGTTCGAGCGTGAGGTATTGGCGAAACATGTCCGCGGGCGCAGCCTGCTCGATGTCGTCCGCGAGTTCGCTCAGGAAGAGAGCGTCGACGGCACCACGTTGCGCGACGGGACTTTCCGACTTGTGCTCGTCCTGGACCAGGCGCCGGACGATCTCGTACGCCTCGTTGGATACGTCGAGGCAATGACGTCGGGCTCTCCGTAGACCTAGATGATCTATTCCAAGGGGTATGAGGTGGTCGGGCGTGTCGTGACCGGTTGATACGCGAAGGGTGTCCAAGATCGGCGTTCTCACCCAACGTCGAACCCGGAGGCCCTCGTGGACGCCGATCTGGACACCCTCGCGA
>JBBPZY010000278.1:0-13642 GCA_038276315.1 Mycobacteriales bacterium
ACGTGGCGCCACGTGTCGGCGCCGAGGTCGACCGTGTTGTCATAGGACAGCCCGGTGAATCCGTGCAGGGATTCCGGGATCTGATTCCACTCCTTGCATGCCACCTCGCAGGCCTTGCAACCGATGCACACGCTGGTGTCGGTGAAGAACCCCATCCGTGGTGGATGATCGGGGTACCCGCCCTGGGCGGCCGGGTCGGTGTCGCCGAGCATCGCGCCGCTCAGATCGCGACGTCGCCCGAGCTGGATGTCTACCGGGGCCATCTCACACTTCCGTTCCGGTCTGCTCGGTGATCCCGGCCAGTGCCTGGTACTGCTCGACAAGCTCGTCGCGGGCCCGGCCGCGCGGCCGCCGGCCCGGCTGGATGTCGCAGGCCAGCGCCTTCACCTCTTGAATGTGCACGTTGGGATCGAGTGACAGGTGGGTCAGCTCGTTGGCCGGGTCCCCGGTGGCCAGGCCGTTGTTGCCCCAGTGGTAGGGCAACCCGACATGGTGCAGCCGCCGGCCGTGCACGGTCATCGGCGTCATCCGTTCGGTGACCAGCACCCGCGCCTCGATCGCCCCCCGGGCGGTGACGATGGTCGCCCAGCCGGTGTGCTCCAAGGCCCGCTCGGCGGCCAGCTCCGGGGACACCTCGCAGAAGAACTCCGGCGCCAGCTCCGCGAGGTAGGGCAGGAACCGGCTCATGCCGCCCGCGGTGTGATGCTCGGCGATCCGGTAGGTGCTGCACACGTACGGGAATACCGTCGCCCCCGGCTCGTCGCCGCTGGGCTGGAACCGGTCAGCGCGGTGCACCATCGTGGTGATCTGCCGGACCGGGTTGCGCTGCTGGCGATACAGCAGGTTGGGAACCGGGGACTCCTGCGGCTCGTAATGCGTCGGCAGCGGACCGTCGGTCAGCCCGGCCGGGACGAACAGCCAGGACTTGCCGTCGGCCTGCATGACGAACGGGTCCACGCCCGCCAGCGCCTCGGCGCCCGTCGCATTGGTCGGCGGCCGGTAGTGCGGCGACTTCGCGGCGCTGAAGTCCGGGATGTCGTGCCCGGTCCACAACGCCTTGTCCTCGTCCCACCAGACCAGCGCCTTGCGCTCACTCCAGGGTGTCCCATCGGGATCGGCCGAGGCCCTGTTGTAGAGGATCCGGCGGTTGGCCGGCCAGGCCCAACCCCACTCCTTGGCCACCCAGTTCTGTTCTATCCCGGGCTTGCGCCGGGACGCCTGATTGATCCCGTCGCTGTACACCCCGCAGTAGATCCAGCAGCCGCAGACCGTCGAACCGTCCTCGTTGAGCTGCTCGTAGGAGGACAGTGGGCCGCCCTCGGCGTCCCAGCCGTTGATCTCGGCGAGCACTGCCTCGGCCTCGGGTTCGGCAACCGAGCCTTTGGTGGGGTAGTCCCACGTCAAATCCAGGATGGGCCGATCCATGTCATCGGTGCTCTGCGCGAGCTTCTCCCGGATGATCCGGCCGAGGTGGAAGGTGAACCACAGGTCGCTGCGCGCGTCCCCCTCGGGCTCGACGGCCTGGTGGTGCCACTGCAACATCCGCTGGGTGTTGGTGAAGCTGCCGTCCTTCTCGGTGTGCGCCGCAGCCGGCAGGAAGAACACCTCGGTGCCGATGTCCTCCGTCGTCAGTTCGCCGGATTCGATCTCCGGGCTGTCCTGCCACCAGGTGGCACTTTCGATCAGCGAGAAGTCGCGGACCACCAACCAGTCCAGGTTGGCCATGCCCAGCCGTTGCATCTTGGCGTTGGCCGAACCGACCGCGGGATTCTCGCCCATGAGGAAATAGCCCTTGCAGTCCCCCGCGAGCTGCGCCATCACCGTTTCATAGGTGGAGTGGCTGCCGGTGAGCCTGGGCAGGTAGTCAAAGCAGAAATCGTTACCCGCGGTGGCCGCCGGGCCCCACCAAGCCTTGAGCAGGCTGACGGCGTAGGCCCGCATCTCCGCCCAGTAGCCCTTCTTCGGAGACTCTGCCTCGATGAACGAGTCGAGGTCTTCGTGGGAGTGCGCATGGGGCATCGGAATGTAGCCGGGCAACAGGTTGAACAGGGTGGGGATGTCCGTGCTGCCCTGGATCGAGGCGTGGCCGCGCAGTGCCATGATCCCGCCGCCGGGCCTTCCGATGTTGCCCAGCAGCTGCTGGAGTATCGCCGCGGTGCGGATGTACTGCACACCTACGGTGTGCTGGGTCCAGCCCACCGAATAGACGAACGCGCTGGTGCGTTCCCGTCCGGAGTTCTCGCTGAGCAGTTCGCACACCTGGCGAAACGCGTCGACGGACACGCCGGTGATGTCGGAGACCATCGCCGGGGTGTATCGGGCAAAGTGCCGCTTGAGCACCTGAAAGACGCACCGGGGGTGCTGCAGTGTCGGGTCGACCTCCGGGACCCCACTCATCGCGACGCCACCTGAGCCGTGCGACTCGCCTCGCCCGGATTGGCGCACGCCCTTTCCGTTCTTGCCGCCGACCTTGTCCTGGTACTCCTGGTCACGGTGCCCAGACGCGGCCTGGATCTCCATTCCCTCGTACTGCCAGGTGTGAAAGTCATAGGTGCGCTCGTCGGGATCGAGTCCAGAGAACACGCCCGCCAGGTCCTCGGTGTCTTGGAAATCCTCGGTAAGGATCGTTGCGGCGTTGGTGTAGGCCACCACGTAATCGTGAAAGTACTTGTCGTTGGCCAAGACGTAATTGACGATTCCGCCGAGGAAGGCGATATCGGTGCCGGCGCGCAGTGGAACGTGAATGTCGGCCAGCGCGCTGGTCCGGGTGAACCGCGGGTCGACGTGAATTACCTTCGCCCCGCGGGCCTTGGCCTCCATCACCCACTGGAATCCCACCGGGTGGCACTCGGCCATGTTCGACCCCTCAATGAGGATGCAGTCGGAGTTCTGCAAATCCTGCTGGAAGGTCGTCGCGCCGCCGCGGCCGAAGCTGGTCCCCAGACTGGGGACAGTGGCGGAGTGTCAAATACGCGCCTGATTCTCTATCTGCACCGCCCCTAGCGCGGTGAACAGTTTCTTGATCAGGTAGTTCTCCTCGTTGTCGAGGGTGGCCCCGCCCAGGCTGGCGAAGCCGAGCGTGCGCCTAGTGCGGGCCGCGTCGACCTCCCACTGCCAACCCTCCCGGCGAGTTTTGATCACCCGATCGGCGATCATGTCCATGGCCTGGTCCAGGGGCAGTATCTCCCATTCCGTGCCGTGCGGACGCCGGTAGAGCACCTCGTACTTACGGGCCGAACCGGTGACGAGCTGCATCGTCGAGGAGCCGCGTGGGCACAGCCTGCCGCGGCTGACCGGTGAATCCGGGTCACCCTCAACCTGCACGACTCTTTCTTTGCCATCTGGCTCGGATTTGACGTAGACGTTCTGACCGCAGCCCACCGCGCAGAACGGGCACACCGACTTGACGACCTTGTCCGCGGTCGAGGTCCGGGCTCCGAGATGCGTGCTGTGTGTGCTCTTGGCCGCGGCGCCACGCCCGAGCGGATCCTCACCGGTCAGCTGCCGGTAGACCGGCCACCCCTCGATCCAGCTCTTCACGCCCACCTTGCGCCTCCCTGTGGATAACCCGTGAGTGGCAATACGGGTCAGGACCCCGTATTGCCACTCACGGCGCCTTCTTCGCCTTCCCGCGGCGCTTGGCCGGCCGGTCTCCTACCGCGTCGCGGACCTTGTCCACCGCCGCCGCGGCGGCGCCGGCGGTTTTGAGCACCGTCGGCTTGGCGGGGGTGTGCGGGTGCGGCCGGGTCGGGGCGAGATTCTTAGCTGTAAGCAGCTTTTCGCCCAGCTCGCGGCGCTGCTCTGCGGACATCGCGGATGTCAGCTGCAGGAACAGCTTCTCCTCGTAGGAGACGTGCTTGCGCAGCAGCAGCACCAGCTTCTCCACCAGCTCGTCGAACTCATCGGTGTCGGCGTCGAGCTTGGCCAGCGCGGTCAGCGTGTTCTTGCCCTGCTGCTCCTGCTCGATCGCCTCGTCCGCCCAGCGGTCTCCGTCGGGCAGCGCTTCGCGCACCGCGGGCCAGAAGTACTGCTCCTCGACCGCCTCGTGCTGGGACAGCTTCACCGTACTCATGTCCACAATGGACTTGCGACGTGACATCTGCGCGGCATTGCCGCCAGTGGCGTGGCTGGGCAGCGTTCCGAGCTGTTCCTGCAGTGCTTTGACCTGGTTGTGGTCCCGGGTGAGCACTACCAGGGCGTCATGGTCGTCGTCCGGGTCTTCGATCTCACCGGGCTCGGCATCGCGCTGCTGCGCCGCGGCCTGCATCTGGGCGTCCGCGGCGACCCGGCTCTTGATCCAGTTGAGCACGGCCTCCTTGGCCGTGAGGTTCTCGGCATCAGGTCCCAGCAGGTGCTGCGCGCTGGGCAGCACGCCCAGGCGTTGCCTTTCGGCCTCGGTATAGGTGTCCCCGCCGTCGGCTGGCATACCGGTGGCGATCAAGTAGGCCTGCCCCGATGGTACCCCGAACCGCCGCGCGATCGCCGGATAGTCGTGCCCCTGCTGCAACAACTGCCGAATCTGGTCTCTCGTGGGCACGGTTTACCTCCTGGTGCTGCGGGGAAAAGCTGCGGCTGGCATACCCGTGGAGCGAACGCGGAAACCTCGACCCGTCCCGGCCGCCGGGCTGTTTGGTTGCGGCTGGTCCGGGAAGTCCCGTCGTGGCTGGTCGATCGTCGGATCCAGCCGGGCTCGGGGAGGCTGAGACATGTCGAGCGCTGCACGGTCCGCTGGGCCCGATCAGCAGGTGATGACCGACTCAGCGGATGGACCGCTAGCCCAAGAGGCGACGCGTATCGTGTTGCGCCCGATCGCCTCGCCGCTGCCCCTGGGTTTTTTGGCCCTGTTCGTGGGCAGCCTGCTGGTTTCTGCGCTACAACTGCACTGGGTGCCCGTCGCCCAGCGCCACGAGATCGCGATCGGAGTGCTGGCCCTCACCGTCCCGCTGCAGCTCATCGCCTGCCTGTATGGATTCCTGTGCCGCGACGTCGTCGCCAGCACCGGGCTGGGACTGCTCGGCGGGACCTGGGCTGTGCTCGGCGTGACCTCGTTGACCACACCGCCGCAGGCGACGAGCCCGGGACTGGGGATCCTGCTCGTGGTGGCTGCCGGCGCACTTCTCGTCCCGACGGTGGCGGCCCTGCACAGCAAGGTTGTGGCGGCTGTGCTGCTGGCCTTGGCCGCGGTGCGGTTCGCCATCACCGGCGGTTACGAGCTCACCTCCGCCCCAGGGTGGCAGTACGCTTCCGGGATCTGCGGTGTCGTGGTCGCCGGGCTCGCTCTCTACGCTGCGCTGGCCGCCGAGGTGGACAGCGCCACCCGACGCAACCTGCTGCCACTACTGCGCCCTGAGTCCGGCCAGCGGGCCGTCTCCGGACGCCTGACCGACCAGACGCAGACCCTCCCCCGGGAAGCCGGCGTCCGTCAACAGCTCTAACCGGTCGGTCAGCCGCGGCGACCGGTTCCGGGTATGCGCGGCGCGTGGCAGACTGATCGGCACTGAGGGCGTTGCGCGCTGCGGGTCCTACCGCTTCGCCGTTCTTGGCGGCTGAGCTAACACGCCGGGCAATCAGTCGTGGGCCCGGCGGGGCAGGTCGATCCTAATGCCCGAAGAAAGCGCAGCGTTGCTCAGCTCCGCGCTGTCTGAACTGGCAGGGCTATTGCTGTCCACCGCTTCCTTCACCGAGCTGGTGCAGGAAGTCGGGGAGCTGACAGTGCGCACGGTGGCGCCGGCGGTCAGGTGCGGGATCACCCTGGCCCAGCAGGATCGGGTGTTCACCGTAGCCGCGGCCGTCGAACTGGCCAGCCAGCTCGACGAACAGCAGTACGAGATCGGTGATGGCCCGTGCCTGCAGGCGTTGCGTAGTGGAGAGATCGTCGACGTGAAAGACATGCGTGCTGAGTCACGTTGGGAGGACTACCCCAGCATCGCGATGGGTCACGACATCCTGGCCATGTACGTCGGTGCCGCTGATCGTGGACGGTAAACCCGTCGGCGTGCTCAATGTCTACGCCCGGACGCCGAAGGCCTTCGGTGCCATGGATCGGCAACTGATGCAGCTGTTGGCCGGTCAGGCGGCGATCGCAGTCACCGCGGCGCTGCGCCACTACGATGAAGTAACTCTGTTCGATCATCTCCGGACGGCGCTGTGCTCCCGATCGGTCATCGACCAGGCCATCGGGATCGTCATGGCTCAACAGCGAGGAACCCCGGCCCAGGCTTTCGCCGCTCTGCGGACGATCTCGCAGCGGCGCAACATCAAGCTGCGGCTCGTGGCCACCGAGCTGGTCGAGACCGTCGGACGCGCGGAAGCCCGACCAAAATCCGGATCCGCGTTGAACTTTTCACATTGTTGGTCCGAAGGGTGGAGTAGAGTCTGAGGTGGTTGAGCCATCAGCCGCCTAGAGAGCGTGCCCGGACAGCGGTGGTCAGCAGGTACGCCGCACCTCTTCAGGATCGGGGCTGTCGGATGATTTGTGCGGTCAAAGGCGCCGATGACAGGATGCCGCGTTTCGAGGTCAAACTCACCACCGATACCAGCCGTAGCTGCGCGCAACTACGCGGGGAACTGGACCTGGCCACCGCGCCTCGCATGGAAGAGCTTCTGGACGAGTTGTGCCGCGATGGATACCGGCAGATCATCCTCGACATGTCCGGCTTGGAATTCCTCGGCGCCTCCGCGCTGAGTGTGTTCGTTCGCGTTAACCAGGCGCTGCGGGCCGCCGGTGGTGATCTCGTGCTGACCCGTCCGAGCCGCATGGCCAGCCGCATTCTGTCGATTACCGGCCTTGACACCACCCTGACCATCACTTGACTGGGCAGTGAGATCCTCGAACGAGTAGCAAATGGGCTTCTGACTCCGCGAATACGGCCCTAAGGGCGGCCCTGCAGATCGTGCTCGGCCACGTCGCCACGTCGCCACGGTCGGCACCCGCGGCAGCTTCCACGGCGTCCGCACCTTGGCCCGCGGGGACGCCGACGGGGCTCACCTAACAAGGGACGAAAGCCCACCCGATTAGGTTGGGTATCGCGCTGCGCGAGGAGGGTTTGTCGTCGAATCGGCGGTGAACGACGGACGAAGACTCCCCCGTTGGGCAAAATTCGGCTCCTCGTGGTCCGCCGGGACTATGAGTGACGCCCTTTGCGGTGACACGATTGCTCGGTGACACTCGCAGCTGTCGTGTTCGTCGCGATCGCCACGCTGATGGTCGGGCTGGTCGTCGGGATCCTGATCGGCCGCCGCACCCGGATCGTGGCACCGCGGCCGCCCCAGACGCCGACGACGGTCGCAGGTTTGGTCGAGCGGGTGGTGCTCTCCTCGCATAACGCCGTGGTGCTGCTCAACAGCAGCGGCGATGTGGTGCTGGCCAATCCTCCGGCCGTCGAGCTGGGCCTGGTCCGGGGAACCCGCCCGGACAAGCGCGCGGCTCAGGCCGCCGAGCAGGTATGCGCCACCGGTGAGGTGGTCCAGGTCGATCTTTCGCCGCTGGACCACGGTGTGCGATCCGGTCGCGGACCCACCGCCGTGCTCGGGAGGGTTCGGCCGCTGGGCGACGGGTACACGGTGATCGACGCCTCGGACGAATCGGATGCGGTCCGGTTGGAAGCGACCCGGCGAGATTTCGTGGCCAACGTCAGCCACGAGCTCAAGACCCCGGTCGGGGCGATGGCGTTGCTGGCCGAGGCGGTGCTGGACGCCGTCGATGACCCGCATGCGGTGCGCCGGTTCGGCACCAAGATCCTCAACGAGGCCAACCGGCTGGGCAACCTGGTCACTGAGCTGATCGCGCTGTCCCGATTGCAGGGCGCCGAGCGGCTTCCCAAGTTGACCACCGTCGAGGTCGACAAGGTGGTGCGCGAGGCCCTGGATCGCTGCCGGCTGGCTGCCGAAGCGGCCAACATCCGGATCACCCTCGACCCGCCCAGTGGACTGTTGCTCAACGGCGACGCGACCCTGCTGGTGACCGCGCTATCCAACCTGCTTGACAATGCGGTGTCCTACTCGACACCGGGTAGCCCGGTGTCGGTTAGCCGGCGGTTGGCGAATGGTTTCGCGGAGATCGCCGTCACCGACCGCGGTCTCGGCATCGCCGCCGAGCACCAGGAACGGGTCTTCGAGCGGTTCTTCCGGATCGATCAGGCGCGCAGCCGGTCCACCGGGGGCACCGGGCTGGGGCTGGCGATCGTCAAGCACGTCGCCGCCAACCACGGCGGTGACGTGCAGCTCTGGAGCAAGCCCGCCACCGGCTCCACCTTCACCCTGCGGATCCCCGCGCATCCAGCCGGTTCATCGCACCCGTCGCGCGCCCCATCGATACCCGAGCACGTAGGAAGATCGGCTACGTAACACCAGCAAGCGGATCCATCCCGGGACACAGACTGTCACCGCACCGTTCCGACCGGGCCTCCGCCCACGGCTCGCCGGGCTGGGACAGAGCTCCACAGGGAGTGAGGGCCCGTCCACCCAGACAGCGCAGCGCCTCATCGCTGGCTGTCAATGACTTGACTTTCCGTATATGAGGAAGTCACTATAGACCGAAGCGATCATCGTCGTGGGGAGGTGGCTGCACATTGCGGTCCGCACTCGTGATATGCCCATGCTCGGCTCGTCCGCCGCCTAGGCGCGCTGGTCGCTGTGACCACTGCGGCAGCCCGGCCGTCACTAATCACCAGCTTTGGATCGGTGGAAGGCTGCCTGGCTGTCATCGCGGCGTGCGGGAAGGTATTCGGCTTCATCGGCGGCGTCTGCACCGAACCACCGCTGGTTGTTGGCGGGTGCGGAACATCCTCGCTGAGGTGAATGATTCGTGAGGAGAAGAGAGACTTGGTATGTTCTTGTGGTGGATTGGTGATCTAATTTTGTTTGTCGTGATACTGCCCGTCGTGGTGATATTGATGAAATGTATCGTCACGCCGGTGGATCGCATCCGGGCGACGGTGGATGACATCTTGCACGACGGCGTCATCCTGACCGGGGAGCTCGACAATGTGCCAGAACTATTGGCTGTGACAGACGGTGCAGTCAAGGAGATCTCCGTCGGCGCGACCCGCTACGTGAAACGCGTTGGTCATCTGCTGGGTGCACTGGGCGTCTAGGAAGCCAATGCCCTGATGAGTGCGATCCAGGAATAGGAGGAAGTTATGCCCGTGGCTGCGTGGGTCATGTTGCTAGCCATCGCGTTGATCGTTGCCGTTGTCGGCATCTCGCTGTTGAAGGTGATCTATCAGTTGAAGCACGTTTCGTGGACGCTTGGTGCGGTTATCGTGGGGGTCAACGCAATTGCCTACCAGACGAGAACGGTTCCTGATGTCTTGCCTTCGGTCAACGCCAACCTCGCGCCGGTACGATCCATGGCAGAACAGGTTTAATGGGCACCGGCGCCCTCCAATCGCCGACGATAACGGGATTCGCGTTGGAGTCGGGTCGAAGGAGTAAGGAGATGCACGAGTTCACGTGTGGTCATCAGGAATGCGATTCGCGATTAACCTCGTCCGACAAGGGCATTCTGATGGGCCAGGTTGCGGATCACCTCAAGGAAGTCCATAACGTTCAGACGGCGACCCGTACAATCGTGAGTTACCTGGAGACCGCTTGTGTGACCTCGTCACCGAACTTTTAGGGTCTGCGATCCCGTAGCCACTTACAACTGCTACAGATAAGGAGCTCTGTGGAATGATGTTGCTTGCGGAACAGGCGCCCGGGCCTGGTGAGGCGCATTTGTTCGGCTGGTACCTGGGTTTCGCGGTCGCCACCGTGGTGATCTGCGTGGTGGTGGCATTGGTAGCCCCGGTACTGGTACTCGCCGCGCGGATCGCCCGTCAGGCTCCACAGATCGACCAGGCCCTGCAGCAGTCATATCGGCACACACTCCCGTTGGCGGATCTACGACAGACGATCGACCATGCTGAGGTCATCATCGGAGGTCTGGAACGCGGACGAGCCAGACTTGGAGGTTAGCAATGGGATTTCTATTTGGGTATGCCGGTGCGCCTGATGGATATGCGCCCGAAGAGGCGACCTTTTGGTGGGTCGCGATCGCCATGGGCGTCGGCGTGTTGCTCGTAGTGATCCTACTGTTGAGCTCGCTTGTCTCCATCGTGAAATCCATCAATCGAGGTGTCGTGGGAGTGCGGGACACCCTACGGACTCTCCCGGAGAATACTGCGAATGCCGCGCTTCTACCGGTCACTGCTGACAGGGTTGATGCGGTACTGGCAGAGAGTCTGCAGCATCACCAGTTCCTAACCAAAGTTCTGGCTGGTTCATGAACGTTGGCCCATTCTGCAGTAGCTCCGGCGGTTGTTCGGGCAGGTCGGGAGGTGGACGGATGCGCGACAACGGCTGCGACGGCACCGGGATCCGTTCCGTACCATTTATCATGTGTCAGACACGGCTAGGCTATCATGGATGACTTCGATCTTTCCCGGCCAGATGTTCCTCCACCTCGTGATCCGCTCTCGCGACCAGAACATGCACAACCGTTAGCCGATACAGAGAGCTTTGCCGATTTCAATGAGTTTTATCGCAGGTCCGTGCCAATTTTAGTCGCTTTCCTCATGTGGCAGGGTGCACGCCTTGACGACGCCACCGATATCGCCCAGGAAACAATGACCACGGCATACCGGCGGTGGTCAAAGATCGACCACCCGAAGGCATGGGCCCGAACAATGGCATCACGGAAGTTGGCGCGCCACATCGCCAGCCTCCAGGACGACCCCGTTGAGCAGCTACCTCAGCGCAACTCGCTATTGCCAGTTTCGATCGACGTGGGAACCTGGGAACAGCGACATCCAGTCCTGGCTGTGCTCGATCACCTGTCACCGCGGCAGCGCCAGGTGATGGCCTGGGCTCTCGACGGCTACGCACCTGCCGAGATTGCTAGCGAGCTGCAAATCAGCTTTCAGACGGTCCGGGCCAACCTGACGCAAGGCCGCCGCACGCTCGCGGCGCACTTTGACACTACCGGCGAGTAGCAATGAGCGACGTCGCCTTCCAGCGGGAACAGGGACTGGACCTGTGGATTGCCTACCAGCATCACAAGCTAGTCATCGACGTGGTTGGCACCCTCGAAGTCGAGGCCAGTCTTCGCGAGGTGCTGATCGCTACCCACCATGGCGACCTCGTTACTGACTTGGCCCGTTGCCTGGATGTCGAGGCCGGACTGGCCTCGATGGTGCCCGCCGCTGCTGACGTCACGCCGTCCACCGAGCCGCTTATCCTGAGCCCGCACCCGCAGCCGGCAGACTCCGAGCCTGTTGTCGCTGCGACGAGCCCCGACCACGTCGATGTTGCGCAGGCAGCGCCCGGCACCGTCTTGCTGAAGTTCCTCCACGCTGCAACGTCCTGGAGCCCGAGCACGCGGCTGGCCATGCGGACCCATCCCGTATTCAACATCGCGAGCTTTCACGACCGTGCACAAACCCTTGTCCTGAGTCTCGGTGCTACGAGCGACCTCGCCAGCGGACTCGATCACAAGCTTAAGTATGTGCTGCGCCGCATCCTCGACCGCGTTCCCGACCTGCCGCCCGACCTCGACCGGGCACTTGACCGTGACGTCGACGACGCCCTCAACCCCGCGCGCGAGCTCGGCAGCCACCTCGACCGCTGCCTTGAACATACCCGCGACCTCGCTCGCGGCCTGGCCCGCGACCTGGGCAGCGACCTCGCCCGCACCCGCGACCTCGCCCGCCTCCCCACCGTCGATCTCAACTACGTTCTCGATCACGTCCTGAACCTCGACTACGCCCTTGACCGCATCCTCACCCAGGCCAGCAAGTACGCGATCGTCGGTACTCACGACCTCGCAGACGATCACGTCCGCGTCAGCGCTCTGGTCCGTGACCTCGACCGTGTCCAATCCTTCGCCGGTGAACTCGCCCACACAATCCAGGCCGTCTTCCACTTTCACCAGATGCTCAGCGACGTGACCGGCGTGGACCTACGAAGCATCGACTTGGTCGGGATTCCGCTGCAGGGCCTACGCTGGTCGGTTCAGACTCGGTGGCCACAAGAGATTGAAAACCAGATCTACCGCGACTCAGTGCAGATAGCTGACGGGATCTTCGAAGTCAACCCCGGTGGCACCACAGAGATACTGACGAACATCTGCGAGTGACGACACCGCCGACGGCCACGCCCAGGCGATAAGTGGCACCAAGGTGTTCCTCACGAGCCAGTGAGGACCCACTGCCGGTGGCGGGCGGATGCCAGCACGGCACCGTGTTGACGTCTTCGTTCAGTGCCGGCGCGACACCATGCCTACACTCAACACCCAACAACTTGACTGCGCCCTTCCGGATGTCTGACACTCTGGATGCGGCGTGGCGCCGCACTTTCATACTGCTACTTCCCTTAGCTCGTGATGGAGTGTAAACTCCCGATTACCGACAATTAGTGAAACGGCGCCGTGTTCCGAGACTAATCGAGTGCCAGCGTATTTCTTGCGGGGTTGGAGGTCGCATTGTATGAGCTTATGCAGCCGCACTTCGTAGCATTAAACGAGTTTGGGGAGCCGCATCTCGGTGGTTGGTGGGTAGGCCTGATCATCGGTGTGGTGGTCGTGGTGGTCGTGGTGGTTGTGGTGATCCTGGTAAGCGTGCTCCTGGTGCTTGCATCTCGGATCAACGCGCAGGCGCGCGCAGCGGCTCGCGAGCTCGAGGCGACACGGTCGACCACGCAGCCGCTCGTGGAGCTGCGCCGCACGAACGACACGCTCAAGAGCATCCTCCGCGGTGCTCGGACCGCTCGAAAAGCATTGGGAGGATAACAATGGTCTTAGCACTCGCCTCCGCGGAGATCACGCTCTGGCAGATTATTCTCAGTCTCGGGGCGGTCGTGATAGTGGCCGTGATCGCGCTTCTGAGCTTGCTTCTGTCCTTCGTCGGCTCCATCGAAGCCACCGTGCAGGGACTGGGAAGTGTGGCGCGCGGTGTTGCCGGCAACACCGGCCACATCAAGATCGCACTTGCTGTTGCAGACAGCCTCGATGAGATCGCAGACGAAGCGGGCCGCCATGCTCGACTTCTGGGAGTGGGGACGTGATGAGCACGGTACTGCTGGTGGCACTGACCGTCGTCGAGATCGTGGTTTTGGTGGCGGTGCTGGCACTGTTCGTTATCTTGATCACTCGCCGGCTGCATTCCCTCGCTAACTCCATCTCAGGGGTGAGTGGGGGGGTCATCGGGGCGATCCAAGGCGACGTGTTCCTCGTCGGCGCCGGCGCCGCGATCCTGAACCGGAAGCTCAACGCGATCGCCAACGCGCTGCCGGCGATCGCGGAGAAGGCCGAGTCGCTGCCGGCCAAGCAGACGCAGGCCCAGATCTCGTAGCACACCCAGGCCGCTCCGGCCGCCGGAACTTCCTGGCGACCCGCAGTAGCTCAGGACCCCGCGATAGGGCGAAACTAAGACAAGGCGGCCACGATGGTGCTGTGGTGGATCGGCAACGCGCTCTTCTTGATCATCGTCATACCCGTCGTGGTGGTGCTCCTGCAGCGCCTGAAGGGTGCCACCGTCGACGTCGGGAAGCGCGTCGACACCGTTCACGATCAGGCCGGGGGCATCGTCATCGCAGCCGACGATGTCAAGGCGCTGATACCAACCCGCGACGCCGTGAAACGGGTGGGGGCTGGCCTCACCCGCTA
>JBBPZY010000279.1:0-4346 GCA_038276315.1 Mycobacteriales bacterium
CGGAGTTGGCATTAAAATGATCAAAAAATGATCACTCCGCGTTGAGGTCACTCAACTCTTCGTGTTTGCCTCGATTTTCTAGCGGGTACCTGTGCGTACAACCGGGATGCCCCTGGTGCCGCCTAGACAGAAGGGAATCATCATGACGCTCGTTTCGAGCGGTGTGACTACCAGGCCGGCTGATAAGCACGCCGGCACGTTCGACCGTGATCCGTGGTGGACACCGCGTTGGCTGCGGCGTCGACGGAAGGAAGACGCCCTGTCGCGGTGGGCCAGTGAGGTGAGGTGGCAGTGGTCCGACACGATGGAGGGAACCCACCTGTCGCATCCGTCGCGGACTGCTGCAGGGATACACCAGATCGTGGTGCCGCGAGTGTGCTCGGTGGATCCGGGACCGCCGGTGACGCTGTTGGTGCGCATGCTGCCCGGCCAGGTCGTGGAGGACTTCGTAGCGGATTCGCACCGCATCGCCGAGGGCATGGGGGTGCCCGCGGTCCGTATCGTGCCTCGGGACGCTGGTTGGATCCAGGTTCTTTTACTGGTCAGGGAGCCGCTGAGTACAGCCATGCCCGTGCCAGCATGACCACCGATACCCGTTACCCACTGCGGTCGGGGTAGGCGTGTGGTTGCTGTGACCGAGCAAAGTGGAGCCGCCTGATCAGGGCGAGCTCTTCAGGGCGTTGGGCACGGTGTCGGCGAAGGTGAAGTGCTCGCGCAGCCCGGTGGTCACTAGTGTCAAATTCGCGGTCGACGTGCTGCACACCAACCGCAGGCGGCGGTCTTGCTCAGTAGCAGGGTCGTTGACCTCGAACAGCACGCGCAGCCCGGCAGAGGACAGGAACTGCACCCCGTCAAGGTCGACTACCACGAGTCGGGTGGCGGCCAGCTGGGCGGTCAGAAAGTCGGCCAGTCGCGGCGCGGTCAGCGCGTCAATCTCGCCCACGACGGTCACGACGCGTGCGTCGGGACGGTACTCGACCACCTGTAGGTCCATGTCCGCCGGAAATGCGCTGTTCACACCCCGCACGATAACCCCACGTCACTGACAGACACCTCGGCGTCGACGTGGTTAGTCCGCTAGCCCTTGTGCCGGATCAAGCAGGAACACCAGCCGCGGCTCGCCGCTCTCGCTGGCGGCTTGGAACTCCAGCTCGGTGTAGGACAACTCCGGGCGGTCGCGCACCGGCGAGCCATAGCGAAACCCGATAATCGCCACATACACATCCGCCGTGGCCACCGCCTGCCGACACACCTGCGCGGGCCCCGCGTCTCGGGGCCCGAAGTACGCCATGTTCACAACGGCGTCCCCGGTTCGGGTCACTGCCCGCTTCGCCGCGGCCACAAACGACCGACCCTCGGGCAGCCGCCGCAGCTCCGACGTGTGGCCCAAAAACACCCGCCGCGGCGACGCATTACCCTGGCGACTAAGATGCCTGGTGCCGGCCGCGTTTTTCATGCGCACCCCGACCTGGTGCCGCCACCGCGCTGGCGAGCTCGGCCCAGCAGTCACCGAGCTGGTCGAGGTGTTGCTCACTGAGCCGGTGCTGCACCGGCTGCGCGCCGCCCAGGGGGTGCTCCGGCTGGCCGAGCGCTACCCGCTCGCGCGACTGGACGCCGCCTGCGCCCGGGCGATCGAGGTCGGCGACCCCAGCTACCGCGATGTCGAACAGGACCGCACCAGACGGGCGCGTGGAACCGGTGTCTGTCACGCGGACCTTTTCTACTTATCCGTTGCGGTCATGTGCCGCCGCTGAGCACTGCGGCGTGCGTGCTTGCTGCCTTATCGAGTTCGCTGGCCACGGTGCAATCCCAGCTTTTCGGGACTTGTGAGGCCGTCATGCGCGAGCTGACCGATGACCTTAAGGTAGCCGACGCCGAGGACTTCCGCGCGTCGACCCGACCACGATGAGCGGACGAACCCGACGTTAGCGGGCAGGTAGGATCGCCCAACGCTCCTCATCGAGCCCGCAGATGAACTGACGACCTGTAAGCCTGGGCGCTGGATCTCATACCCGAAGTGGGTGGACGCACACAAGAAGAGAGGAAACACGTTGGCGGTGAGTAGGGGCGAGATTCCGGCCACAGTATACGACGTCGTCGTAGTGGGGGGAGGTCCCGCTGGCCTGAGCGCGGCAACTTGGCTGGCGCGTCACCGGCGTTCGGTGCTCGTGGTTGACAGTCGCGAGTACCGCAACCGCTGGGTGGCGCAGTCCCATGGCTATCTTGGCAGCGACCCGGCTGATCCCATGGCGCTGCTTGCCGCGGCGAGAGCGGAGCTGAGCCGCTATCCCACGGTCGTGTTTTGTGACGGTGCAGCGACGACGGCGCGACGCGACGATCAGGGTCGTTTCATCGTCAGCGTGGGCAACCAGGAGTTCGTCGCCCTGCGGCTGATCCTCGCTACTGGCGTGGTTGACCAGTTCCCCGATGTGGTCGGCTTTTTCGACCACTACGGCACCAGCGTTTTCCACTGCCTAACGTGCGATGGTTACGAGGCCAAGGACCGCACGGTCGTCGTGTTGGGCTGGAGCGAGTCGGTTACCGGTTTCGCCCTGGAGCTGCTCGACTGGGCCGGGCGCCTCACCATCCTCACCGAAGGGCGGCGTTTTGAGGGTGACGAGCATGATCGGAAGGTCCTGGCCGACCACGGCGTCGAACTGCTCGAGGACGATGCGGTCGAGCTGGTCGGTCAAGTCAGCCGGTTGCAGGCGGTCCGTCTGCGCAGCGGCGCCAGCATCGAGGCGGATCTGGTGTTCTTCTCCATCGCGCACCACGCCCGACTGCGCCTGGCCGAGCAACTTGGCTGCGAGCGAACTGAAGACGGTTGCCTGCTGGTCGACAGTGATGGGCAGACCACCATCGAGGGCCTCTACGCCGCAGGAGACATCACCCCCGGCACCCAGCTCCTCTCGATCGCCGTCGGCAAAGGCGCGACCGCAGGGGTAGCCTGCGCAACATCACTTCATGGACAGCGGGGGGCACCCAGCTCACCGACTCCAGCTCCCAACCCCGAAACCGAGCTTCATCGTCGGTGAGTTCGGCCAGGCTGGTAGCGTGCAGGTCGGGGTAGCACGACGAACATGCCCAGCTCACCAGGCGACCGGCATAGCCACTATCGGCCCACACCACGGCGATCCTGGAGAATTGCTCGTGCAGCGCGGCCAGCAGCCCAAACGTCCCATCCCGATCCTGCACCCCCACCTTGCGATGCAGGCCGTCGGCGCGGCGCAACGACAGCACAACCGACACCCAGGCAGACCTCCCCGGATAAGAACAATCAATTTCCCCCTACGCCCGCCGCGTCTACGCAACGACCCTGTTGATGGTGACGGGCTTTGCCTTCTTGAGCGGGCGCACCCAGATCGCCCCGCCTTCTACGTGTCAACGGCACTCGAAAACTGACCCCCTGTCGGCATCTGAAAATTGACCCCCTGCATGTGTTTTGATCTTTACTTGTCGGTGGTGGTTGCCGCCGGGACGCGGCCGAGGTCTCGGTCCTTGAGCCGGTAGCTGTCGCCTTTGAGGGCGAGGACTTCGGCGTGGTGGACTAGTCGGTCGATCATGGCGGGCGTACTCAAGAGCGCCGCCTGCGGCGGCGCGAACATGGCTGAGTCCGTTGTCTACTCGCTTGCCCGCCGGTCCGATCCCGCTCGCTGCGCGCGGCCTGGCGGCCGTGCTCGCGCGGGCCGGCCCGGCGGGCGCTGGTGGTCACCGTCAGATCCGTGCTGCCGTGGCCGGCGCCGTTGAGCAATTGGCCGGGTCGTGGGGAGCCAATGCTGCCCCTCACTTGTCTCGGAATCGTCCACGTCGCGACGGCCGCCTCAACGGCGCTGCGCGATGCCTGCGGCCACCGTTGACCCGACCGTCGGGACGAGATTATCGGTCAGAACAAGGGGCAAGCCGAGGAATAGGCGCAGTTTCGCGTCGGTCCGCTGGGGTGACGGTGTGCCAGACTGACGGGTACTGAGGGCGTTTTCGCGTTGTGGGCCTTGCTGCCGCGCCGTTCTTGGCGGACGAGCTACCACGTCGAGCGGATGCTTTGCGCCGGCGGGTCAGGCCGATACCGATGTCCGAAGAAATTCCCCCTGTGCTGAGTTCTGCGTTGTCGGAGTTGGCGGGGTTGTTGTTGTCCACTGAGTCGTTCACCGAGTTGGTGCAGGGCGTGGCGGAGTTGGCGGTGCGCGCCGTGGACCCGGTGTGGACCTGCGGGATCACCCTGTCCCAGCACGGTCGGGTATTCACCGTGGCGGCGGCTGATGAGCTGGCCAGCCAGCTTGACGAACAGCAATACGAGCTCGATACCGGACCATGCCTGCAGGCGTTGGACACCGGGGAGATCACCGACG
>JBBPZY010000280.1:0-2450 GCA_038276315.1 Mycobacteriales bacterium
CACCCAGGAAGAACTTGATAAGGTAGCAACGGAACTGAATGGCAGACCACGCAAGACGCTAGGCTGGCGGAAACCGGTCGAAGTCTTCGAAGCGCTGATCGCGGAACATTGTGTCGCCATGACCGATTGAAACCGCCCACTTTACCTTCTGCACGACAATAATCGCACATCAACGTAGCACTTCTGGTCGTCGCGGCGGCCTGAGCCAGATATCGTAGACCTCATCGATCTCGGTGAGTACGACCAGCTTGTCCTGCTCGGCCATGAACGACGCGCGGACGCTGTTTCGGGCGAGATCAGCGAGGTCCGCCGGCGTGAGCCCGAGTCGGTACGCGACGCGGTACTCATTCGTCAGGTCGGTGCCGAACATCGGAGGATCATCGGAGTTCAGCGTCACCATCAGTCCGGCATCGAGCAGCGCCGGTAGCGGGTGCGACCGGTCCCGGAAAACGGCACCGGTGCACCAATTCGACGTCGGGCACACGTCTAATGGCAACTGGGTATCGCGCAGGTATTCGATCAGCGCGGGGTCGTCGAGGCAGCGGATTCCGTGGCCGATACGTTCCGCGCCGAGCCGATGAATGGCCGACCAGATACGGTCCGGGCCGTGGGTTTCGCCAGCGTTCGGCGACTTCGCGGCCGCGCTCAAGGCCGCCGAACACGTGCTCCGCGGCAATCCCGCGGTCCAGGTGCAGCCAGGGGGTGTCGATCACTTCGGCGTAGCGGACGTTCTGGGCGGCAAGGGTCGCTGCAGTCTGCGCGACCAGCAGCGCGAAGTCCTCCTGGTCGCGCAGCGTCTGGACAGCGGCCAGGTACACGTCGACGAAGTGCGGGAAATCGCGGAACTCGTACCACTCGCGCACCGCGGCCAGCGATGCGGGCAACCCCACCACGCCATGCTTGGCGGCCAGCTCCAGTAGCAATGCCGGCTGCATGGAACCCTCGAGGTGCACATGGAGCTCGACCTTGGGCAACGCCGCGATCAGTTCCTCGACCGGCGCCGGGACCACCGGCTCGAACACCGATACCTGCGATGACCCTCCGATCAGCGCAGCCGACGAGCCAGCGAGATCGCGTCGGTCGGGGCGTGCACTTTGGCGTCATTGTCGAAGTAGACGAACACTTCCCGCGGGTGCACCGGCGGGGGTGGGGCAATCGTGTGATCGGTGCGCGGGCTTTCACCCGCTTGCCAGCCACGGATCCGTTGGGCCCAGACGTCCAGCGCCTCGTCGGTGTAGCCACTGACGTAGAGCTCTGAGTCCCCGTGCAGCCGGACGTAGACGAAGTCCGCGGTGACGTCCTCGAGGTAGGGCCAGGTGCCGGCGGTGTCGGCTACCACAAGGGCGACGCCCTGCGCGCGGAGCAGCTCGATCAGCGCCGGATCGCGGTAGCTGGGGTGGCGCACCTCCAGCGCGTGGCGCAGCGGCCGGTCGACGTCGGCGCTGGTCCAGGCCCGGCCCTCGAGCCGCTCGTCGTGCTGCTGCGCGAGCGTGGCTGCCTCGGCGGTGCTGCGTGGCAGCAGGGCGAGAAACGGAGCCAACCGGTCGGCGTCGAACGCCAGGGTGGGCGGCAGTTGCCACAGCAGCGGACCGAGCTTGGCGCCCAGCGCGAGCACCCCAGAGGCGAAGAAATTCGCCAACGGCGTCTGGACGTCGCGCAGCTTTTTCATATGCGTGATGAACCGGCCACCCTTGACCGCGAACACGAAGTCATCAGGTGTCTCGGCCGCCCAGGACTGATAGCTCGACGGCCGCTGCAGCGAGTAGAACGAGCCGTTGATTTCGATGCTGTTCACCTGCCGGGACAGGTACTCCAGCTCCCGGCGGTGCGGTAACCCAGGCGGGTAGAACGTGGCCCGCCAGGGTGGGTACCTCCATCCGGAGGTACCCACCCGTGAGTGGCGATGCGAGCTTCCGGCTCGCCGGCGACTGGCACCGCCACTCACGGGTTATCCACAGATGGCGCCTTCGGCGGCGGAGCCGACGAGGCGCGCGTATTTGGATAACACACCGCGGAGTTGGCGTTGGGGGGCCTTCCACTCCTGCCGGCGCCGCGCCAGCTCCTCGGCGTCGACGTCGAGATTCAGTTCGCGGCGGTCCAGGTCCAGCACGATCCGATCACCGTTGCGGACCAGCGCGATCGGGCCGCCGTGCGCCGCTTCAGGTGCCACGTGCGCGATGCACAGGCCGGTGGTGCCCCCGGAGAAGCGCCCGTCGGTGAGCAACAGGACGTCCTTGCCCAGCCCGCCACCCTTGATCGCGCCGGTGACCGCGAGCATCTCGCGCATCCCCGGCCCACCGCGGGGACCCTCGTAGCGGATCACCACCACATCGCCGGACTGCAGATCGGGGATGGCGTCCATCGCGGCCTGCTCGCCATCAAACACCCGCGCGGTGCCCTCGAATCGGGTTGTGTCCAGGCCGGCGGTCTTGACCACTGCACCGTCTGGG
>JBBPZY010000281.1:0-5889 GCA_038276315.1 Mycobacteriales bacterium
CGGCAGCCCCCAAGACGCACTCGACTGCGCCTGCGATCTATACCTGACACGCTCCGGCCACTGAACCAACCGGCGCACATGCCCAGACGTCGTGTCAACCCCCGACGGACTTCCGGAGCCAACCACTTAGGTGCCGGTGCCGGCTCAGCCCGGCGACAGGTTTGGCATGATCGGCAGGATCGGGTTGTGGCAGCTCGTCGAGCTGGGCAAGCCGGTCCTGCACCGCGGCGTCGTCCAGTCGCGGGCCCACCTCGCCGGCAGGCTCAGCCATGACTTGCCCCGAACGTCGGCGAGTGCAGCCTCTTCAGCGTGCGTCCGTTGCCGAGGTACATATGCACCCCGCACGGCAAACACGGGTCGAAGCTGCGCACGGCGCGCATGATGTCGACACCCCGGAACTTCTCCGGGCCCTTCTCCTCGAAGATCGGCATGTCCTGCACCGCGCTGAATCAGACCTACCCGCAGCTCGAGGGTCTAAACACACTCAATTCGTAGTGACTGCACAGCTCCCGGCCGTGGCTGGTGCCGTTTATCTCCCACGCCTGCGGACCCAGGGACGGTGGGTGTCAAACCTCGCTGTTAGGGGTATGTCCACGTCATGAGTGAGGCGGGTGGGTCGGGCAGCGAGCTGTCCGCAGGGGAGCTGGTCAGCCGGTTGTCTGAGCAGATTTCGCAGTTGGTGCGCGATGAGCTGCGGCTGGCGCTGACGGAGCTGAAGCAAAAGATCAAGCGAGCCGGGAGGGGCGGCGGGCTGATCGCTGCTGCCGGGGTGGTTGCGTTGTTCGGGTTGGGGGCGTTGATGGTCGCGGTGATCGCCGCGCTATCCCGGGTATTGCCGGTGTGGGCGGCCGCGCTGATCGTCGGAGGCGCTGCGTTGCTGCTTTCTGGGTTGCTGACGTTGACCGGCATCGACCAGGTCAAGGGCGGCACGCCGCCCATGCCAGAGCAGGCGATCGCACGCATCAAGCGTGGTATCCAGACTGTGACGGAGAGTGCGAAGCGGTGAGCTCGCCCAAGCCGTAGCAGTCTCCGGAGCGGCGATTCCACGTTCTTGCCGATCGGGTCTACCGAGATGATGTCCTGGTGGAAGCGTGGCGACGAGTCCGGGTCAACCGGGGTGCGGGCTGGGGTCGGTCGGGCGACCCTGGCACGGTGCGTCCGCCTCAGCTGCCGGGACGCCGGCGTGCACAGCACGCTCGGCCAGTATCCGCCGCCAGTCGGTGAACGCCGTCACCTACCGCGGCTGCACAGTCGCGTCGTAGAGGTAGGCCTCGGTCTCATACCTTGCATAGAGGTCCCGCTGGATGTAGGGAATCTCCTCCGAGGAGGCCCAGTGATGCAATTTGCCCCACGGTCCCGGTCGCCCACGCCACCTGGTCCTTCGAGACCTCGACCGGCGCGTCGGTGACCACCTGCAGCTTCTCGTCGCCGAAATCTGCGCCGGACAGCTCGAACGTCCGCGGCCCGAGCACATCGGATACCGCGGCGCTGACCGTCACCCTTCGCCCGAGGTATTCCCCCTGGTAAAAGTATTGCTTGTGCTGGAGGTCGCCGACGGTGACGGCGCGCCGCGGCCCGGCCATATCGTCGCCGCGCCCGCAGGCCGCGACCAGCGGCACGGCGACCAGCGTGCCGATCACCAGCAGCCGGCTCACCCTGCGCTTCGCGGATTCCATTCGACCCCCATGGTGCAGCGGACCGGCTGACCTCGACGGTGACGGGGGGAGCTGGAGTGGCAGCAGTCCCGCGTCGGGTACCCCGCTAGGAGTCCCCGGACGCGGGACCACTCTGATCTCGCGCTGAATCACATCGTCAGCGGACCCAGCCGGGCCCGCTCAAGGCGAGTTTTTCTACAGCTCCTGAATAATCCAATCGACCATGACAGCTAGCAGGCACGATACGGCTGCCAGCAGCAGCCCGATCCGAGGGCGCTTACCCATGAATACCTCCCCAGTAGATCCAACCACGATAGGTCACTTGCTCTCGCCCGGCAATACATCGGCGTGCTGAAGATCGGTCAGCTGGTGAGGGCAGCGCGGGGTCCCGCGGAATCAGGCTCTCCACGGCTGGCGGAGCTCTCGGCCGCAGGTTCTAAACCTACGAACTCGGGTTCAACGCGGGCCAACCACGCCATGGAAGTGCGATCCTCGTCACTCACCAATGCCGTTTTAGCCAGTCACCACACGGATACGCGATGAGCAGCGGTCCCGCACCAGCGCGAGGACCTTGCTATCGGAAACATCGGGAGGAGTTATGTATATCTCTTGGGCCATGCTGGCCTTGTTGTGGCTGGTGATCGTCATATTCGCGATCTGGGCATTAGGATCGGCGTTAGGAGCTCGCCGCCGGTAGGACGTGTCCCGTAGACCATTGGCTTCTCTGTTGTCGTCGAGCTCGACATGAGGGCTGCCCGGCTCGCGGCGGACAACCGTGGGGATGAGTCAGAGGAGCTCGTGGGTGCCGTCGGGAAGTTGTCGGCTGATCCTGCGGCGGGCCAGCAGTTCCATGATCGGGACGGTGACGCGGCGGGTGGTGTCCAGCGCTTGGCGTGCCTCGCTCAGCGTGAACGGGGTGGGCAGGCCACGCAGCCGCTCGACCGCATCGTCGTCCGCGCCGGGAGCGAGGTAGACCCCGTTCGCGAGCTTGAGTAGGTCGCCGGCCCGTACGGCGGCGGCGAGTTGTTTGGCTCCCAGCCCGAGCTCGGTGAGCCGGTGCGCCTCCGGCGCGGCAAAGGGCCGCTGAGCGAGTTCGGCGCGCAGGGCGGCGATCGCGCTGCGGACCGCGTCGGGCAGTCCCGATACCGGCCCCGCGACGTGCACCCGACCTTGGGCGAGTGTCAGTTGCGAACCGAGCAGCAGCTCGACCAGTCGCGCGTCTGGCATTCCGGCGACCTGCCGGGCAACCTCCAGCGGCATTCCCGGCTCAAGCGGGTTATCTGCGGCGTGCTCGGTCACCGCAGCGGTGAGCCGGTCGCTGCGCTGCATCAGCAATGTCGGATCGGCTAGCCAGCCACCTGTCGCAGCAGCCTCAGCCGGTATTTGCGCGCCCATCGCGACCAGCTCATCACAGCGGATCAACCCGCGGCGGCGCAGCTCGGCGACCCCATCGGGCACACCGTCCATTATGGATAGTTCGGCCGCTCGGGCCGCGGCCGCCCCGCGCCTGCGCAACACGGGCGGGCGCACATCCAGCACGATGACTCCGGCCGGGATGCGTCGCGTACCGGGATCGCGAACCAACGCACGGTCCCCGATCCGCAGCGGCAACGGCTGTCCCAGCACCAACCGCGCGGTATCAGCACCCAGCGGCCGAACCCGCGCGCCCACCGCAGCCGCCCCCACATGCACGACCACTTCTCGCGGCAGGTCGGCGGCCAAGCCCCCCGACCTAGCGATAGAGCGGCCCGTTTGCCCCGATACGTGCCCAGACCGGACCACGGTGGCGAGGCGGACGTCGATGGTGCGGGTGGACAGCCAGGTTCCGGGGGTGATGAGGGCGGCACCGCGGTGTACGGCTTCGCGGGGTACGCCGCGCAGGTTGACCGCTACCCGAGCCACCGCGGGCGCGGACTCCACGGGTTCGCCCAACGACTGCAGCCCCCGGACCGTCACCGTGCGGCCTGGGGGGACCAGCTCCAGTTCGTCGCCGACGTGCAGTGTCCCGCCGGCCAGCGTGCCGGTGACCACGGTGCCCGCGCCGCGAATGGTGAACGCCCGATCCACCCACAAGCGCACGTCAGCTCCGACGTCCGGGGCGGGCAGTCTGGTGACCAACTGGCTCAACGCGACGCGCAGCTCGTCGAGCCCGGCGCCGGTCGCGCCGGAGACGCAGACCGCGGGGATCCGGGCCAGCGTCGAACCGGCCAGGTGTTCCAGCGCCTCGTCACGGGCCAGCTCTGGATCCATCAGATCGCTGCGGGTCACCACCAGCAGGCCATGCCGGACGCTCAGCGCGTGCAGCGCATCCAGGTGCTCGGCCGACTGCGGCATCCAGCCTTCGTCGGCCGCGATCACGAACAGCACCGCAGGCACCGGGCCTACGCCGGCGAGCATGTTCGGCACGAACCGCTCATGCCCGGGCACGTCGACGAATGCCACCGTCGCGCCGGTGGGCAGGGTGGTCCAGGCGAACCCCAGATCGATGGTCATTCCCCGACGACGTTCCTCCGCCCACCGGTCGGGCTCCATCCCGGTCAACGCGCGGACCAAAGTGGACTTGCCATGATCAACATGGCCGGCCGTGGCTACAACGTGCATGCCAGTACCGCGTCGCGCAACGTGGCGTCCTGATCGGCCGGTAGCGACCGCACATCGAGCAGGCAGCGGCCCCGTTCCACGTGCCCGAGTACCGCGGGGCTGCCGGCTCGCAACAGGGTGGCGTAGCGCTCCGGCAGGCTGACCGCGGCGCTGTCCAGGGCCACCCCCGGTGCACCGCCGCCGCCGACCGTGGCTCGCGACGCCACCGCGGTCGCGTCCACCCCGCGTGCGGCCAGCGCCGTCGCAATCGCCGTCGCTCGCCGGTGCAGTGCCTGCCGGTCGGCTGACAGCGCTTGCGCGGTGGGGGTCGCGGGTCCGCGCAGGGTGGCTTCCAGAGCGGCGAGAGTGAGTTTGTCCACCCGCAATGCCCGGGCCAGCGGGTGTCGTCGCAGCGTCGTGACCAGGTGCTCGGACCCCAGCAGCAGCCCGGCCTGCGGGCCGCCGAGCAGCTTGTCGCCGCTGGCTGTGACCAGGTCGGCGCCGTGCGCCAGCGCGGTGGTGGCGTCGGGCTCATCGGGCAGCGCGGGGTGCGCGGTGAGCAGTCCTGAGCCGATGTCGGCGACCACCGGTACGCCCAGCCCGGTCAGCTCTTCGATCGGAACCGAGGAGGTGAACCCGGTGATGCGGAAGTTCGAGGGGTGCACCTTGAGCACGAAACCCGTCTGCGGCCCGACCGCCGTGGCGTAGTCCTCGCGGGTGACCCGGTTGGTGGTGCCGACTTCACGCAGCCGAGCACCGGTGGACTCCAGCAGGTCAGGGATGCGGAATCCGTCGCCGATCTCCACCATCTCGCCGCGGGCCAGCACGATCTCGCGACCGGCTGCCAGCGCGGTCGCGGCGAGCACCAGTGCAGCGGCACCGTTGTTCACCACATGCACGCCACCTGCCGCGGGCACCGCCGCGGCCAGCGCGGCCAGCGCGCCGGCCCCGCGGCGGCCCCGCCCGCCGGTCGCGAGGTCGAGCTCGACATCGGTGGTGCCGGCCGCGGCGGCCAACGCCTCGACCGCCGCGGCGGACAGCGGGGCCCGACCGAGGTTGGTGTGCAGCAGTACCCCGGTGGCGTTGAGCACCGGACGCAGGGTCGTCGCGGTGTCCGGCAACGCGGCCAGCACATCGGCGACGACACCGGCCGGCTCGATGACGCCCTCGCGTACTCGCTGCTGTGCCGCGGCCACCGTCCCCTTGACCCGCTGGCGCCCCAACCGCTGCGTGGCGGCCGCCACCGCCGGATCGGCGAGCACCGCGTCGGTGCGCGGAACCTGCCGGCGGATATCCATAGCCCGCACGCTAGCTCGCCGGCGAACCCTGAGCAGCCCCGGAGTCCACGACCGCCGCCCCGATCTACTGGAGTGGTGTCGAAATATCGAGGGTCATCAACATCACCTGATACGGGTTCCACGTGGACATGGTGAAGAAGATTCGCACCCCGTGGTCTGTGGAACGAGCGTATTGCGGAATCTGGTAGGGCCCGTACATACCGGCCAGGTCGGCGCGTGTCCATTCAGGGGTCCCGTTGAGCGGGGCCGTCGCCAGTGAATTGATCTTGGTGGACTGTTGATGATCGGTGACGGCGTGTCGGGCTCGTTGTTGGGTCTTGATCGTCGATCATCTGGTTTGTGTCCGCGCCCGAGCC
>JBBPZY010000282.1:0-11848 GCA_038276315.1 Mycobacteriales bacterium
CATCGAACAGACGATCGCCAACTTCAAAACATGGCGAATCTTGCACACTGACTATCGGCGACCGTTCGAGACATTCGCCACAACCATCTCCGCCGCTATCGGGCTGCACTTCTATGCATTCGCGTGAATAACCCTCCAGGCAAGCCTGCGCGGTACCGCGAATTGCGGTGGGTAACGACTCGACGAAGAGGCCGACCTCCCGCGGCAAGATCCTCGGTGCCGTCAGCCGCGGCCAGACTTCGTCTGTTCCGAAGCCGGCGCGCCGGAGTTCGTGTGACACCCAGGCATCGGTCGCCTTGGCCAGCCGCCCGGACTGCGAGCCGGCGCCTTCGCCGATGGGGACGCCCAGCATGGCCTCCAGCAGCTGATAGTCCGGGAAGTACTGCATGCCCCCTGGGGAAAGGCGGACCCATGGATTCATCTCGGGACGCGCAGCGACGAGCGGCGCTAGCAACGCGTAGAGGTCTGAGGGTTCATCAGGTGCGGACGAGGGCACGGCTGGCACCTCCTCGGGCGGCGCGGCGGGCGGCCAGCTCCGCATGCGCGTCGCGCAGCGACTTGACCTCCGAAACAGCGATACCGAGTTCACCGACGAGCAGGATGTCGTCCACGAGCGCCACCGCCTCGGTCAGCCCCCCGGGGCTGCTCAACCGAGCGGCGACCCGCGAGCGGATCGCCGCCAACGCGGTCCGGGCGCTGCGCAGGACATCCGGGGTGGGAACCGCCAGCCGGTCGGCCTCCTTCGGCTCCAGCTTGAGCATGCCGCCACCGTAGGCGCGGCCGACCGTCTCCGCGCTCAGCAAGGTCATCGAGGTCAGCGCGCCCAGCGGCAGCAGGTCGATTCCCAGCGTACGCAGGTCAGGCCGTAGGTACACGCCGTGCACCGAGTTGAGGTGGTGAATGCCGGCGTGGTTGGCGCACAGCCGCGGGCTGTCGGCATTCATGTAGGTCAACAACACGTCACAGGGCGCCACGAGTGGTACCCGCCACCAGGGCGAGCGAACCCGGCATTTGTAGGCGGTGTGCACCCCGATTCGCTCGCCCGCCCGGATGTAGCGGCTGGCAGCGTGCGAGGGCTTGGTTGCGGGGCGAAACAGCAAGGTCGACGACCCGGTGCTGGTCAGCTGCTCGTAGGCGGCGACGGTGAAGGCCAGACCTCGCAGATGGCGCGACCCCGGCGGCGACACCGGCAGCAGCTCGTCGCCGTGCAGGCCCAGTTCGCCGGCGCGGTCTGCGGGCAGCGCGAAGTACCTGTTGTTTCCGGTGACCATGCCCAGAGTGGTCTCGCCCCACGATTGCAGGGTGGTGAAATACCCGCTTCGTTCGACGGTCAGATGCGTTTCCAGCGCCGCGGTGGAAAGCAGCGAACGGGTCCACTTGCCCTCGACCGGGTCCGGTGTCCAGGTCCGGACCAGCGCAGCCGCTCCGGCCAGGTCCGCGGCGCGGCGGACCTGCTGGAGCTCGCAATGGTCGGCCGGCCCCTGATCGTACCCGTCGGCGAGCAGCAGAACGACCTCCTCCTGCACGCCCGGAAAGACCCGTTCGGTGAACATGACCAGGCGGACCCGCGCGAATCGTTGCATGAGGAAGCGGCGTACTTCAGCCGCGTAATTCACCGACAGCAGCTCTGCTGGCAGCACGAGGCCGAGCCGGCCGCCGGGCTTGAGGAACAGTGCGCTGTGCACCGTGAACGCGGCCCACGAGGAAGCTAGCCGGGTCAGAGCGACGCCGGCTCGCAGCGCCGCCTCGCGGCTGCGCGACCGTGCCTCCCCCGCAAAGTCCTGATACCGGACGTAGGGCGGGTTGCCGATGACCGCGTCGTAACGTCCAGTCGGCGGGATGAGGAAGAAGTCCCCCCCCAGTACGCGCGCTTGATAACCGGCGGATCGGACGAGCCCCTCTGCCTGGCGAGCACTGTCGCGGTGTAGTTCGACACCATGTAACTCGATTTCCCGCAAGTCGCTCCGGGTCTCGCCCGCTAGCGCGGCGAGCGCGTCGAGCCGCTCGCCGGCTGCGAGCAAGAAGGCCGCTTGCCCACATGACGGCTCCAGTACCTCATCCGAAGCTGATCTGATCGCCCAGTCCGCCACGTACCGGCACAGCTCAGGCGGCGTGAAGAAGGCTCCGCGCGCCTTCCTCGCCTGCGCAGTGTCGGAGCCCAATGTCACCCGGCGGAGTCTGCCTTAAGACCACGACAGCCTCCGGGACCCTCGCCGTCAGTGGGTGTGCTGGCCGACGCGTTCCTTGGCCTGGCCAGCGCGGTCGTTCAGCTGGCTCGCGGCCGTGCGTTGGCCAGCGCGGACCACAGTGCCACCGACAGGAACAGCAGCACCATGTAGCCGGCGAAACCGGCGCCCCCGAGACTGCTGGCGGCCTTGCCGCTGGTGACCACTTCCTGCTTGAGTTCCGCGGTTGCCAGCTCGAGCTCCTGGCGCATCAGCGTCGACAGGTCTTGCGTGACGTTACTGATCAGCTCGCCGACCGACACCTCGCCAACGTCGAGTCTCGGTTTCGCCTGCCCGTCTGTTCCCGGCGGAGCCGAGAGGGGCCGGCTCACCGGGTCACTCGCCCATCGGCGCCGAAATCCGTGCCTTCGCCGACGCAGTGCGGGCATGGCTGTGCTACCTGCTCGGCCACGCCCACTGGCGGCCCGCCCGGCTCCACGGTGCCTACCGGCGGTTGCGGCTGAGGCCTCTGGGGCGCGTGACGGTATCGACGAAATCACTCGAATGGCGCGATGCGCTACCCGGCGAATAGCGTGCATTTCTGATGTGCTGTGCCGTTGATACAAGCGAGGGAGGGAGCAGCATGCCGGCCGAGAACGTCGATGTCGTGGTGATCGGGATGGGGCCCGGTGGTGAGGACGTGGCGACCCGGCTGGCCAAGGCGGAACTCACCGTCGTGGGAGTCGAGGCGCGGCTGGTCGGCGGTGAGTGCCCGTATTACGCGTGCGTGCCGACGAAGATGATGATCCGCGCCGCCGACGCTCTGGGGGAGGCCCGCCGCGTTGACGAGTTGGCCGGCTCAGCACAGGTGCACGCCGACTGGGCGCCGGTCGCCGCGCGAATCCGGACCGAGGCCACCGACGACTGGGATGACACGGTCGCCGTCGAGCGGTTCGAGAAGGTCGGCGGCCGGCTCGTCCGTGGTCGAGCGGCCCTGACCGCACCCGGCGAGGTCACCGTGTCCACCTCGGCCGACGAGCGGGTTTTCCGCGCTGCTCGCGGGATCGTGCTCAACCCCGGTACCGAGCCGGCCATCCCGCCGATCGACGGCCTGCCCAGTTCGCCGTACTGGACCAACCGGGAAGCGGTCGCGGTGACGCAGGTGCCGGAGTCACTGATCGTCCTGGGCGGCGGTCCGGTGGGCTGCGAATTCGCACAGATCTTCGCCCGGTTCGGGGCGCACGTCACGGTGCTGGAAGCCCAATCACAGCTGCTGCCCGGTGACGAGCCCGAGGCCGGCGAGCTGCTCACCAGCGCCTTCGCCGCCGAGGGAATCGACGTCCGCGCCGGGGCCTCGGCAGCGCAAGTGGCTTATCACAACGGTCAGTTCACCGTGACGCTGCAGGGAGGTGACGTACTGACCGCGCAACGGCTCCTGGTGGCGACCGGTCGGCGCACCGATCTGGCTGCGCTGGGCGTCGGCGCGGCCGGGCTCGACGAGCAGGCCCGCACGATCGAGGTCGACGAGCGGATGCGGGCCGCAGACCGGCTGTGGGCGATCGGGGACGTCACCGGCAAGGGTGCCTTCACCCACATGTCGATGTACCAGGCGCGGATCGCCGCCGCTGACATCCTCGGCCAGGACGGCGAGACCGCTGATTACCGGGCGGTCCCCCGGGTCACATTCACCGATCCCGAGGTCGGCGCCGTGGGCCTGACCGCGGTCGCCGCCCGCCGTGACGGCCTGCGGGTGCGCACCGGGCTGGCCCGCCTCCCGTCCACCGCGCGCGGCTGGATCCACAAGACCGGCAACGACGGGTTCATCAAGCTGGTCGAGGACACCGACCGGGGCATCCTCGTCGGCGCCACCTCGGCCGGACCTACCGGTGGGGAGGTGCTCGGTGCACTCGCGGTCGCCGTGCACGCCGAGGTTCCCACCGAGCGCCTACGGCAGATGATCTACGCCTACCCGACATTTCACCGCGCCATCGAAGATGCGTTGCGCGACCTCAGTGACTGAGCCCTGGCTGGTTCAGCGCCAGCCGGCCAGCCGGTTGCGAAGCCGATCCAGCAGGCCGCCGGTCTCGACCTCCCGCTCACCCTCAACGTGCACACCGTTGCCGAACGCCACGTGGTCGGTGATCCTGCGGGCCAGCCGGCTGGGCTTGGGGTAGTACCAGGCCGCTTCCGGGTTGGCCGCGCCATCGACCTGCACGGTGTAGTAGTGCGCCTGGCCCTTCCACGGGCACACCGTCGTGGTGGAGCTGTCCACGAGATGCTCCCTGTGCAGTGATTCCGCGGGAAAATAGTGGTTGCCCTCCACCCGATCAGCGACGCGCCACCTCCTCACCGATCCGATACATCTCCATTCGCCGAAACTGCCAGCAGGGTTCATCGCCAGCGGTGTCGTCGAGGGTGCGGAAAGCCCGTACGGCGCCGCGTCTGGGGCGGGCCGGCTGATCGACGCCGTACGGACTTCCCGGGGAGGCTCACCTGGCGCCCGTCGTCATCGCCACTTGAGCCCGCGAGAGTCGCGCCCGGTCAGCGCGACCCACGATCGTCCGGATACGCGAGAGGCTACCGTTATCAAACCGTGATCGTGTGAGCGGCACACCGGTCGCTGCTCGAATCACCCGTCTAACTTGTGAGGTGCTACTTAAAGTCATAGATCCGGCCACTATTGGGGAGCGGCAGCGAGGAGATTCCTCGCTGACCTTGACCCCATTAACGTTGGGTAACAACGTGGCGTGCGGGAGTTCGGGATCCGCCTGCCGACGCGCGCGATCCGCCGGGTTCGCGAGGCTCTTCCGGCCCCCGACTGAGCCTGCATTAGGTTCACTGGGCAGGCGGGTTGATCCGGGAGGAGACTGTGTGCGCGTGGCGACGGCGTCGCTCAACCAGCGGATCGCTGACGAGCTGGGGGTGCCCGAGCGGCAGGTGAGCGCCGCTGTCGGGCTGCTCGACGGGGGCGCCACCGTGCCATTCGTCGCCCGGTATCGCAAGGAAGCCACCGGTGGGCTCGACGACGTGCAACTGCGCACCCTGCAGGAGCGGCTGGGCTACCTGCGCGATCTGGAGGAGCGCCGCAAGGCGATCCTCAACTCGATCCGCGAGCAGGGCAAGCTCGACGACGCGCTTGAGGCGAAGATCATGGAGGTCGACTCCAAGGCCCGGCTGGAGGATCTCTACCTGCCGTTTAAGCCCAAGCGCCGAACCAAGGCGCAGATCGCCCGCGAAGCCGGGCTGGAGCCGTTGGCCGACGGGCTGCTCGCCGATCCGACCCTTGACCCGCACGCCACCGCCGCGGGTTACGTCGATGCTGACCGGGGGGTGCCCGATGGTGCCGCCGCGCTCGACGGCGCCCGCGCCATCCTGGTGGAGCGCTTCGCCGAGGATGCCGACCTCATCGGGTCCCTACGCGAACGGATGTGGTCGCGGGGTCGGGTGGTCTCCCGGGTGCGCGACGGCCAGCAGGAGGCCGGGGCGAAGTTCGCGGACTACTTCGAGTTCTCCGAACCCTTCACGAAGCTGCCCTCGCATCGCATCCTGGCGCTGCTGCGGGGTGAGAAGGAAGGCGTGCTGGATATCTCCCCCGAGCCAGAGCCGGAGGCTGCACTGGAGTCGGGGGGCAGTCACTATGAGCAGGCCATCGCCGCGTGCTGGGGTATCGAGAACCTCGGCGTCGACGATCGGGGTCGTCCGGCCGACCGTTGGCTCGCCGAGACCGTGCGTTGGGCTTGGCGCACCCGGATCCTGCTGCACCTGGGTCTCGACCTGCGGATGCGGCTTCGCCAGGCCGCCGAGCACGAGGCGGTCCGGGTCTTCGCCACCAACCTGCGGGATCTGCTGCTCGCCGCACCCGCGGGTGCTCGGCCGACCATGGGCCTGGATCCTGGCTACCGCACCGGCGTCAAGGTTGCGGTCATCGACGGCACCGGCAAGGTGGTGGCCACCGAAACCATCTATCCGCACGTACCGCAACGCCGCTGGGACGAGGCGCTGGCCGTACTGGCGCGCCTCGCTACGAAGCACCGGGTCGAGCTGATCGCGATCGGTAACGGCACCGCCTCCCGGGAGACTGACAAGCTCGCCGCCGAGCTGGTCAGGCAGCTGGATGTCACCAAGGCCGTGGTGTCGGAGGCGGGCGCGTCGGTGTACTCCGCTTCGGCCTATGCGTCCCAAGAGCTGCCTGAGCTCGACGTGTCGCTGCGCGGCGCGGTGTCGATCGCGCGCCGATTGCAGGACCCGCTCGCGGAACTCGTGAAGATCGATCCCAAGTCGATCGGCGTCGGCCAGTACCAGCACGACCTTCCCGAAGCCGCGCTATCGCGCTCGTTGGATGCGGTGGTGGAGGACTGCGTCAACGCCGTCGGCGTCGACGTCAACACGGCGTCCGCGCCGCTGCTGCGCCGGGTGTCGGGCATCACCGTCGGGCTCGCCGAGCACATCGTGACCCACCGCGACGCGCACGGCCCGTTTCGCACCCGGCGAGCCCTGGCCGACGTCGCGCGGCTGGGCCCCAAGGCGTTCGAGCAGTGCGCCGGCTTCCTGCGCATCCCCGCCGGCGACGACCCGCTCGACCGCTCCAGCGTGCACCCCGAGTCCTACCCGGTGGTGCGCCGCATTCTCACCGCCGCCGGTACCGACATCACCACGTTGATCGGCAACACCACGGTGCTGCGCTCGCTGCGACCGGCTGACTTCGTCGATGACACAGTGGGCCTGCCCACCGTCACCGACATCCTCGCCGAGTTGGAGAAGCCGGGTCGGGACCCGCGACCGGCCTTCGCCACCGCAACCTTCGCCGAGGGCGTCGACAAGATCGCGGATCTGAAGCCGGGCATGGTGCTCGAAGGCATGGTCACCAACGTCGCCGCGTTCGGCGCGTTCGTTGACGTCGGCGTGCATCAAGACGGCCTGGTGCACGTTTCGGCGATGTCCAAGACCTTCGTCAAGGATCCCCGCGATGTGGTGAAGCCGGGCGACGTCGTACGGGTGAAGGTGCTTGACGTCGACGTTCCGCGCAACCGCATCGGCCTTACCCTGCGGCTCGACGACCCCGCCGAGCCCAAGCCGCCAACCGGCACGTCCCGCAAAGCCGCCGGCCCGCCGCCAGCCGCCGCCTCCCGCAAGGCCGCCACCCAGCGCCCGCCGGTTCCCAGCAAACCTGCCGCCGGTGGCGCGCTGGCCGACGCACTCCGCCGCGCCGGCTACGACGAGCGACGCTGAGCGGCGCGAGCCGTGGCGGCACACATTGGGCATTGACCCAGAACGACGTGGGATCATAGCTGACATGACTCGAGCGCGGATCGAAGTGGAACTCGATGCTGACGTGCTTGCAATTGGCCAATGACGCCGAGCTCGAGGGCATCTACGGGGTGTGAGCTTCTTATACCGTGGCGGCCGTGTCAGCGATATTCGATGCCGCACCTGGTCTCGTGTGCTGGTCTGCATCGCCCACCACATCCGACATCACGTTCGACAACGTTCTTCGGACAATTCGCCTGTGCAGTGCCTAGCCCGACGACGTGGGACCCATCACGGCGAACACGGCGCCGTTGGGATCCGTCAGGAAGGCCATTCGGCCGTACGGTGTGTCGTCGGGCCCGCCGAGCACGGAGCCGCCACCTGCGGTTGCCGCCGTGACCGCGGCGTCGGCGTCGGCCACCGAGAAGTACCCGACCCAGTGCGCCGGCGTGCCGGCCGGGGCGCCCATCATCCCGCCCATGCCGCCGAGCGGGTCACCGTCGAGATGGAAGGTGGTGTAGTCCGGCGGAGCGCCTTGCACCGGCTGGTAGCGGTACCCGAAGACGTTCGCGTAGAACTGCCGGGCGGCGTCTGGATCCGGCTGGCGGGCGTCGTTCCACACCAGTGCGCCGGGCTCGTTGTAAATCTCGATGCCGATCGTGGCGGCGGCCTGCCACACGCCGAACGCCGCTCCCGCGGCGTCGAGCGCCACGCACATCCGGCCGGCGCCCGGTACGTCCATCGGCTCGGCGAGCAGGGTGCCACCATTTGCCGCGATCGACCTGGCGGTGCCGTCGACGTCGTCGACGTCGTCGCTGGCCAGGTACGTCGTCCACGCCGACGGCTGACCCTCGGCCATCAACGGGCCAATGGCGGCGGCCGCACGGCCGTCGACCTGGCAGATCTGGTAATGGCCGAAGTCCGAGCCGAGGTCGAGGAACGTCCAGCCGAACACGGCGCCATAGAACTTCTTCGCGGCGCCGGGGTCGGGGACGAAAAGGTCAATCCAGCACGGCGTGCCAGCAGGCCATGGTTGTGAGCGGGTGGGCATCGTCAGGTCCCTTCATGAGGCGGTTCAACTGGATGACTGCATGTCTACATCCACACCCTGACAACTACGGGCCGACGTGGACTACCAGGTCTGCCACACGTCCACGTTGTAGAACTTCGGCTAGCCATCGCGGGGGCGCCCCGGCACTGACGCGGCGCAAGCGGCCAAACCAGGTGAGCGCGCACCGTAGAGGTCATCCGCACCGGCAGCTGTGAGACTCGCCACCGCAGTGGTCGTGCTCCTCACTGCGAGATCGTTAGAAGGGTCGAGAATCCCACGGCCTCCGCTGCCGGCCCCGATGTTACTGTCAGTGAAATCTGCAGAAGGACTGTCGTGGTCTGCGCAGTTGCCGCAGACGGCGACTTTTCGCCCGAAGTTGCCGTCTGTGGCACCTCCACCAAAGATCCACCCACCTCTGCTGTGGGGCAGATGTGGCTGAGGAGACGAACGCCGGGGCGACAACCAGGCTGGAGGCGTCATGAAACTAGGGCTTCACCGGGACGAGGTAATAGCGTGGATCGAGGACTATCTCGCGGCGTGGAATGCGCACGATCCCGTCGCCGTCACTGATTTCATGACGAACGACGTGGTCTACACCGATCTCGGGCTCGAGGAGCAATTCGAGGGGATTGATGCGGTGAGAGCGTTCGTCGACGGCATGGAGGTCGGTTTCTCGACCGACTACCGCTTCACGCTCGGGCAAGCCATCGTGACCAGTGAAGCGTACTCGTTCGAATGGACCATGTCGGGTACCAACGATTGCCCGGACGTCGAGCGTGACTTCCCCGCCACCGGAGAGCGTTTCGACATTCCCGGCATCTCGATCGGCGTGCTGCGGCACGGCAAGATCAAGGACAATCGCGACTACTGGAATATGACTACCTATCTCACGCAAGTGGGACTCATGCCGGAGCCCTGAGGTCAAGCGGCAGACTGTCGCGTATGAGAGCCGCCATCGCAGTCGTCGTGCTTGCCACCGTAGCGGGTTGCTCGGCACCCGGCGTGGCACCGGCACCGGCGCCCCCGCCGATGAGTAGCGCCCGGCCCCCGGGGACGGGCCCGCCGGCGGCGGTCGGGCCCGCCGACTGGCCGACCTATCACCACGACAACGCCCGCACCGGCGTCGCCGATCAGTTCGCCCCGCTCGGGACGCTGCGCAAGGCGTGGCAGACGAAACTCGACGGCGCGGTGTACGGCCAGCCGCTGGTGATCGGCGACCGGATCATCGCGGCGACCGAGCACAATACGGTCTACGCGCTGGCGGCAGCGGACGGGCACGTCGTGTGGTCGGCGTCGCTGGGCAAGCCGGTGAACGGCTCGGGCCTGCCCTGCGGCAACATCGACCCGCTGGGAATCACCGGCACACCGGCCTACGACCCGGCCACCGGGCTGGTCTTCGTCGTCGCCGAAACCGAGGGCGGCCGGCACACCCTGGCAGGGGTGGACCTGGCCAGCGGCGCGGTCATCCTGCGCCGCGCGCTGGCCCCGCCGAAAGGTGACGAGATCGCCCAACAGCAACGCGCCGCGCTGACGGTGCTCGACGGCTGGGTGTACGTCGGCTACGGCGGGCTGTTCGGCGACTGCGGCAACTACGTCGGCTCGGTCGTCGCCGCGCCGACTACCGGCACCGGCCCGCTGCGCAGCTACGTCGTGCCGACCCCCCGGGAAGGCGCGATCTGGGCGCCCGGCGGCGGTGTCGTCCACAACGGGCGGTTGCTCTACTCGGTGGGCAATGGCGAGTCGACCCAGGTCTACGACCACAGTGACTCGGTGCTCGCATTGACCCCGCAGCTGTCCCTGATCGACAGCTTCAGCCCGGCGCAGTGGAAGGACGACAACACGAAGGACCTCGACCTTGGGTCGATGAGCCCGGCCGTAGTCGGCGATCGGGTGCTCGCCGTCGGCAAGCGAGGCGTTGGCTACCTGCTCGACATCAACCGGCTCGGCGGAATCGGCGGGCAGCTCACCGCGCAACCGGTCTGCCAGGCCTTCGGCGGCAGCGCGGTGGCCGGCTCGACGGTCTACATCCCGTGCAGCGACAGCATGCGCGCGGTGGACGTCGACCCCGCCGGAGGGTTGCGGGTGCGTTGGACGGCGTCGGTACCAGCCGACGGGTCCCCGGTCGTCGGCGGCGGCGCGGTCTGGGTGACCGACACCGACCACGGCATCCTCTACGCCCTGGATCCGGCGACCGGCAAGCCCCGCGCGCAGATCGACGTAGGCGAGCTGCCCCACTTCGCCTCCCCCACCCTCGCCGGCACCCGCGCCTACCTAGGTACCAACAGCGGGGTCGTCGCGATCACTGTCCGCTAAGTCGGCGCGTTTGGGGGGTGTGTTGGCGTCGAGGAAGCGCAGGAGCTCGATGGGGAAGGGAAGGATCAGGGTGGAGTTCTTTTCTGAGGCGACTTGGACGACGGTCTCCAGGAGTCGCAGCTGCATCGCGGCCGGGGTGTCGGCCATCGCGGCGGCGGCTTGGGCCAGCTTCTCCGACGCTTGCAGCTCGCCCTCGGCGCTGATCACCCGAGCCCGCCGTTCCCGCTCGGCTTCGGCCTGACGCGACATCGACCGCTTCATCGACTCCGGCAGCGCGACGTCCTTGATCTCCACCCGGTCGATCTGCACGCCCCAGCCCAGCGCGGGGCTGTCGATCAACAGTTCCAGTCCCTCGTTGAGCCGCTCGCGGTTGGACAGCAGATCGTCCAGGTCGCTCTTGCCGATGATCGAGCGCAACGAGGTCTGCGCGACCTGCGAGATGGCCTGCAGGTAGTCCTGCACGTCGACGACGACCTTGACCGGGTCGACGACCCGGAAGTACACCACCGCGTCGACCCGCACCGACACGTTGTCGCGGGTGATGCCGTCTTGCGCGGGCACCGGCATGGTGACGATCTGCATGTTGACCTTGCGGAGTTTCTGCACCCCCGGGGTGACCCAGGTCAGCCCGGGCTGTCGAGGTGTACTGGACACCCGACCGAACCGGAACACCACACCACGCTCCATCTGGCTGACCACCCGCGCACCAGACAGTAACCACAACGCCCCGATGACCACGATCGCGACGAGCACCGCAATGATGATGACGGTCATAGCGCACCCCCGCTCCGGAGGAAAATGCTCAAACCACATCACGGTACGCCGTTGGCCACGGTTTGGACTGGACACGTAGCTCGGAGTGTCGCAGGGTAGTGCGATGAGGGCGATATGGAAGGGCGCACTGGCCTTCGGGATGGTCAGCATCCCGGTCCGGCTGTATTCGGCTATCGAGGACCGTGATGTGTCCTTCCATCAGGTGCACGACACCGACGCCGGCCGGGTGCGCTACCAGCGGATGTGCACGGTGTGCGACAACGAGGTCGCCTACGCCGACCTCGCCAAGGGCTTCGAG
>JBBPZY010000283.1:0-13302 GCA_038276315.1 Mycobacteriales bacterium
ACACCTCGACCACCGCCCGGAGCTCCGCGTTCTCCGCGGCAAGCTCCTCATAGGACCGACGTCGATCAGCGGACACCACACTATGATCAACACCCTGACGCGGAGATCAACTCGACACGCCGAAGACCTGACCAGTTACCGCACGCCTTGGTTGTATCGATGTAGATGGGCGTCTCACTTATCGTCCGACGGTTGGACGTCGGTACCGGGCATCGGAACCTCACAAGCGTTGCAGTAAGAACTTGGACGCCGCTGAGCTTAGAAGGGGCACCATCCGCGGGTAAACCGTGGGGGTGCCCCGTCACGATGCGCGATTGAACGGCTCGGCTCCGCCCGCCGCGCAACCAGCGTCACCCGATCGCGGGTTCTTCGCGGAAGATCCTTCCAAGCAGATGCACGTGCATTGACGCCTGCAGCGGCACGCGCTAACTTAACCCCATGCACGTGCAGGTGCATACACGAGGGAGGATGCTTCTATGTCGGAGTCGATTCCCAACGGCATATCGGCCGCGGACCTTGCTGGGGTCACGTGGCGTAAGAGCAGGCACAGTGGTCAGCTCGGTAATTGCGTGGAGACCGCGGCACTGGATAGCGGCGACGTCGCGGTGTGGAACTCTCGTCATCCGAGTGGCCCAACGTTGATCTTCACCCGTGATGAGGTGGCTGCCTTCCTAGCTGGCGCCAAGGACGGCGAGTTCGACGATCTCGCCTGCTGAGGCGACGTTTAGACGTTGTGATGTGCCAATGGCGACCGCCGCGTCCTGTCCACCCCACATCGAGGGAGCGCGGTGAGTGATACCAACCGGCCGGGGGGGTCAGGTGCCGGTGCGGCGGTTATGGCGGACCAGTCAGTGATGCTGGTCCGCTACCGAGCCGGTGTGACCGGCGAGACCGCCCGCACCGTGCACCTGGTTTCGCTCCGGGACCGCTGCGAGACGGGCATGGTGGGCACGTTGTGCGGGTCGCTCATGAGTCTTGAGCTGATTGAGACTGTCGCCCCCGGCCGAGGGATGCCCTGCAGCGAGTGCGTCATCCGCCGCCTAAGCGCTATGACTCCGGCTGCGGAGCAACAGCAGGTCCTCCAGAACAGCCCGGACAGCTGCGAAAGCGGAGACGCTGGCCAGGTGGGCGTCGCCACATACGAGGCGTGGGGCTGGCCGATCACCCAGCACTGTGATCAGATACGGTTGAGTCTGGACTGTGAGGTGTCGGCCATAGCAGTGCCGATCCCGCTCAGCATTGAACTTATTCACATTCTCACCGCGCGACGCTGTGTCCCGGCGGTGCTGGCTCACCCGGACTTCCCTGAGCACCATGTCGTGCTCGCCGGGGAAAGGTATGGGGTCATGTTGCCGTGGCCGCCCACCGTGCACGAGGTTACCGGCGTGCTGATGCTGCCACCCACCATGACCCCACGGGGACCGATTACCTGGATACAGCCGCCGTGCAAGGACTCATTGCGGTTGTCCCGGGAAATCGACGTGTTCGGGGCCTTACGTGCAGCGCTCAAGAGCTTCCCCGCCGCGGCGAGTTCCCCGCTTCCCACATGAGAGCGCTGCGGCCCTGCTTGCTGGTCGGTTAGACGTCGAGCTCGTCGGTGCAGGCTCCGGCTACTACGGCCCGCCACTGTGCGGAGGTAAAGGCGAGCACTGGGCTGTCAGTGCCGAGCTTACTGTCTCGAACACCGACCCACCCGGTCAGCTCTGTGGTGATCTCCACACATTCTTGGCCGTCGGGGAACGAGTAGCTCGATTTCCGCCACTGAGTGCCGCTGCGGAGAACGGTCTGGGCGGCTTCGTGGTTCATCGTGTCTCCTGCCATTCGGCAGACCTCGCGCAGCCGGTGATGCTCAGGTGCACGTGAATCTGCAAGGTGAAATAATCATTGGTGGCTTAATCGAAGATACGGCCACAATCGCCAACGGAGCGATCTCTTTTAGGTGAATCGTCCGCGCCGGAATCAGCGGCGCCGCCCTGTGACTTTTATCACGTATACGAGGACACCCGGTCACGACGTCAGTGGTGGTGACGCTGGTGTCCTCCGGGGCCAGCAGCGCGGTCGGGTGGGCGATGTGGGCGCCGGCCAGTACGGTGGCGTTGTAGGCCGCCTGGTCCTGGAACCGGACAGCGCCATCCTGGACCAAGGCTCCCAACTGCGGGAGCAGCCCGACGACGAGCGCGAGAGCCACCAGCGCGATCGGCGGGACGATCATGGACAACGGGGTGCGGCCCTTGGCCTCGTCGGTCTCCGAGGTCTCCTCCGAGGCCTCCGCCCCGCGGTACAGCGCGAACGGGGGTAGGTCGGCCAGCGCCAGCGCGGCCAGGCCGAATATGACGCCGGTGACGGGTAGCCGCCTGCCCCGGCCGTGCAGGGTGGTCTCGTTGACCGACCCCAGCCGGTGCAAGACGATGTCCACGCACAAAAACAACGCGGCCTTGAACCACACGAACAGGTTGAAGACGTCCCCGGTCAGGCAGAAGCCGACCATTCCGGCCAGGAAGATCAGCATCAGGGCGTGGTAATAGGTGGAGACCCGCTCGAAGTAGCGCCAGGAAAAGATCAGCGCCGCGGTGACCAGCGTGGCGGTCAGCGCGGCCAGGCCCGAGTTGAGCTCGTCGACGGCGAAGTCGATGCCCAGCGCCACCCCGTGCGACGGTGTGAAACCGGCGAACCAGTACACCTGCTGGCCGCCGGCCGTGCTGAGCATGATGGTCACCAGCAGGCCCGTGACCCCCGCGGCGATGAGGATCGCCACCGCGTCGAGGACGCGTCGCCGGCTGCCGACCAGTGGATTCAGCGCGGATATCCCGCCGCGCCCAGCAGCGGGACGGCCACAGCCAGCGGCAGGAGGGAGTCCATGACAGGGTGGCCGCTCAACCCCGGAGCTGCCGGAGCTCTTCAGGATCGAGCGTCCCGAATCGCTTGTGGGCTTGCGCAGCGAAGGCCAGTAGCAGCGCCGTCACGGCGGCTTCGACCACCACGTCGGTGAGGGCAAGGGCCTGCACAACCGGGTCCACAGCGGGAGTGTTCGGCGGGATGTCATAGAAGTAGGGCGCCACCGCTCCGGTCTTGTAGCCGACCCCGAGCAGCAGAATGTAAGTGGAGGACTGGACCACGATCAAGCAGACGATCTGGTGCACCAGATGACGGCTGGTGATGATGCCGTAGAGCCCGACGGCCAACACCTAGGCCACCACGATGAAGGGAAAAATGCTCACTTACCGGGCCCCTTCCCGGACGATGAGGGTCTGCTCGAGTAGCTCGCCGATGATGAGGACGAAGAAGCTGATCAGCGCGATCGTCCCGGCGGAGTTCACCGCTCCCGGCGTGCTACCCAGCGGCAGCGCGGATGGTGGCATGGGTCAGGAACGGTCCGGCGACGACAAGGAACAAAAGCGCCAACCAGGTTTCGACGGTGTTCTCGGAATAGCCCTGTTGGACCAGGACGGCCACGGCCACCAAGGTGGGGGCGATGAGGCTGATCGGGGTCACGAAATGAAGCTTTTGGTACACGTCACGCGCATCACCAACACCCCTAACGACGAGGCCAGCACCAGGACCACGGCCAGCCCGAGGAGGACATCGGCGACGACATCTCGGACCGTCACAGCCAACGCTCCAAAGACCGCACGAAGACCAGCTCACTACCCAGGAGAAGCACAGCCAGTAAAACGGGCAACTCGAACTCCGCGGAACGCCCGAAGCCCTGAGGTAAGAGGACCAAAACCATGACGATGATGGAGCTGATGGCCTCATAGGCCACCACCGCTTCCATGACCGTGCCCCGCCAGGCGACGATCCCCAAAGGGATCACCCCCAGCAGCATGCCGATGGCGGCGGCACGAAAGTGTTGGGCGCCACCGAGGTGGCTCCCACTAGCAGTACCCGCCGGCTGATTCCCTCCGTTGACTCGTCACCCCACGCCTTGGGCACTTCCAGAAACCCGCTGGCCGGCTGCTCCCCATGAATCAGCAGTCGCGCCAAGGCAGCAAACACGATGACGGTGTCACGTATCACCTGCCCCGGCAGCCGCCACAGCGGGATCAACCAGCTGATGCGGACGCGGAAGTGCGAATCGGTCTGGTGCCCGACCAGCTCGGCCGCAACCGCCCCGGCCGCGGCGACCCCGGCCCCCACCAGCAATTCGGCGACGTCGAGCGAATAGTCCAGAACTATCCACAACGCCATGAGCGGGACCCACCACACCAGCCATGAGCCAACCCGCGCGGTCAATGCCCGCTCCTGCTCCCGCCGCCGGGACTGCCAGATCCCGCGAATGGCCCGCTCACCGGTGGCATCGGCGCAGAGCCCGAGTTCTCATCGCGGTCGAGGGCGAGATCATCAGCGGCCCTCCCCTTGCCTGGTGCGCTATATCTACCCGCCAGCCCGATCCGCCAACCGCTCGCGCCGTTGCGCAGGCAAAGGGGGCAGGCTGTGGGGTGATGACGACAACCCGGTCCGAGCTGCCCGAGCCGGTGGCGCCGATGCTGGCGTCGGCCGGCGAGCCCCCGTCGGGTCCTGGCTGGGCGTTCGAGTTCAAGTGGGACGGTGTGCGCGCGGTCGCCGCGGCCGCGGGCGATCAGGTGCGGCTGTACAGCCGCAATGGCAACGACATCACGGCGGGGTATCCCGAGCTGGCTGCGCTCAGTGGGCTGGTCGGGGGTCGACCGGTGCTGCTCGACGGCGAGATCGTGACGCTGAACGCGGCCGGACGTCCGGATTTCGCGCTGCTCCAGCAGCGCATGCACGTCCGCGCGCCGAGCCCGTGGTTGGTGGACCGCATCCCGATCTCCTACTACGTCTTCGACCTGCTCGACCTCGACGGTCGCCGGTTGCTGTCGCAGAGCTACCAGCAGCGCCGGGAGCTGCTCGCGGAGCTGGCCGTCGATGGTGTCTCACCGCGGGTCCGGGTGCCGCCGGACTACACCGACGTCGACGGCCGTCAACTGCTCGAAGTGGCCCGCCTGCACGGCCTGGAAGGCGTCGTCGGCAAACGGCTCAGCTCCCGGTATGAGCCCGGTCGCCGCTCGCCGGCGTGGACGAAGACCGCGCTGTGGCGCACCCAAGAAGTCATCATCGGAGGTTGGACGACCGGGCAGGGCCGCCGGGCCGGCACCCTCGGCGCGCTCCTGCTCGGGGCCTACGACGACGAGGCAAGGCTGCGCTACATCGGCGACGTCGGTACCGGGTTCACCGACCGGATGCTCGACGACCTGCTGGTACGCCTCGTTGATCTCGAAGAGCCGGGCAGCCCGTTCGACGAGCCGGTGCCCCGCGAGCACGCCCGCCGGACGCACTGGGTCCGCCCCCAGCTCGTCGGGGAGGTCGAGTACCGGGTGCTGACTCCGGACCGCCGGCTGCGGCACGCCGCCTGGCGCGGCCTGCGTCCCGACAAGGACCCGGCGCAAGTGATCTTGAGCTGAATTCTTCTTAGCAGCGCAGCGGGTTGTGTAGTGAATCCCTCCAGGCCCAGTCGCCCATCACGGCGGCGCTCCCAGAATCTTAGTTCTCCGGCGACCGGGGCGGGTTGTGGCTCGTCCCAAGTTCCGGACCGTCCGGATCGAGGTGGGCCAGGATCCGCTGGCCGATCTTGTGCAGTGCGGTGGGGTGAAACGACCGGGCGTGGAGAGCCAGCTCAGCTTCCGCGGCCTCACGCTCGGCAGGACCGACCGTAGTGGGGATCGCGCCCATCATCTCGGTGATCACCTTCACCTGGACCGGGCCGATCTCATCGGCGGCCAGCGCCACGGCGGTGTTGGGCAGACACGGTGCCAGCGCCCCACCGGCGGTGACCGCGATGTTGCGGTTCTCCAATTCCGCGACTGCGTCCAGCATTACCGAATACTCCATCCGCGACACCGATTCGATATCCCGAATCTGATCCGGCAAGCCCGCGTCATCGCAGCCGATGATGGAGTGACGCCACTGATCGAGACACGCGACCATCGCCTACCTCGCGTCCAGTTGCGTCTATGCCCTGGCTGCTCCCAGGTTCCCGAGCTCAACAGCAGGGTTGGCCGGCGGCTGTGTGACAGCTCTGTTGTTGAGTTCGGGAACTCAGGCACCTTGAGGTCCGCCGGCGAGTACACCGCGAGGTGGCCGGGTACTCCTGAGCTCAGTGGCGACCGGGACGAAATGAAATGGGGCCCAGGATCACATGAGCGACCGTGTACCCGCCGTCGCCGATCGTTCCGCGCGGCCGCGGGTGGTGGTGCTCGGGGCTGGATTCGCGGCATGAACGCGGCACACGCGCTACGAGGAGTCGATGCCGCCGTCATCGTGCTGGACAAAAACAACTATCACACCTTCCAGCCGCTGCTCTACCAGGTGAGCACCGGCTACCTGGCGGCTGAAGAGGTCGGTACGGCCCTGCGGACGATCTTTCGCCGGCAGTCGAACGTGACCGTCCGGATGGGTGCCGCGGTCTCGGTGCGCTGGGCAGACCGCACGCTGTGCCTGCGCGACGGCTCCGCGGTGGAGTTCGACTACCTGATCCTGGCCGCCGGTGCCGAGACGAACTATTTCGGTATCTCGGGTATGGCCGAGCACAGCTGGCCGCTGTACACGCTGGATGACGCTGTTCGGCTGCGCATGCACCTGCTCAACCGCCTTGAGGAGACGGCAGCGACAGCCGACCACGCCAGCACACCCATCTCAGCGGTGGTCGTCGGCGGTGGTCCGACCGGGGTGGAGACTGCCGGGGCGCTCGCCTCGATGGGCCAGGAGCTGGTCGGCCCGAACACGGCCCTGCGGGTGACCCTCGTCGAGGCCGGGCCGCGGCTGCTCGCCGGGTTCAGCCCGCGCTCGTCGAAGCGGGCCCTGGAGGATTTGCGACGGCGCGGTGTCGAGGTTCGCCTGCGCAAGACCGTCGACAGCGCCGACGCCGCCGGTGTGACGCTGGCCGACGGGCACCGGATCGACACCGACACGGTGATCTGGGCCGCCGGAGTGCAGGCGACCCCGCTCGGCGCCGCGTTCGGCTTGGAGGTCGACCGGCACGGGCGGATCCTGGTCGACCCACAGCTGCAGATCGCGGGCCACCCGAACGTGTTCGCCGCCGGCGACATAGCCGTCACGACCCCGGTGCACGGCGCAGCACCGCCGATGCTGGCGTCGGCGGCGATCCAGACCGGCCGGCACGCCGGTGAACAGGTCGTCCGGCTCGTCGCAGGGAGCCCGTTAAGGCCGTTTCGCTATCACGACAAGGGGATTATGGCCGTACTCGGCCGCGGTGACGCGGTGGCCGAGCTGCCACTGCGGCCACCGGCCGGAGGCACCAGCCGGTACCCGCTGCGGTTCGGCGGCCTGCCGGCGTGGCTGCTCTGGCTGGGCGTGCACATCGTCTATCTGATCGGGTTTCGCAACCGGCTCAAGGTCCTGCTCGACTGGGGATGGAGCTACTTCACCTCCCGCGGCGCCGGGGCCATCCTCGTCCACCCACCGGACGCACGGCAACGCAGTCAATCCACCTCGAACAGCGGCTCGTCGACGGAGCGGATGTCGTGACTCGGCAGCCCACCGGGGTGCTCGCGGCGCACCCGGTCCAGGCACGTGAGCGCGATCCCGAGGTGCTGGCGTTTGCTGGGACCGGAACCCGTTGCCGGCGATCGTCGCTGACTCCATGTCCACCGCGGTGCTGCGCGAGGCCCGCATCGCCGCGAGCGTGCTGCCCTGGTTGAACTCCCAGTTACGGTTGTCGGTGTGTGCACGACGCCCAGCCGGTACTGCGTCTGCGCGGCGTCCAGGGCGTCGAGCAGGAAGGTGTTCAGCCGGTGGTTCGGGATCACCGGCACATCCGCGGGCAGCACCCCGTCGAGCACGTGGTCCGCGCGCTGGTAGGCGGTGGCGACCACGAAGTCGCCGAGACGTTGATGGTTACGCAGGCCCCCGCAGTGCCCGATTATCACCATGGTGTCCGGCCGCAGTACCGCGAGGTGATCGGTCACGGTCTTGGCGTTCGTCGGCCCGACGCCGATGTTCACCAGGCTGACCCAGTCACCGGCGGGAGTGTGGTGGTGCCAGGCCGGCATCTGCACGCCGTCGCGCGCGGGGCCCTGCGCGTCCGGGAACCGTCCACGGCGTCGAGCGCATCCAGCAGGCCGCCAACCGCGTCATCGATGTCGCCGGGCCGCAGATCAGCGCCGTCGGCCTGCACCTCGCCGTGACTCGCTGGGCCGTGACTCACTGGCCCGGTCTATCGCCGCCGGGCGAGCACGACCGTCAACGCGCCGAGCAGGACTCCGGAACTGGCGGCACCAGCGACGGCCCAGCGTCCCCGCCGGGGCAGCTCGCGCCACGAAGCAATGGTCGCGGCCACGTCGACCGCGTCGCAGAACGACCCGGCGACGGTCCAGCCCACCATCCCACGCCCGTTTCTCCGGCACGACGCGAGCAACACGCCGACCCCGAGCGCGATGTCGCGACCACCCGCGGCGCGACCTAACACCACCCCCGCCGGCCCGGCGGCCTGGGCTGCGCCCACCCACGACCGAGCCATCAGATCCGGCCGCACCAGTGCGACGACGCCGATGGCGACGCGCCCGGCCGCGAGCCCCCGTGCGCACAGTCGAGCTTGTGGCCTCATGCCGACTCCCTGGATTCGATCACGGTTCTACCTTGCCATGGCCTCGCCAGGTCGACCTGCCGGGAGGTGCCGTTGAGCTGGCTCGGCTGGGGGTATACCTGCTCCATGACTGCAGGCGAGGCTCGATGAGCGACCAGCAGGAGCGGCTGCAGGCCTACCGGGTCAAGCGCGACTTCTCGGTCACCGCGGAGCCGGCCGGGACCGCGGCGCCGGCAGGTCAGAGCCGGTTCGTCGTACAACGCCACCGAGCTCGCCGGCTGCACTACGACCTGCGGCTGGAAGTGGCTGGAGTACTGGCCAGCTGGGCGGTGCCGAAGGGGCCGACGCTGGACCCCAAGGCCAGGCAACTGGCGGTCCATGTCGAGGACCACCCCATCGAGTACTTCGACTTCGAGGGCATCATCCCGAAGGGCGAGTACGGCGGCGGTGACGTCATCGTCTGGGACTGGGGGACCTGGCAGCCCGCGGAGACCGGCGACCCGACCCGGGCCATCGAGCGCGGCGAGCTGCACTTCGACCTGCATGGCGAGAAGCTGGCCGGCCGGTTCGTACTCGTCCGCCGGAACGACGCCCGGCCAGGTAAAGAGCAGTGGCTGTTGATCCACAAGAACGACGACCACGCGCGGTCCGGGTGGGACCCTGAGGACCACCCCTTGTCGGTCAAGACCGGCCGCACCAACGACGAAGTCGCCGCGGAAGCCGCCGTTGCGTCGGGGCCGACGTGGGACCCGCCGACCGCCGACGAGCTGGCAGAACTAGACGCGCTCGGCTCCGACGGTCGGTGGGCCGTGCAGGGTCGCGAGATCAAGCTGACGAACCTGGACAAGGTGCTCTTCCCGGGATGGGATCTCCAGCCCCCGGTCACCAAGCGCGACCTCATCCGCTACCACGCGATGATCGCCCCGTTCATGCTCCGCTACCTCGCCGGTCGCCCGGTGAACTCCCACCGGTATCCGGACGGAGTGAACCGCCCGGGGTTCTGGCACAAGGAGGTCCCCAGCCACGCGCCGCAGTGGCTGTCCCGCTGGCGCAACGAGGACGCCGACCCGGGTGAGACGCAGTGCTACGCCGTCATCGACAGCGTTCCCGCGCTGGTCTGGTTGGCGAACTTCGCGGCGGTGGAGCTGCACCCGTGGACCTCCCAGCTTCCCGACGTGCACCAGCCGACCTGGGCGCTGATCGACATCGATCCCGGCTCAGCCAGCAGCTTCGACGACGTGTTGGTGCTCGCCCGGCTGTACCGGGTGGCCTTGGAGCACCTCGGCGTCGACGCGATGCCGAAGGTCACCGGCCAGCGCGGCGTGCAGATCTGGGTCCCGGTCCGCGGCGGGTACACCTTCGCGGACACCAGAACCTGGGTCGAGAAGGTGTCGCGCGCCATCGGCCGCATCGTCCCGGAACTGGTCAGCTGGGAATGGCACAAAGACCGCCGGCAAGGGCTCGCGCGCCTGGACTACACCCAGAACGCGATCAACAAGACGCTGGTGGCGCCGTTCAGCGCTCGGCCCGCAGCCGGCGCGCCGGTGTCCGTACCCATCAGCTGGGACGAGCTGCAGGACCCCGAGCTGCGGCCGGACCGCTGGACGATCCGCACCGTGATCGACCGAGTGCGCCTTACCGGCGATCCGCTCGCCCCACTTATCGGCCGGGCCCAAGAACTGCCGGCGCTATAGCCGGTGTTCGGCTCGCTGTTGTTCAGCTCGGACGCGACGCAGCCGGTCGCGCCACCAGGCAGCTCGCTGGGGGTCGGCCAGCTCGTAACGGTCGAGCAGCGCGGCGTCGGGTGCGGGTGGCCTGCGCGGGACCGCGAGGTAGCCATCGACGGCGCGCAGCGAGCCGGACCCGCCGACCACATCGCCGTCGAACAGGGACAGCGTGCCAAGCCCGCAGGCGAAGTCCAGTTCCGGCAGCGCCCCGGCAAGCGCGAGTTGTGCGCCGAGCCCGATGCTCGTCTCCAGCGCGGAGGACACCACGCACGGCAGCCCGGCGGCCTCGGCGACCTGCAACGACCGCCGCACCCCACCCAGCGGAGCGCACTTGAGCACCGCCACATCGGCGGCCCCCGCGACGGCAACCCGCAGCGGGTCGTCGGCGCGGCGGATCGACTCGTCGGCGGCGATCCGCACGTCGACCTGGCAGCGGACGGCGGCGAGTTCGTCGATGGTGCGGCACGGTTGTTCGACGTACTCCAGACCGCTCGCGGCTTTATCGAGCCGGCGGATGTGCGCGACCGCAGTGTCGATGTCCCAACCGCCGTTGGCGTCCACCCGGATCGCCCCGTCGGGGCCCAGCGCGTCGCGGACCGCCTCCACCCGGGCCAGGTCCTCAGCCAGCGACTCCGGGTGGTCAGCGACCTTGACCTTGGCGGTGCGGCACCCAGACCTGGCGGTGATCTCGTGGGCGTGCTCCGGGCCGACGGCAGGGACAGTGCAGTTGATCGGGATGCGCTCGCGCACCGGTTGCGGCCAGCCGATCGTGCACTGCTCGATGGCGGTGGCCAGCCACGGCGCGGCCTCGGCATCGTCGTAGCCGGCGAACGGGCAGAACTCCCCCCACCCCGCGGGCCCCTCGATCAGCATCCCTTCGCGCACGGTGATCCCCCGGAACCGCACGCGCATGGGGATGGTGTACACCCGGGCGCCGTCGAAATCGACCGTGCTGATTCCCTTTATGCTGGTTCCCTTGGGGCTGGTTCCCTGGGGGTTGCTCATCAGGTGCTGATGTCCTCGTCTCGGCGGCGGGTGCGGGTGCGCAGTCTTTCAGCGCGGTGCGCAAGTTTCGCGGCACGGTCATAGGGAGTTTCTCGCGGGGCGGGCACCCGCGCCAACCGTTACTGTCAGTGACATCCGGGGAAGGACTGTCGCGTTGTGCGTAGTTGCCGTAGCCGGCAACTTTTCGCTCAAAATTGCCGGCTGTGGCAACTCCGTAATGGATCCACCCACCGCTTCATGGGGCTTATGGGGCTCGTGGGGTAAAACAGGCACTCGCCGGGCGACACCCACCCCGTGCCGCTGCAGGACAGCTTGATGGCCGGCGACGTCGTCGGGGCCCGCCTGCCCGAGACCGGGCGAGACGCATATCGCAACGTCGTACACGGCGCGGGGAGTGGCTGGAATGACTGTGGCGGTGATGGGGTGGAAAACCGGCGCTTGGGGTATCCCCGGGAGACGGCATCCATCGGGAGGTAGCGACATGACCATCACGGGCATCATCTCCGCGATCATCATCGGACTCATCATCGGCGCCCTGGGGCGCCTCGTCGTGCCGGGCAAGCAGAGCATCCCGATCTGGCTGACAATCATCATCGGCATCATCGCCGCGTTCATCGGCGCTGCAATCTCCAGCGCGATCGGATACGCCAACGCGAATGGCGGCATACCCTGGATCGAGATCATCATCCAGGTCATCATCGCCGCGATCGGCGTCTCCATCGCCGCTGGCGCCTATGCCCGGCGCGGAGTCACGCGCTAGCGAGCGGTTCGGCCGCCGGTGGCTACGGGCCGATCTGTCGACACAGCCACGCGAGCGCGAGCGGGTAACGGTAGTCGATGCCGCCGTGGCCGGCGTCGAACAGCTCGAAGTGCACGCGCTCGTCGGGTAGTCCGGCGGCCCGTAGCTGGTCGCGGAACGCCTGCGTGCCGAGATCGAGGTACCACTCGTCGCGGGTGCCGGCGTCGAGCCATACGGCGCGCAGTGACCGCAACTCCTCGGCGTACCGGGGCGCCATCCGCACCGGGTCCCAGTCCAGCCAACGCTGCCAGATCGCCGGGATCAGCACCCCGGTGTGAGGGTCGAACGGCAGTTCCGGAGTGCCGTCCTCGCGGGCGGAGAAGCACGCGGAGATGCCGAAGATCATGAGCAAGTCGTGGTCGCCGGCCTTGGTGAACGCCGTCCGGGACTGGAAGTCAGCCCACCAGGCGCCGATGTCGCCGTCGTAATCGCGCAGGTGGCGTACCGTCTTGCCGAACTCGGCGAAGTAGCACAACTCGTACAACGAGTCCCCGGCGTGGCTGGCCAGCGCGCCGAACAGGTCTGGCCGCAGCATGGGCGTGATCATGGCGCCGAACCCACCGGAGGACTTGCCGCTGATCCCCCGGTGCGCCCGGTCGGGCAGCGTCCGGTAATGCGCATCCACGAACGGCACCACCTCCTCGCACAGGTAGCTGTGGTAGCGCCCGGTGCCAGGGGAGTCGACGAACTGGCTGCCGCCATACGCCGTCCAGGCGTCGACGAAGACCATGACGGCGGGCGGGACGTCGCCGGCGGCGAAGACGGCGTCGGCGGTCTCCGGGAACGGTTGGCGGTACGGGCTGCGGTTGCGCCACATGGCCAGATGCCCGGTGTAGCCCTGAACCACATAGATGCTCGGGTAGCGCTGCTGCGAGCTGTCGTAGCCCGGCGGGACGTAGACCCACAGTGGCCGGCGCGCGGGATCGCCCAAGGGGTTATCCCGCAGCAGCACACTGTCGATCACGTGTTCGTCGAGCCGGCCAGCGAGTACGGCATACCAGGGCAGCATGGCGCCCACCATACGGCTCAGCGCCCTGATCAGACGGCCTTCTCAGGCGCGTTGCCCGGTGAGGGCGTCGTCGGGGGTTGGGTGGTGGGGGGTTGGGTTGTCGGGGGTTGGGTTGTCGGGGGTTGGGTTGTCGGGGGTTGGGGGGTGGGGGGTGGGGTGGTGGGGGGGGGGGTTGTGGGGGGGGGGGGGGGGGGGGGTG
>JBBPZY010000284.1:0-2133 GCA_038276315.1 Mycobacteriales bacterium
GAAGACCTGCCCGACGGTCAGGATCGCGACCAGCAGCGAGCCACCGCCGACCAGCGCCAGCACACCGCGCCGGCTCAGGGTCGCCGGGGCCGGGTCGGTGGCGACCAGGCCTTCGTTGTCGGGCGGTTCCGGGCGGGTGTCGGCCAAGGAGGTGTGCAGCTCGGCGCGCAGCGAACGGGACCGCAAGTTGGTGATCATGCGGGGCAGTTTGACGGCCACGTGCATCACGAACCCGGCGATGAACACCCACGCGCCGTAGTAGTGCGCGGTGTAGAAGCTGAAACCGAACAGGTAGTCGTACTGGATGTTCAGCACCCCGGTGGCGATCTCGAACAGGATCCCACCGACCAGCAGCAGCACCGACAGCCGTTCCAGCAATGCCACTTAGCGTAAGATGATCATGTTGGCCTGAAGCTGCTTCGGCGTATCGTCCAGTTCTGACACCGGTGGGCGGCTAGGTTCCGGCCGTGTCTGGTGATCATGGGGTTGTGGCTGGTCAGGTGGGTGGATCGCTGGCCGATCTGGTCTCGTTGGGGGTGCTGGCCGGGTCGGTGCCTCGTGATGTGGTGGACGCCGCGGTTGCGGTGCGTGGCCGGTCGTCCAAGCGTGCGGGCGGCAAGCCGCCCCCGCACGTGATGGTGTATTTCGCGATGGCGTTGGCGTTGTACGCCGACGATGACTACGAGGAGGTCATGGTCCGGCTCTCGGAGACGCTGAGTTCGTGGGGGTGCTGGGACCAGGACTCGACGGTGCCTACCTCCGGGGGGATCACTCAAGCGCGGGCGCGGCTGGGGTCGGCGCCGGTGGCCGAGGTGTTCGAGACCGTCGCTGTCCCGGTGGCCGAGCAGCTCACTAGGGGGGCGTGGTTGGGGTCGTGGCGGTTGATGGCCATCGACGGGTTCGACTGGGACACCCCCGAGACCCCGGACAACGCCGCGAAGTTCGGCTACGCGGGGTCGGGGCCCAACCGCTCGGCGTTCCCGAAGGCGCGGGTGGTCACCATCAGCGAGTGCGCCTCGCACGCGGTCGTGGCCGCCGAGATCGGCGGCATGAGCAGCGGGAAGCAGACCCTGGCCCGATGCCTGTACCCCGACCTGGAGGCGGGTTGGCTCCTGATCGCCGACCGTAACTTTTACGGCTACGACGATTGGAACACCGCTCGCGCCGGGGATGTCGAGTTGTTGTGGCGGGTCTCGGTGTCGGTGACGCTGCCAGTCCTGGCCGTCCATCCCGACGGCTCGTACGCATCGTGCTGGTCAACCCCAAGATCCGCGGCGTGGCCCGGGCCCGCCTCGTCGAGACCGCCCGCCGCGGCGAGGCGCTGGACCCGGCGCGGGCGGTGGCGATCCGGGTGGTCGAGTACACCGTGGCCGACCGCGAAGGCTCAGGGACCGGGGAGCTGATCACGCTGATCACCACCATCACCGACCCCACCCTGGCATCGGCCGAGGCGCTCGCCGCGGCATATCACCAGCGGTGGGAACACGAAACCGGCAACAACCAGCTCAAGACCCACCTGCGCGGCCCGGGCAAAGTCCTGCGCTCGAAGAAACCCGACATGGTCCGCCAGGAGATCTTCGGCTACCTGCTGACCCACTACGCGATCAGTGCGTTGATCTGCCGGGCTGCCACCGAGGCCGACATCGACCCTGACCGGGTCAAGTTCCTGCGTACCGTACGCATCGTCCGCCGCCGGGTCGCTGACCCGGCGGCTTTTTCCCCCTGAGCGTCGCGAGCGCACAACCGCCCAGGTCATGGCCGACATCACCAAGCGGCGAAACCTCAACCCCAAGCGCCGCCACCGCAGCTACCCGCGCGTAGTCAAACGCGCCCGACACAACCACTACCGCGTCAAGACCCCCGCCGACCTCGGCACCCGCCACAACGGCCCGCCCACGATCAGGATCGCCAAGGTCACCCAACCTGCAGTATTGATCAACTCAAACTAAGCGGCATTGGTCGCCCGCTCGCCGACGCGGTCCGCTAGGTCGACGAGCCGGCCTGACCAGCACTCCTCGGCCGCGGACCCACGCTCACCTCGGCCACCACCTGCGCCTTGGGAACGCCGAAGCCCTGTCCCCCCGACTCGGCATAGCTCCGCGGCGTTGGCGGGGTGTCGGGCGGGCTATGGTC
>JBBPZY010000285.1:0-20755 GCA_038276315.1 Mycobacteriales bacterium
CCCTGCGTTGGGCGTGCAACTGCGTACCGCCGAGTCCGGGGAGGTGCTGGCTCGCTCCAATGTCGTGATGGCCGGCTACTGGGACAGTCCGCAGGCCAGCGGCGAAGTGCTCGTGGACGGTTGGTTTCACACCGGCGACGGTGGGTTGGTGGATGACCAGGGCTGCTTGTCCATCAACGACCGGAAGAAGGACGTGATCATTACCGGCGGTGAGAACGTCTCTTCCATCGAGGTAGAGGACTGCCTGTTCGGCCACCCGGCAGTGGACGAGGTCGCGGTGATCGGTGCGCCGTCGGACCGATGGGGCGAGACGGTTAAAGCGCTGGTCGTCGTAGCCGCGGGGGAGCAGGTTACCGAGCAGGAGCTGATCCGTTACTGCAAGGAACGGCTGACCGGCTACAAGGCGCCGACGTCAGTGGAATTTCGTCCGGCTATTCCGCGTACCGCCACCGGAAAGATCCAGAAGTTCAAGCTGCGCCAGGAGTATTGGGAGGGCCGGGAGCGCCAGGTGAACTGACTCCGCCCGGTCCGCTGCTGAACCCTTCTGTCACCTACTGTGACGAGCCCCGCTGTCTGCCCCCATGTGGTTGATGTTACGGAAGTTCCTCGTGGGCTTGTTGGTGTTTCTGGGGTGCTCGTGACACAGTGCATCCGCATGCCTACTTGACGAAATCTGCTGGCGTCAGGAAGGACTGGACGCCTGCCGAGGGGCGCCGGGGGAGGGAGTGAGGTGTGAGCGTCCGGACTCGACGTCACCTCGCCAGCCGTGGGTTTGTCGCGGTGATGCTCGCTGTGCTGGCACTACTGGGCCACCCGGCCATTGGACTAGCGCTGCCGCCGCCGCCGCCCAATCCCAGCGACGACGATCTCAAATCCAGTCAGGGCCACGTCGACGCGACCGCGACTCTGGTCGGCCGATTGGCCAACCAGGTCGCCCAGGCGGACTCCGACCTGATCGCAAGTCAATCCCAGGTGGAGCTCCGGCATGAGCAGGCCAACAAGGCGCTGATCAATCTGCAGGCCGCGGACAGCGCCGCAACCGCCGCGAACGTCGCAGCAGGCAGCGCCCGCGCGGAAGCCGATGCGGCGGCGGCGCAGATCGCGGTGGCGCACCAAGATCTCGACCAGTTCGCGGCCGCGAGTTTTCGTCAGGGCAACACCGTCGGATCGCTGTCCGCCTTCCTCGGCTCGACCAGTCCGAAGGACCTACTCGCCAGGGCCGAGCTACTGGATGCGGTAGGAGGGGCTCAGCTGCATGCGGTGGAGAACATGCAGCGAGCCCGCGTCGATGCCGCAAACAAGGACTCTCAGACCCGGGCGGCCCTGGCAGCGGCACAGGCCGCCAAGCAAACTGCCGCTGACGCCAAAACCGCGCTCGACACCGCCTACCAGGTGGCCATCGATACTGAGGCAGCGCAATCCGCAAAATCCATGGCCCTGCAGAACCACAAGACCGGCCTTGAGCGGCAACTTTACGAGGCACAAAACGCCGTTGCCGGACTGCGCGGGCAGCGGCAGCGTTACGAGGAGTGGCGCGCGGAACGCGACCGCGAACAGGCGGCGGCGGCAGCCGCAGCAGCAGCAGCCGCCGCCGCCGCCGAGAGAAGTTCCGCGGTCACCGGCGGCAGCCCTCGGTTGGCCACGGGCGCTGTCCAGTCAGTGATCAATCGGGCGATGGCTCAGCTCGGCGTGCGCTACTCATGGGGCGGCGGCAACGCCGACGGACCCACGGTAGGTGTTCGCGACGGCGGCGTCGCGGACACCTACGGCGACTACCGCAGGATGGGTTTCGACTGCTCCGGCCTGATGATCTACGCGTTCTCGCACGCGCTCGGTGGATCATTACCGCACTACACCGGCTTTCAGTACAACACCGGCCGTAAAGTACCGCTGGCCCAGAAACGCCCGGGCGATATGCTTTTCTGGAGCACCGACGGCGACATACACCATGTGGCGCTCTATATCGGCGGCGAACAGATGATTGAGGCGCCATACTCTGGAGCCGCGGTCCGGGTCACCTCGGTGCGCTACAGCGGTATCATGCCCTACGCCGTCCGGGTGTTCTGACCACCTTCACAGCCGCCACACCGGTGCGGCGGTTGGGTCTGGCTGGGCCCTGCGGATCTGCTGCAGTCGGATTCGCGCCCCAGGATTTGTGCTCGAGTCGGATCCGTTCGAGGAGGAGCCCGTGAGTAAGGCCGACGGCGGGCCCCCCCTGTCAGCGTCCGGCCTGCCCGCCCATCCCGGCCGACTAGCCACCCCAGCCAGGGACGCCCAGCTGATCGAGCGGACGGTCTTCGAGATCCAGCGGGTGATCGTCGGCCAAGATCGGTTGGTCGAGCGGATGCTGGTCGGCTTGCTGGCCCGTGGCCACCTGCTGCTCGAGGGCGTACCGGGAGTGGCCAAGACTCTTGCTGTGGAGACCATCGCCCGGGTAGTGGGCGGTTCGTTCTCGCGCATCCAGTTCACTCCTGACCTGGTTCCCGCCGACATCCTCGGCACCCGGATCTACCGGCAGGGCAGGGAGCAGTTCGACGTTGAGCTGGGGCCGGTAGTGGCGAACTTCGTACTCGCCGACGAGATCAACCGCGCACCGGCGAAGGTGCAGTCGGCCTTGCTGGAGGTGATGGCCGAACGGCACGTGTCCATCGGTGGCACCACCTACCCGATGCCCACACCGTTCCTCGTGCTGGCCACCCAGAACCCCATCGAAAACGAGGGCGTCTACCCACTTCCCGAGGCGCAACGCGACCGGTTCCTGTTCAAGATCCAGGTGGAATACCCCACGGTCGAGGAGGAGCGCGAGATCATCTACCGGATGGGTGTGCATCCTCCCGAGCCGCACCAGGTGCTGGACCCAGCGGAGCTGATCCGGCTGCAAGAGGTCGCCGCACAGGTGTTCGTGCATCACGCACTGGTCGATTACGTGGTGCGGTTGGTACTCGCCACTCGGACACCCGCTGAGCATGGCCTGTCCGACGTGGCCGGCTGGGTCGCCTACGGCGCCTCCCCACGAGCCAGCCTCGGGATCGTCGCGGCAGCCCGGGCGTTGGCGTTGATCCGCGGGCGAGACTACGTCTTGCCGCAGGATGTGGTGGACGTGTCGGCCGACGTGCTACGACACCGCCTGGTGCTTTCCTACGACGCGCTGGCCGATGGTGTGCCGGTCGAACACATCGTCACCCGGGTACTGCAAACAGTGCCGCTGCCACAGGTGTCCGCTCGTCCGCAAAGCACCGGCCCGGTTGCCGCTGATCCAGGAGCGCCTGCCGGGGTCGCGGGCCCGAGCTGACTGACCGGATGACGGCGAGCAGCGAGTGGGGGCAGCGGCACAACTGGGCGCCGCCTGCGCTACGCGAGGGCCGCATGGAGGCCGGGCTACGCGCGTTGGAGCTCACGGTGCGGCGCCGGCTCGACGGGCTACTACAGGGCAATCACCTCGGCCTGGTGCCGGGGCCGGGTACCGAGCCGGGAGAGACCAGGCGATACCAGCCCGGCGACGACGTCCGGCGGATGGACTGGGCGGTTACCGCGCGCACCACCGAGCCGCATATCCGCGATACCGTCGCCGACCGTGAGTTGGAAACGTGGCTGGCCGTGGACCTGTCGGCCAGCCTGGACTTCGGTACCGCGGAGTGTGACAAGCGGGAGCTCGCGGTGGCTGCCTGCGCCGCCGTGACGCACCTCACTAGGGGCGGCGGGAACCGGGTCGGCGCCGTGGTCAGCACCGGCGCCGAGGTGTTGCGGATACCCGCCCGCGGTGGTCAGCCGCACGCCCGCGGGATGATCCGCCGGATCGCCGAGGTGCCGCGCGCCACCGAAGGTACCCGCGGCGATCTCGCCGGGATACTCGAACAGCTGCGCCGCCCACCGCGTCGACGCGGTTTGGTCACGGTGATCTCGGACTTCCTCGGCCCACGATCCGGGGATGTGTTCGACTGGGAGCGGCCGCTGCGTGGGCTGGCCGGCCGGCACGACCTGATCGCGATCGAAGTCCTGGACCCACGCGACCTCGAGTTGCCCGACATGGGCACCGTTGTGCTCGCGGATCCAGAGACCGGGCGGCAGAAGGAGGTCGTGACCACTCCGCTGCTGCGCCGGGAGTTCGCCGCCGCAGCGGCCGCGCATCGCGACGAGGTAGCCGCGACGCTGCGGCGATGCGGTGCCGGGCAGCTGACGCTGCGCACCGACTCGGACTGGGTTTCCGACATGGTGCGCTTCACGGTCAACCGCAAGCGCCACTGGTCGGGCGGTGGCACATGAGCGTGACCGGGTTCACCAGTCCGCTGTGGTTCCTGCTTCTGCTGGTAGTCGCTGCGCTGGCGATCGGCTACGTGTGGATGCAGCGCCGGCGCCGCCGGCAAATCCTGCGCTTTGCCAATCTCGCCATGCTGGAGCGGGTAGCGCCTCATCGTCAGGGCTGGCACCGGCACCTGCCGGTGGCGCTGCTGCTCGGTGCCCTGGTGCTGTTCACCGTTGCGTTGGCTGGCCCCACCGCGGAGCAGAAGGTGCCGCGCAACCGGGCGACCGTCATGCTGGTGATCGACGTGTCACTGTCCATGCGTTCCACTGACATCGAACCGACCAGGATCGCGGCGGCACAGCGGGAGGCGAAGAGGTTCACTCATGACCTCACGCCCGGGGTGAACCTGGGTCTGGTGTCCTTCGCCGGCTCGGCCACCGTACTGGTGTCGCCGACCACTGAGCGGGTCTCGGTGATGCGGTCTATCGACAATCTCAAGCTTGCCGAAGCCACCGGCACCGGTGAGGCGATCTTCGCTGCACTATCCTCGATTGAGGCATTCGGCGCCGTGGTCCCAGATGTCCAAGGACCTCCACCGGCGCGCATCGTGCTGCTCACCGACGGCAAACAGACGGTGCCGACCCCGGACGGCGACGACTCGCGCGGAGGGTTCACCGCAGCTCGCGCCGCGGCCGCCGCCAAGGTCCCGATCTCGGCGATCTCCTTCGGCACCCCCTACGGTCAGGTGGAGATCAATGGGGAGCGTCAGCCGGTGCCCGCCGACGATGACTCGATCCGGAGGATCGCGGACTTGTCCGGCGGCCAGTTCTACGACGCTGCCAGCGCTGGTCAGCTCAGCGATGTCGTGAGCACTCTGGACGAGCAGATCGGCTATGAGACCAAGCGAGCCGACGCGAGTAAACCATGGCTGATCGCGGGCACCCTTGCCGCGATAATCGCTGCCACCGGCGCGTTAGCCATCGGGCAACGGCTGCCCTGAGGGCTGCTCGTGGACCCTCAACGGTGTCATGGCAGTGTCATCACGCTGCGATGGCACTGCACGGCGCTCACAAGCGCCACCGAAGGGAGCACAGGTGGCCCGTTCCGTTCTTGTCACCGGGGGCAACCGTGGTATCGGGCTGGCCATCGCTCACGCGTTCGCCAAGCAGGGCGACCGGGTTGCGGTGACACACCGCGGATCTGGCGTGCCCGACGAGGTGCTCGGAGTGCGCTGCGACGTCACCGACGGCGCGGCGGTGGAGGCGGCATTCACGGTGGCGGAGCAGGCGCACGGGCCGATCGAGGTACTCGTCTCTAATGCTGGGATCACCGACGACACCCTGCTGCTACGGATGACCGAGGAGCAGTTCTCACGGGTACTCGACACTAATCTCACCGGCGCCTACCGGGTAGCTAAGCGCGCCGCGAAGAGCATGCTGCGGGCCCGTTGGGGTCGGATGGTGTTCATCTCCTCGGTAGTGGCGCTGTCCGGTGCGCCCGGCCAGGTGAACTATGCGGCGAGCAAGGCGGGGCTCATCGGTGTCGCCCGGTCCATCGCGCGCGAGCTGGGATCCCGGTCGATCACCGCAAACGTGATCGCGCCGGGCTACGTTGCCACCGAGATGACCGCGGACATCAGCCAAGCGCGCCGGGAGGAGATCCTGCGTTCGATCCCGCTGCGCCGTCAAGCGACCCCGGAGGAGGTCGCCGCCGTCGTGACCTTCCTCGCTTCAGACGCAGCCGGGTACATCACCGGAGCGGTGCTGCCAATCGACGGTGGCCTGGGAATGGGTCATTGACCAGCGGGGAAGGACAACAGGTGGCGGGTCTACTCGAGGGCAAGCGGCTGCTGATCACCGGAGTGATCACCGATGCCTCGATCGCGTTCCACGTGGCGCGGGTGGCGCAGGAGCAGGGCGCCCAGGTGGTGCTCACCGGATACGGTCGGATGCGCCTGGTGGAGCGGATCGCGCAGCGGCTGCCCCGGCCGGCTCCGGTACTAGAGCTCGACGTGGCCGACCAGAGCCAGTTGGACTCGCTGGCGCAGCGATTGGGTGACCACGTTGACGGGCTCGACGGAGTCCTGCACTCCATCGGCTTCGCTCCGGCGTCCTGCCTCGGAGGGGAGTTCCTGAGCGCGCCGTGGGAGGACGTGGCCACCGCGCTGCAGGTCTCCGCCTACTCGTTCAAGTCACTGGCGATGGCGTGCCTACCGCTGCTCGGCCAGGGTGCCTCGATCGTCGGGATGGACTTCGACAACCGGCAGGCTTGGCCCGCCTATGACTGGATGGGGGTGGCGAAGTCGGCACTGGAGTCGGTGAACCGCTACTTGGCCCGCGAGCTCGGCCCCGAGGGCATCCGGGTCAACCTCGTGGCGGCCGGTCCGGTGCGCACCCTAGCCGCCAAGTCCATTCCCGGCTTCGCCGCGTTCGAGGACGCTTGGAACGGTCGTGCTCCGCTGGGTTGGAACGTCGAAGATCCGACCCCGGTGGCTCGCACGGTCTGCGCGCTGCTGTCCGACTGGCTGCCGGCCACCACCGGCTCCATGGTGTGGGCCGACGGCGGCTTCCACGCGGTAGGCGTGTAAATCGACGCAGCGTTGATCGACGCAGTGCTGATGCTGTCCTTCGGGGGCCCCGAGGGACCCGACGAGGTGCGCCCGTTCCTGGAGAATGTCACCCGCGGGCGGGGTGTACCGCCGCAGCGCCTGAATGAGGTGGCGCAGCACTACCTGCATTTCGGGGGAGTGTCACCGATCAACCGGTGCAATCGCACCCTGATCACCGCGATCGAACAAGCGCTCACCACCGCTGGGCTTGATCTGCCGGTGTACTTCGGCAACCGCAACTGGCACCCGATGGTGGATGACACCGTCGCCGTGATGGCCGCCGACGGGGTGCGCCGCGCGGTGGTGTTTGCCACCTCGGCGTGGAGCGGGTACTCGGGTTGCCGGCAGTACCACGAAGACATCGCCCGAGCTCGCCAGGCAGTCGGGCCTGGGGCACCGGAGTTGGTCAAGCTGCGGCAGTTCTTCGACCACCCGCTGTTCGTCGCGGCGTGCGGCGACGCGCTGTGCGCCGCCCGTGAGCAGGCCGGCCCCACTGCCCGGGTGATATTCACAGCGCACTCGGTGCCATTGGCCGCAGACGTCACGGCCGGGCTTGCCGCTCAGGGCGGTCACCGCTACTCCCGGCAGGTCGCCGAGGCCGCTCGGCTGGTTGCCGCGGCGGTCGGGGTGGACTCCTACGACGTGGTGTGGCAGTCCCGTTCCGGGCCGCCTCAGGTGCCCTGGCTGGAGCCGGACGTGATCGACCACCTCGACACGCTGCACGCCCACGGGGTGCCCGGCGTCGTGGTGGCTCCCATCGGTTTCGTCTCGGACCACCTCGAGGTGGTGTGGGACCTCGATCACGAGGCCCGGCAGCAGGCAGCCGGGCTAGGTATGGATTTCGTGCGAGCCGCCACTCCCGGCACCGATGCGCGTTTCGCGGAGATGGTTGCGGAGCTCATCACCGAGCAGGTCCGCGGCGCACCCGCCCTCCGGTGCTCGCAGATCCCAGCGGCTGGAGAAGGCATCAACGGAGTGCCCTGTGCAGCGCACTGTTGTGAACCGATGCGGTGAACGCCCTGCTCGCCTCGGTCGACGGCCTGCGGTCGTCGATGGTATCGAGGGCGGACGGCGTCAGCTCTGAACGCGGTTCATTCGTTCCAGGAGATGGTCCTCGCACGACGACCATTCTGAGGCGATGACCGAGTACATCGCCGAGTCGCGCAACGCACCTTCTTCGCCTGGCGCCCATGACGGTGACCAACTTCGGAGTACGCCTTCGAAACATGTGCCTAACCCCTCGATCGCCCGACGACACCGTTCGTTCCGCGCATCGGTCTTCAGATCGACGCGGGCCACGCCCAACTGTTCGAAGGCATGCCTGAGGAGGAGGAGCTTGGACTCCACGTTGATCCCCGTGCCCTGCGCCGAGGCACCCAGCCAGGTGAAGCCGATCTCGACCGCACAAAGCTCCGAGCGACCAGGCCAGGCTCGGGGGTCCCAATATGCAGTGCACCCCACCGCCCGCTCATCGGTCAGGCGGATCTGGGCAAAGGGAGCGAGCTTGCCGGTTTCCGCCCGTTCGAACTGGGAACCGAGGTACTCATCGATTTCGGATCCGTGCGGGACCCACGTGAATCCATAGGCGCTGCGATCCTCGTCTGCTGCCACGGCAAGGTCCGCCGAATGGCGAACGGATAGTGGCTCCAATCGCACCAAGGAACCGTGAAGTGTCGGGACGTCGAAGCGCACGCTCATAGGTCTCTCCTCATCGTTCCCGGCATTGGCACCTTGCCGCAGGGCAGGTTGCCGGATCCTCATAGGGCCAGGTCCCTCAGATCCTCTAGATGAACGGCGCCGATCATATCGCGGCCGGGGGTCACCGTTGCGCAGGCCAGGGTGTAAACGGCTGGTGTTAACGGCGCCCAGCGCGCGGTGTCAGTGCCCGCACCGCCTCAGCGACCGCCGAGCGACGCGCCTCCCGCACCGCGGTGAACAATGGTCGCAGCGCCGCGGAACGCGCCGCAGCCACTGACGCCGACAGTGCACCGCCGAGGTTGTCGGTGTCCGCGGCGCGCAGGATCGCCTCCACTTCGTCGGCCTGCTCGAGCACCCGCAGCGCGCGGGGCGGGGTGCCTTCGGGCCATGGCGGGCGGACTCGGTGCTCCAGGGCTTCGGCGATCTCGGCGCGCACGCCGGGGCGGTGCCGGGCGAGGTCGAGCTCCACCAGTGTCGTCGCCGCCTGGCGGACCGCGCCGCGCAGACCATGCTCCGCATCCGGCAGCCCAGGTTCGGGGGCCGGGGGCAGCGGGCCACTGGCGAACACCGTCCAGCGAAGCACCCCGTCGCCGACCGCATTGGGCACCGCCGCCAGTTCCGCGCCGGTAAAGACGGCGACCTCACCACTGCGCAGCGCCGCCGCCGCGAGCGGTCCCTCAGCCGGCATCCCACGGACGTCACCGGGCACCGGCAACAACAGCTGGCCGACGCCGGCCCCAGCCCGTCGGGCCGTGGCCAGCAGGCCGACTACAGAGGTCGGGACTTCCGCGGGTGCGGGCAGATCGAGCTGCCGTGCGGTGGCCTCGTCTACGGCCACCACCTCGTGCAGACCGGCCCAGGTGTGCAGGCCGTCGATCACAGCGTCAGGGGCGGCGCAGCCGTGCAACCAGGCCGAGGCCCACACGGTCAATGTCGCGCTGGGGCATGGCACGGAGTAGGAGCGTAGAACGCGGACTCGCAACATGTACACCCGGCGTGGCTGCGCCGTGGAATCCGGGCCCGCGGTTACCGTCGAAGGCATGTGCCCCGGCGTCGTCCCGAACAGCTCACCGGGTCGTAGCGCACGCTATGGACCGGACATACTCCGGCCGCCACGGCGACACCGTGAGGTTCCGCAGCTGGCCGCCGAGACCGGCTTGGTGGTGGAGGATGCCACGAGCGGGTTCTGCGGCGCAGTGCTCCACTGCGAACGTGACGCGGTGGAGCTTCAAGACGCCCGGGGTGTGGTCCGGACCTTCCCCCTTCGGCGTGCCGCGTTCCTGGTTGACGGCGATCCGGTCACGCTGGTCCGCCCGGTGGCGCGGGCCACCGCGGGCGTGATCCGATCGGCGTCCGGGTCAGTCCGGGTGGAGCGGACGCGGGCCAGGATCGCCCGGGCCAGCCGGATCTGGGTGGAGGGCAAGCATGACGCGGAGCTTGTCGAACGGGTCTGGGGCCACGATCTGCGGGTAGACGGTGTGGTCGTGGAGCCACTCGACGGTGTCGACTACCTGGCCGACCGGGTCGCGGAGTTCGATCCCGCCCCAGACCGGCGGCTCGGCGTGCTGGTCGATCACCTGGTCGCGGGTAGCAAGGAAAGCCGGCTCGTGGCGGCGGTGCGCTCGCCGCACGTGCTGGTGACCGGCCACCCTTATGTCGATATCTGGCAGGCCGTGCGGCCTGTGGCGCTGGGCATCCCAGGCTGGCCGGACGTGCCGCGCGGGGTACCGTGGAAAGAGGGCGTCTGCCGGGCGCTGGGCTGGGTGGACCGGAGCGGGATCGCGGATCCAATGCAGGGATGGGGCCGGGTGCTGGGTGCCGTCCAAGGTTTTCGCGATCTTGAGCCCGCCCTGCTGGGTGCCGTCGAGCAGCTCATCGACTTCGTCACGGCCGGGTAGCAAAACGAGTTCACGATCACCGCAGAATCTGTCCGAAGATCTGTCAAGATGGGCACATGGCCGCTGTCGTGTGGCTCGTTGCGGGACTCCTGCTGATCGCTGCCGAGGTAATTACCAGTGGCTTCGTGCTGATCATGCTCGGGACGGGCGCACTGGTGGCGGCGGGTTTCGCGGCGCTGGGTGCTGGGCCCCTGCTCGACGTCGCCGTCTTCGCCGGTGCCTCGGTGGTCCTGACCACCGTGGCCCGTCCGGTGCTCAAGAGCCGGCTGCATACCGCCCACATACCGACTAACGTCGAGGCACTGGTCGGCGATAAGGCGATTGTGGTCAGTACCGTCGACGCGCACGGCGGCAAGATCAAGCTGCGCGGGGAGCTGTGGTCCGCCCGGGCGTTCGACGAAACTGAGGTACTGCAGCCCGGCCACGCGGTGACGGTGATGACCATCTCCGGCGCCACTGCCGTCGTTTTGGGGGAGCCTTCATGAGCGTTGCGCTGCTCGTGGTCATAGCGGTGATCGTGCTGGTGATCGTCGCCACCGTCGTCAAGGCCGTCGTGGTGATCCCGCAGGCGTCCGCCGCCGTCGTCGAGCGGCTCGGCCGCTACCGCGGCACGTTCACCCCAGGGCTGAATTTCCTGGTGCCCTTCATCGACTCGATCCGGGACCGGATCGATCTGCGGGAGCAGGTGGTGTCCTTCCCACCGCAATCGGTGATCACCAAGGACAACCTGACGGTCGACATCGACACCGTCGTCTACTTCCAGGTGACCAATCCGAAGGACGCGGTGTACGAGATCTCCAACTACATCGCGGCAGTAGAGCAGTTGGCCACCACAACGTTGCGAAACGTCGTCGGCGGGATGAGCCTGGAGGACACCCTGACCTCCCGGGACTTCATCAACGGCCAACTGTCCGGGGTTCTCGATGAGGCGACCGGGCGGTGGGGAATACGGGTAGGGCGCGTCGAGCTCAAGGCGATCGACCCACCACCGTCCATCCAGGACTCGATGGAGAAACAGATGCGCGCGGATCGGGAGAAGCGCGCCACCATCCTCACCGCCGAGGGCCAGCGCGAATCGGCGATCAAAACGGCGGAGGGGCAGAAGCAGGCCGCTATCCTCTCCGCTGAGGGCGCCAAGCAAGCCGCGATCCTCACCGCGGAGGCTGAGCGACAGTCTCGCATCCTGCGCGCCCAGGGCGAACGGGCCGCAAGGTATCTGCAGGCGCAGGGTCAGGCCAAAGCGATCGAGAAGGTGTTCGCCGCGATCAAGGAGGGGCGCCCGACCCCCGAGTTGTTGGCCTATCAGTACCTCCAGACGTTGCCGCAGATGGCCCAGGGCGATGCGAACAAGGTCTGGATCGTGCCCAGCGACTTCGGCAAGGCCCTCGAAGGATTCACCAGGATGCTCGGGGCGCCGGGGGATGACGGGGTGTTCCGGTACGAACCGAGCCGCGAATACGTGGCCGCCAGCCGGCCAGAGGACGACGACGAGGCCGTTGCCGGATGGTTCGACACCGCCACCGACCCGGATGTTGCGGCTGCGGTGCGGGCCGCGGAGGAGGTGGCCCGCAGGGAGGTGCCACGGCCAGAGGTCGGGACGACCCCGTCGCTGGGACCCCCGGTAAGGCCGGCGTTCAGCGGCCAACCCGGTGCGCCCCGGCCACAGTCACCCCCGGCCGGACCGCACGATTCGGCCGGGACTGACCCGTCAGCGGAGCAATAACGGGGGACGCCGGTAGACCCACGGCTCGACCTGCTCGTAGGCCGCGCATGCCGCGAGCACGCGGTCGTCGGCGTGGCGCGGCCCCACCACCTGCAGTCCGATCGGCAGTCCAGCGCTGGTCCATCCGCAGGGCACGCTGGCGGCGGGCTGCTGGGTCATGTTGAACGGGTAGGTGAACGGCGTCCAGCTGGTCCACCGCTGCGAGTGCCACCCGATCGGCACCTCCTCACCCGCGACGAACGGCGTGATCGGAACTGTCGGGGTGAGTAACAGGTCGTAGCGTTCGTGGAAAGTGCCCATCGTGGCGCCCATCGCCATCCTGGTCGCGGTGGCGGTGAGGTAGTCCAGCGCCGAGCAGCGCTGGCCTTGTGTGACGATCTCCTGCAGCGCGGGCTCCATGAGATCGAGCTCGCGCTGCGTCATGCGCTCGACCGTCTTGGCCATCGCGGTGAACCACAGCACCTGAAACTCCCGCGCGCAGTCAGCGAAACCCGGATCGGCGAACTCGACCTCCGCACCGAGGTCGCGGAATACTCCAGCGGCGGCCTGCACTGCATCGGCGACATCCGCATCGACCTCGACATAGCCCAGCGTCGGGCTCACCGCGATCCGCAACCCCAGCACACCGTTGTCCAGCACGCTGGAGTACGGGCGGCTGACAGGTGGTAGTGCGGACCAATCTCTCGGGTCGTAACCGGAAACCGCATCAAGCAGGAGCGCGGTGTCGGCGACCGTGCGGGCCATTGGCCCTGGATTGGTCAAGGTGCCCAACGGACTTGTCGGCCAGTGCGGCACCCGGCCATAGGTCGGCTTGATCGCCACCGTGGCGGTGAACGACGCGGGAATGCGGACCGCACCACCCCCGTCAGTGCCCATCGACAGCGGACCCATACCCAGGGCGACCGCTACCGCGCTGCCGCCGCTTGATCCGCCCGACGTCCGGCTGGTGTCCCAGGGATTGACCGTGACGCCGGTCAGCGGGCTGTCGGTGACGCACTTCCAGGCCAGCTCGGAGGTGGTCGTCTTGCCCAACAGGACCGCGCCGTGCTCGTGCAACCGGGCGACGGACGGACTGTCGAGCGGCCATTCCTGGTCCGGGGCGACCAATCTCGAACCGCGCAGGGTCGGCCACCCCTGGGTGAGATACACGTCCTTGATCGACGTCGGCACGCCATCGACCAGACCCTGCGGCAAGCCCTGCTGCCAGCGCAGCTCAGAGGCCTTGGCCTCCTGGAGCGCACGGTCAACGTCCACGAAGCAAAAGGCGCGCACCTGGCCGTTGAGCTGATCGACGCGATCCAACACGGCCTGGGTGGCCTCGACCGGAGACAGCTCACCCGTGCGATACGCGGCGACGAGCTGGACTGCGGTGAGGTCCGCGGGGCTGCTCATAACCCAACCTGGGCGACCGAGGCGGGGGAGCGCGCTTCGACGATCAGGCCAATCATTCCGATCGCCGCGCCGGTCAGCGAGACCACGAGCAAGGCCGGCGAGGTAGTTCCAGTGAGTGCGTCGCCGAGCACCACCACCGCTACCGTGCCTGGTACGACGCCCACGGTACCGGCGAGATAATGGTGAAACCGGATCGACGACAGTGCGCTGCAGTAATTGAGTACCGAGAAGGGCACCGCCGGGATCAACCTCAGCGACGCCACCGCAAGCCAGCCGCGACGGCGCAACCGCGCATCCACCGCCCGCAGCACCTTGTGATCCAGATGAGGCAACACAAGTCCGCGAGCCAACCGGCGGACGAGGCCGAAGGCCAGCACAGCGGACAGCACCGTCGCCACCAGCGACAGGGCTACCCCCAGCACCGGCCCGAAGAGCAACCCGGCAGCGAGGGTGAAGACAGTTCGGGGGACCGGCGCCACCGTCGCCAAGGTGTGCCCGAGCAGGAAGAGCAATGGCGCGGCGATGCCGACCGACTGCGACCAGTCGCGCATGTGTAATGGGCTGGGAACCGGCAGCACGGCGGCAGCGACGATCAACACGCTCAATACGAGCATCGTGACCAACAGACGGGTACGCAGTCCGCGGGATGGCGTGCGGACCAGGTCAGTCACGGCCGATCTCCTCCAGATGCGACGCAGCGCCGCGCCCCGGTGCCAAGCGTACCGTCGCTGGGCGAGCGTGGGAGTCGGCAGGATCGTTGCTGGAGGTCATGGGCTCGATGAGCTATCCGCCCGGAGTGTTCAGGCGGGTTTGATGTTGGCGTTGAGGTGAAAGACGTTGCTCGGGTCGTACTTGGCTTTGATCCGGGCCAGCCGCCCGTACTTAGTCGGGCCGTAAGATGCCCGCACCCGATCCTCGTCGTTGTCCGTCATGGAGTTCACGTAGCCACCCGAGTCCCTGGCGAAGGGCCGCAACGCGCTCCACAACGACCGGACCCAGGCCCGGTCAGCGTTCAACACCGCGGGGCTGGCACCGATGCCGGCGATGTTGACGACATAGCGCGGCGAGCGCCGACCGCCGAAGGCCGTCTGCTCGTCGCCAACCGCCGAATACGCTCCGTCCAGCCGAAAAATCAGGCAGAAGCTCATCGGCGAACGCTTTGTCGGCAGCTGAGTCACGATCCTCGAGATCACGTCGTCAGTGAGTTCGTCGAGGTAGATCACGTCCTGATAGCCGAGGAGGCCCCACGGAGCAGTCTCGTCGAGCGTTCGCTGCAACGCCACATACGGGATCGGGGTGACGAGCTCGAACAGTGGCGGCAGTGCTTCGCGAATCGGCGCGACGAGGCGGGCGTGTTCCTCCGCGGAGGAGAACCCGACGATGACGAGCAGATAGCCGGGGGTGAAGTGGTATTGCGGAGGTACGAACGGTGCGGGCGGGGCGTTGAGCCCGATCGCGATCTGAGCGCCGGCCTCGACGGGCAAGTTCGGTACGACGTCGCGGGCCAACCGCAGCACCTGCTCGCCCTGATCCATCCCCCAGAAGAACAATCCCAAGTGTACCTTTGGTCCAACGGGTAGTAGCTGGTACTCGAAAGTCGTGACGACACCGAAGTTGCCGCCCCCCCCGCGCAGCGCCCAGAACAGATCGGCGTGCTCGTCAGGGGAGGTATGCACGCAGCGGCCGTCGGCGAGCACTACCTCGGCTGAGGCCAGGCTGTCGATGGTCAATCCCGCCTTGTGGGTCAGCCATCCGATGCCGCCTCCGAGTGTTAGTCCACCGACGCCTGTGTGGCTGATTACCCCGGTGGGTACCGCCAGCCCATGCACCTGGGTTGCCGCGTCCAGCTCTGCCACAGTGGCACCGCCGCCCACCCGTGCCAGCCGAGTGTCAGCACTGATTGAGACCTGGCGCATCGCGCTGAGGTCGATCATCAATCCGTCATCACACACGCCGGTCCCGGAGAAGGCATGACCCCCGCCGCGAACCGAGACCTCCAATTGTTGTTCCCGGGCGAAGGTGAGCGCCGCCGCGATGTCAGCCGGCGACGCACAGCGAGCGATTGCTAACGGATTGCGATCGATGTCGTTATTCCACTGTATGCGCGCGGTGTCATAATCGGCATCCTCCGCCGTGATCACCTTCCCGGCCAGCACCGTGCGAAGTGCCTCCAGATGATGAGACGAAACTTGCATCATGAAACAGCTCCAGGGCTTCGGGTGAGCACCCGGCGCTCGCCCGGTGCAGCTTCAGTTAGTTCGCCGGGGATCTCAACGAGCCTGCCAGCGCTGATCAGGATGTGGCAACCACCATTCTTGCTACGAAAAATACGCACTCCCTACTACTTCAGAGTGCGACCGGAGACGCTGACAATCGCACATTGCAATCGCCTCCTGCCGATACTCTCCGTAGTCCGATGATGACGGGAGGGGTGGCCGCGTCGAAATCCACCCCTCCCTGTCCAACGGCACCGCACGTGGTCATCCAACGGCACCGCCGCGACTTATCAGCCCGACACGGACCCGCCGGCACCGCCATTGGCGTTGCCGCCCGCGCCGCCGACGCCGTCACCGGCACTGTTGGTCTGGTCCCCGAACGCGTTGATGTTCAGGGCGTTTATGCCGAGGCCACCCCGGCCTACGCCGCCCTCGCCGCCCACGCCGCCGTTGCCGCCACGGCCGGCACCCGAACCACCGGCACTGAACAGCGACATGACCGTACGGGCCGGCAGCAGCTCCACATGCTGCTCGTCGATCTCCACAAAACCCACTGCGTCCGACATGAAATCCTCCTAGGAAAGTCGTCCCGGTGCTTGCCGGGAAACGCACCGCATCGGTGGCATTCCCGATTCGGCTTCCCATACCCTGCCCAGGTGTACCGCCACGGGCAATCAGTAGCCGCACGTAAATCTGCCCGGTTGGCTACGTAGCCGGGAGTTGCTTTCCGAATACGTAGCCGACAGCAACGGTGGCGTAGGTGCTAGACCCCGAGTACCTACGCGCAACGATAAGGCCAGGTCTATCCGCTATTCCATCGCGCATTAGCTGCTTCGAAACAGCTTATTTCATATCGTCGCGATCTGGCGGCTCTCGCAACATTTTCGGTTGACGCAAACGCCTTGCTGGAGCTGCTGTGGAGTGCACATTATTTCATCCCGGGGGCCCGCCGGATAGCGGCACCAATGCCGTGCATGGGCTGCGTCCGCGGCGCATCGATGCCAGCACTTCGCCGGCGCAGGCGAGTACGGCGGTCGGGGCTAGAACGATTGCACCGGGCGTCGCGCGCGCCCGCGCCGCCACCTCGTCCATGAGATGCAAGGATTTGTCATAATGTTGCTTATCGGATCGCGGCTAAGATCAGTTGCATCTGGTGCATTAACTCGTCGCCGTGCGCGTGCTGGCGTAGACGCTGACCAGCGCTGGGTCGGTGGACGTCACGCGGATCATCGTAGTCGTCGTGCCATGGCGGGTTCGCCGCTGACCTGCCTGTGACCTGGCGATTTGCCGCCTTACTTACTTTCGATGCAAGATCGTGCGCTCTGACGCGATCTTGTTGTAGGGGTGGTCATGGTCGGCTTGTGGCAGGTTCCGGGCTCGGCGGCTGAGCTCTTCGTCGTCGGTGGCTCTCCCCTGTTGCGTACTAGCGAACACGTGTTCGAAGCCATGCTGGTCGGTTGGCGTGATCAGCGGTTGGGCCGCAATCTGCACCGCGACACCGTCGAGGGCCGGTCGACCGCGGTGCGGCGGTTCGCCCACTTCACCAACGACTGACCATGGAACTGGCGGCCGGGCAAGATGGAGGCTGTTTGACTATGCCGATGACCGAGTTGAACTCGCTCGTCGAAGCGGTCGCAAACGGTGGTCGGCCTCAGCGTCGGCGATGTTGACACCCAGGCCGGCCACGTTCACGCCGGCATCCGCGTTCGCGCGGCCCCAAGTCCTCGCCAACGCCCTCGAAATTAACCCAGCCACCGCCACATGCGCGCCCGGGTCACGTTCCTTACTGAGCCGCGCGCCGAGCCTTACGGCCGCGTCGCCGTCTTCCTCGACATCGCCGGCAACCGATGGGACCTTCTCGGAACGAGCCCAGGTACTCGCGATCGGTGCTGAGCTCGCCTCGGGATCGGGCGGCGCGGAGCGATGGGCCCGGGAGGTGCCCGTCGCCTACCTTCTTTTCGACGGCGAGCAGCACGGCTTCCGGCGCGCGGAGAACATCCGCCGCGCACTGGATGCCGAACTGAGCTTCTACGCTCAGGTGTTCGGGTTCGAGCTGCCCGCCGACGAGGGCATTGAACCGGTCACCGTGGAGAACGCCAAGAAGCTGTAGCGCAGCCACGGGACCACTCGAAGAATGCATCTGTCCGTCGGCCGATGCAAGGCCCAAATTCGACCGAGCCGTGCACTGATTTAGTACCCCGTTTGGCACCACGAAGCTCGCGACACCCAAGCCTCCCTAACCCACGCTCACCGACATGAACCCTCAGACCGCCCAACTGAAGGAAGTACTCCACCACCACTCGGGGGAGCATGAGGTTGCGTCGTTCCTCGGCGCTCAGTTGGCGGAAGATGCGCTTGGGGGTGCGCGGGTATCTGCGCTGCGGGCTCTCGTACTGCGGGGAGTTTGGCCGGCCGAACGCGGTATCAAGTCGGCTAGATCAGCGTGACCACTGGACGCAACGGTTATGGTTACCCTCCCGCACGGTCGCCGGTACTCCGCCGGTTGACAAGCTGCACGACATTTGGGGATGCTTCGCGCATGGCAGTTCAGATCGCTGTTCGGCTCGACGACACGCTCGCCGAGAACGTGCGGACCGCCGCCGCAGCCGCCGGGACGAGCCTGTCGGAGTGGGTCCGCTCCGCGATCCGGCAGCAGTCGGCGCTGGCAACCGCGCTGCGGGCCCGCGCCGAGGAGGACACCGGCCCACCGCTGTACACCGACGAGCAGGAAGACGACCTCCTCGCCGCACGCCGACGTCGCGCGGTCGCGGCGTTCGACCGTCAGTGAGCGCACCCGCACCACGCTCACCACCGCCCCCGGGGCCACCCGGGATCCGGTTCGGGCAGGTATGGGAATCCCCCGACGAGGCCATCGGCTCGATGCGCTACCTCGTCGTCTCCTCCGACGCCTACAACACCGCCTTCGGCGACCGCCGCGTCATCGCCGTCGAAGTCGACTCCCACGCGGTCTATCACGGCGCCTACCGCGAACCCATTATCGACGCCGGCACAGCCCACCTCGACCGGCTCACTTGGGTCACCCGCCGCCAACTTACCGAGGTCGTCGCCGAACTCCACCCCGACCGCTACGCCCATGTCACCAGCGTCATCCGAGAGCTGATCGGCAACCTCTGACCGGCCCCTCGGAACCAGAGCCAGCCTTGCTCGTCCGTGGCGGACGGACCCACCCCAGCCGGTAGCTCTACAGCACTCCAGCCCTGCGCCAGAGCAGCTTTCCCGGGCCCGCGATGAGCCCCACCTCGTTGAAGAACTCGATGACCTTATGGGCGGCGAACTGCTTGGTCTCGCGCCAGCGCGGGTTCGCGGCAGCCGCTGCGACGGCCTCCTTGACGTTCAGCCCGACCGCCGCGTACACCTTGGGGTCGATCAGGCTGGTGGTGGCGCAGTAGACCACCACGGCAAGGACCAAGCGGCTGTATGCCCGACCCAGCCGACCCAGCCGGGGCCACTGCCGGAAGGTCTCCTCGCGGGCGTAGCGGATGTGGCGGGCCTCCTCGACGACGTGGATCCAGGAGACCTTCTGGACGATCGGCTGCAGCGACTGGTCCGCCATCTGCTCCCGCTGCAAGGCATCGAGGATCTCCTCGACGTAGATTGTCCCCGCGAAGGTCAGGGTGCCGTTGGAGGTCGTCTTGAACAACCGTCCGAGCTGGTGGACGATCCAACCGGGGCCGTACTCCGGGCCACCGAACTTCTCCGCAGCCCGGGAGAACATCACTGAGTGCCGGCACTCGTCGGCGATCTCAGTCCACCCGTACCGGGCGTGCGCACTGCCCTTGGGACGGTCGTAGATGTGCCGAACGAGCATCTGCATGAGGATCGTCTCGAACCAGATGCCGACGCTGTAGAGGCTCGCCAACTCGTGCTTGGTCAGCTCGATCCGCTGCTCCTCGCTCATCCGATCCCATAGCGGCGTGCCGTAGAGCGAGCTGCGGCGCGGGTCGAGGAAGTAGCGGTCCGGCGCGAGCGGTGCGTCCCAGTCGACTTCGACGGCCGGGTCGTAGGAATGCTTGGCTGAGGTCCGCAACAGCCGTTGCGCGGTCTCTTCACGGTCGGGGACGCGGCTGGTGGTCGCGTCAACTGCGCTAGCCGTGGACATCTGCGGCCTCCTTGACGAGCGGGGTGACCTCCAAGGTAACTGACTAGTCAGTCACCGGCAAGGGGAGCCATTCCCCTCGGCGAATGCGGTCCAGGCCCAGCCATCCGAAGTCCACCGCCCGCGCCTCGACTTTCGCCCGCGGCACCTCCGGGTGGTCCAGCCACCAGGACATCAGTCCCTGCAGCGCACCAACGACCAGCGGGACGGTGAGCCGCGCCTGCTCCAGCACCTCCTCCGGCGGCGCCGTACTCCCCCGCTCAGGGGCGTAGTAGCTGGCGAGCACCGCCGCGAACACCTCGGTGACCTGGTCCCGGAGTCCGCGCAGCGACGCACCGAGCTCCGGATTGTCCAGATGTCGTGCGACCAGCGCCCAGGCTTCCGGGCGCTCGGTCACCACATCGCACAGCAACCGGACGGCGCCGCGCCAGGCGCCGAGCGCGTCACCGGCATTGCCCAGCACTTCGGGCAGCCGGCTCATGAAGCCGTTCACGACCTGCTCGGTGACCGCCGCGAAGAGCTCCTCTTTGCTGGGGAAGTGCTGGTACACCAGCGCCTTGCTCACCCCAGCGGTGGCAGCGACGTGTTCCATCTGGGTCAGGTAGTAGCCCCGGCTACCGAACTCCCGCAGCGCCGCGTCGAGCAGCTCACCGCGCCTGGCCTGGGACGACAACCGGCGTCGGACGCCTGCGGCGCTCGGGAGGTCCGGCGGGGAGGGTCGGATCACAGCGGCACACCGCGGATGGAGGCGTCCAGCACGGTGACAGTGTGCGCGAGGGCCAGATGCTTGCCCAGCCGCCGGGCGCTGGCCGCGATCTGCATCAGACATCCGGGGTTGGCGGTCACCAGCACCGACGCCC
>JBBPZY010000286.1:0-3279 GCA_038276315.1 Mycobacteriales bacterium
CCTGGAACGCTTCACTCGCGCCGACCCCGCCCGCACCGGCGGCGGCGCCGGCCTCGGCCTGGCCATCACCGCCGCGCTCGCCCGCCGCAACCACGGAACCCTCACCGCCGCCAACCACCCCGACGGCGGCGCTCTACTCACCCTCACCCTGCCCGCACCGACACCCACCTCCCCGCCCTCGCCCCCAGACCGCGCACCGACCAAGCACTCTCCGAAGGGCCGATAGCCAATGCTGAGCTGGGGTGTCATCGCCTACGGGGCCGCGTTGTCCGCGGTACTCGCCCTCCTGCTCGTCGGGCTCCTCGCCCGAGAGCGCGCACCCGGGGTGCTGCTCACCGTCGCTATCGGAACCTTCGCGGGGCCGGTGGCATGGAACACGATCCTGCGGGCGACCGCGGCCAACCAGTTCTTCGTCGACGCACCCATCCCCGCCTTCCCCATCAGCTGACAGGACACCGGATCCGGGGTCTTCGCCCTCGCCGCTCTCGCCCTGGTCCTCGGCGTCGGCCCGCTGCGCACCGGCTGCGGCGGTCGAGTTGCCCTGCTCAGCCTGCGCCGGCTCGCCCGCTTCGCCAACAGCTGGGGCGACTCCTGGGGCATCAAGGGCTGGGCCTGGATCTCCTGGTCGGCCCTCGACCGTGTCCTCCACGAGGGTGGACACGCCACCACGTTCAGCCTCTGAGGCTGCGCCCTCAGAACGGAATGAACGCCACCACGACGGTCCGCAGGACGATCACCACCACGAACACTGCGGTGAATGCCAGGTCAATGGAGACGGACCCGAACCGCACGGGCTTCAGCACCCGCCGGACCGGGCCGATCACGGGCTCGGTGATGTCGTGGGTGATCCGGCGTGCCTGGTAGAGGCCGCTGCCGCCGCCCACCGGCGACAGCACGCCGACCCAGTCGACGACCATGCGGGCAATTAGCACGAGTTCGAACAGCAGGAGAACGAATCCAACCAAGCCTGCGACCACCGCACGCTCCTTCCGACCTCCCCGAGTATCCGCCCCCCAGATGAGAAGGGGCTGTGAGTTTGCCGACCCTCAGGTGGGCGCAGTCACGACGCCCGTGCGTCGGCAACGCCGCACCCCAGATCGGAGACACTCGCAGCGCCACCGCCTGAATGACCCAGCAGCGCATCATTGGTCCGACCGCGCGTCTTCGAGTGCCCGTGGTGGCCCGGGAGGGACGGGGATGCACCCCCTGCCTTGCGGTGCGCGCTCAAAACGCGCTCGGTAGCCACGGCACGCCATCGGACAACCGCCTCGACGCGGTGTACGCGCGATCAACATCGCGGCGCGGTTCTCGGGCTGTGAGCCCTCCGATAGCAAACCGACGCAGTGAACCGTCCAGTACCGCTTTCGGTATGGCGTGGCTCGATGACCGTGAGATGATCAACGAGAGCGTTTGCGCTGGTAGCGAGCCTAAATACGAGCCGGTTCGAACGATCCGATAAGCTACCTTATGTCATATGATCTTCATCGGGACTCTAGTCGAGGATGCCGCGGACCGCTCCCCGACCGATGGCCCACCCCACACACCGCCCTCCACGACCAACCCCAGGGACCGGGGATGCACGCAGCGCCCGGTACGCCGGTGCGCGTCGAAGACGACATCGTCAGCAAGAGTCACGTGACAGACCCGGCAATGCGCCCGCACCGTCCCACGCCACGACGCCGCACACCCCGGGCAGGTGGCCAGGTTGGTGGCGGGATCATCGCGCGGCATCAACTCAGTAAAGCAGCGGCCAGCGGTCGCACCTGGGATCGACATGGCCTGACCGGTATCGCAAGGGCCCAGCGGAGGCGCGTGATGGTTGGCTGCCCGGCGGCGGCCAGTGGTGGGTGCAGCTCGGGGACGACTGGTCAGCTCGCGCCATCGACTGTCACGTATTTGTGCGGCTGCCCCGCCGAGGCTGTCCCCGGGCTGGTCAGTGACAACGGTCAGGGCCGTGCTGGTCGCCCGAACTGTTCCTCGTGCACGACCTGGGCCAAAGGGGTGCGGTGTCGCCAGCCGTGCCGCTCAAGGTCAGGGGTGTCCGCCAGCATGGTGACCGGGCCCAGGCACAGCCAGGCCACCGGTCGGATCTGGACGGGGATGGCGAGCAGTTCCCGGAGGAACTGCTCCCGGTAGAAGCTGACCCAGCCGACACCGAGCCCCTCAGCGGTCGCGGCCAACCACAGGTTTCCGATCGCCAGGCACACCGAGTACAGGCCGGCATCGTCGATGGCGTGGCGCCCGAGCACCGCGGGGCCGCCGCGCTGCGGGTCGTAGGTGACCACGATGCCCAGGCTGGACTCCAGCACCCCCTCGATCTTGATCCGGGCGAAGGTCCTGGCTTGCTCCTCGTCGAGCTGGCTTGCGAAGATCTCGCGTTCAGCTTGGACGTGGTCGCGAAACGCGGTGCGGGTGTCCACGTCGCGAACAAGGACGAAGTCCCAGGGCTGGGACAACCCGACGCTGGGCGCGGTGTGCGCGGCACCAAGGATCCGGTGCAGCACATCGGTGGGCACCACACCGCCGGTGAACTCGCCCCGGACGTCGCGTCGACGGTGCACGACATCGTAGAAGCCGCTGACATCCATCCGCGCAGTCTCCCAAGCGCATCATGGTGCCGCTGCGGGCAGCGTCCTGCTATCCAACGTCGGTTTCGCCGTCGGTTTCGCCGTCGGTGTCACCGTGTGTGGTCGCCTGCTGCGTAGCGGGTCCAGGTTCCCCCTACCTCGGTGACGAGCGGGCAGTGTGGTCATGGGTGTAGCTGAACATCCGGGCGAGGACCAGTGCTGTGGTTTGCAGGACCAGCTGCCGGCGTGCGGCCGTTGAGCGCGGGGAGGCCAGCGTGGCGGAAGCGAGTCTGGATGCTCTGGGGTCATGGGTTGGCCGCCGCGGCGGCCGGGGAACAGCCATCGGGCGTTTCTGGTTGGTCGCGGTGGTGAGGTTGAGCCGGTGTTCGAGGTACTCCAGGAGGAGCCCGGCGAAGGGTTCGGGCACCGGTGTTGGCCGTGAGCGTTGCTGTGGCACAACGCGGGTCGCCTATAACCTCACCCCGACGTGACGATAAGGGGGGACAATGGCGTGGGTAAAGTAACTTGGAAGGCGGAGCCGGATCCGCATGACTACCCGGCCGCCGCTTCCTACGTAGCTATTCAGTTGGGGTAAGGGCTGGTGGCAGCCAGGGGCCGGTGGTGAAGAGCTGGCGGAGGGCGTGGAGTTTGTCGATGCGCCACTTGGTGGCGGTGTCGAGGTAGGAGTGCACGATCGCGAAGTCGGTGAGTC
>JBBPZY010000287.1:0-4673 GCA_038276315.1 Mycobacteriales bacterium
ATGCCGCACGAGCTCTCCGGCGGGGAGCAGCAGCGGGTGGCGATCGCCCGAGCCTTCGTCAACCGGCCGCTGGTGCTGCTGGCCGACGAGCCCACCGGGAACCTGGACCGCGACATCAGCCACGAGATCATGCTGCTGCTGGAAAGGATCAATCGAACCGGCACCACCGTACTGATGGCCACCCACGATCATACGATCGTCGACTCCATGCGTCGCCGCGTCGTCGAGCTCCAACTCGGACAAGTGGTCCGGGACGAGAGCCGCGGCGTCTACGGAGTCAGCCGCTGAGACCCTGCTCTGAGCCCACCGTCCCCGACCCGAGGAATGTCCACATCCCATGCGCGCCAGCTTCGTGTTCAGCGAGGTCGTCACCGGCCTGCGCCGCAACATCACGATGACCGTGGCGATGATCCTGACCACGGCGATCTCACTCGGCCTGCTCGGCGGGGGTCTGCTCGTGGTCCGCACCATCGACCGGATGCAGCAGGACTACTACCAGCGCGTCGAAACCGTGGTGTATCTCAGCGCCGACATCAGCGCGAATGACCCTGGTTGCACGTCGAGTACCTGCTCTGCCCTGCGCGGGCAATTGGAGTCCGCTCCCGGCGTGGAGACCGTGATATTCGAGAGCAGGCAGGCCGCGTTCGCGCGGTTCCAGCGGATCTTCCAGGGCCAGCCGGAGCTGCTGGCCCTGGCCAGACCCGAGGCGCTGCCTGCGTCGCTGCGGGTTCAGCTGTCCGATCCCGCACGGTTTCCTTCCATCGCCAAGGCGTTTACCGGCCGCCCCGGCGTCGACCGGGTCACCGACCAGGGCGAGTACCTCCGACAGCTGTTCCGGGCCCTGGACGGGTTGCGCAACGCCACTTTTGTGATCGCGCTGATCCAGGCTCTCGCGGCACTGCTGCTTATTTCCAACACGATCCAGATCTCGGCGTTCACCCGGCGCGCCGAGGTTGGCGTCATGCGCCTGACCGGCGCCTCCCGCTGGTACACCCAGCTGCCGTTCCTCCTTGAGGCGGTGGTCGCCGGCGTGGTCGGGGGCGTGCTGGCGATTGTGGGCCTGGTGATCGGCAAGGTCGCTTTCGTCGATCGGGTGCTGGCTGGTGTTTTCGAGGCGGCGATCGTGCCGCGGATTGGCTACGCGGACATCTTCTCGGTGGCGCCGATCCTGCTGCTGGTGGGTTCTGTGGTCGCCGCACTGACCGGTTACCTGACGCTGAGGCTCTACGTGCGGACATGATGCGGGCACCATGAAAGAGCACGGCCGCAAGGTGATCGCGTCGAACCGGCGGGCCCGGCACGATTACGAAATCATGGACACCTATGAGGCGGGCATCGTGCTCACCGGAACGGAAGTGAAGTCGCTGCGTGCCGGCCGCGCTTCGCTGACCGATGCCTTCGCCAGCGTCGAGGACGGTGAGGTGTGGCTGCGCGGTCTGCACATCCCGGAGTACACCCAGGGCAGCTGGACTAACCACGAGCCCCGACGGACCCGCAAGTTGCTGCTGCACCGCAAGGAGATCCTTCGCCTGATCGGCAAGACCAGGGAGAGCGGGCTGGCGCTGGTGCCGTTGTCGATGTACTTCTCCGAGGGCAAGGTGAAGGTGGAGATCGCGCTGGGCCGCGGCAAACGGTCCTACGACAAGCGCGCTGACCTGGCCAAGCGTGACGCGAACCGAGAGGTGGCGCGAGCTTTGGGGCGACGCGCTAAGGGCATGGGGTAGGTGAGCCGCGACCCGGTGACCGCGCCGCCCGTCGACGACGCCGATGTCGCGGCTTGGGTGGCCGCGCTGGGCTGTGGCGGGCTGATCGACCTGCACGTGCACTTCCTGCCCGATCAGGTGATGACCAAAGTGTGGGCCTTCTTCGACCAGGCGGCAGAGCACTACGGCATTCCGTGGCCGGTGCACTACCGGCTGCCCCAGGACGATCGCGTCGCGGTGCTGCGCGCGATGGACGTGCGAACGTTCGCGCCACTGGTCTACCCGCACAAACCAGGCATGGCGGCCTGGCTCAACAGCTGGGTCGCCGAATTCGCCGCCGCGGTTGGTGAGGCGGTGCCCACGGCCACCTTCTATCCCGAGCCGGGCGTTGTCGAGTACCTGCAGCGGGCGCTGGCCGGTGGCGCGCGCTGCGTCAAGATGCACGTGCAGGTAGGTGGTTTCGATCCGCGCGATCCGCTACTCGACGCGGCGTGGGGACTGTTGGCTGAGGCGGGAGTCCCAGTCGTCGTGCACTGTGGGCACGGGCCGGGTGCCGCCGGGGCCTACACCGGGCTGGACGTCTTCGGTGAGGTGCTCGCTGCTCATCCTCGGCTGGTCGCGGTGCTGGCGCACGCCGGGCTGCCCGACTACGGCGATGCGCTGAACCTCGTGCGACGTTACCCCAGGGTGCACCTGGATACCACAATGGTCGGAGTGCCGTTCGCCGAGGCGGTCGCCCCGCTACCGTCGGACTGGACTGCGCAACTGGTCGACGTGGCGGACCGGATCGCGCTCGGCACTGACTTCCCGAACATCCCCTACGACTACGCCACCCAGTTGCGCGCCGTGGCGGGCTGGGCGGCCGCTGACGACCGGCTGGGTGGCGCTTTCCTGCGTGCGGTGGTGCACGACACGCCCGCCCGATTACTGGGGCTCGGCGCTGCCGGGTATCGGGGATGAAGACCGGGCGTCCAGGCGTTACCCTAGGGTGGTTAGGCCCGACAAGGGGGTGAACGGTTTCGACTCTGGACGTTAAGTCAGTGGGAAGCGTGCCGGTGCAGGCGAGAGACCACCGTAAGCGTCATCGCACACCAATAAGCGCCGACTCTAGTCAGCGCCAGTTCGCCCTCGCCGCCTGAGCGAGTAGCGACTGTGTCGGACCGGGGATGTCCCCGCCCCGGACCCCGGCACCAGTAAGGGGACTCACCGCCAGACCCGGTCGCGGGGTCTGGATGGGACACCTACAGCGACTGGGATCGTCACACCGGCTTGTCTGCGTGACCGGTGGATCCGAGTAGAGGCTTAGCGGACTGCGCACGGAGAAGCCCTGATGAGACGACGGAGGACCCGGGTTCGATTCCCGGCACCTCCACCTCGATACCGAAAGAGGCCCTGCTCGCAGAACATGCGAGCAGGGCCTCTTCGTAGGCGAGGTTGGCAGGCTTAAGGCAGTTCGCTGCTGGGTAAGCTCGCACATGATGGCTTCCTCGCACGAGTCCCTCGTGGAGGTGCTGCTCGACCGCTTCGGCCACACGTCCGCGGAGCAGGCCGGAATCCGGCTCGCTGATAAGCCTTCGCCGCTCTACCAATTGCTGGTACTGGCCACGCTGTCGAGCGCTCGGATCTCTGCGGATATCGCGGTGGCGGCAGCGACGGCGCTGTTCGCCGCGGGGTACCGGACTCCGCAACGGATGCGGCAGGCCAGCTGGCAGGACCGGGTGGACGCGCTCGGGCGAGGCGGCTACCGCCGGTACGACGAGCGGACATCGACCATGCTGGGCGAAGCCGCCGAACAGCTGTTGGACCGGTGGGGTGGAGACTCGCGCAAGCTTCGCGACGACGCCGGCAGGGATTCGAAGCAAATCTGTGAGCTGCTCACCGAGTTCAAAGGGATGGGTCCGGTGGGCGCGGACATCTTCCTTCGGGAGGTGCAGGCAGTGTGGCCGGACGTGGCGCCATATGTGGATGGGCGCGTCACGCAAGGAGCTGAGAAGGTCGGTCTGCCCGCGAGCGCTCGTGACTTGTCTGGTCTCGTCGACTCGCCCCGCGACCTGGCGCGGCGGTCTTCCGCGCTCGTTCAGGTCTCCCACGACTCCTGCTCAGCCGATGAAGTCAAGCTCGCTGCGGCGGAATTGGTCGACCATTCGGGGCGTCCGGATTGAGAAATCTGCCCCATGCATCGGCGGCTTGGCCGTAGGTCAGCGACATTTCCTGCCGGATTCTTTCTCTGCGCTCGGGTTTGATGCCCCGGTTTTGTCAGGGTGGTGTTGTAGCGTGTTGTTTGTGAGCGTTCAGCAGTTGATTCCGCAGGACCTGGCGAGTATTGCGCCGGGCCCGGAGTTGGCGCGCGTTCTGGCGGGCATTGAGCTTTCCCGGTTGTCGGGTTTCGATTGCGTGGAGGTCCTTAAAGCCCAGTACCGGCAAGCCAACCACGAACGTGCTCGAGTGCTGGCCGCGATGGTAGAAGTCGGAATGTGCGGCGTGGGCCCGGCCGGTGATGAGCTGAGGCGGATGGCGCCGGATGAGTTCTCCGCCGATGAAATCCGGGCCGCCCTGATGCTGACCCGCCGCGCGAGCTTGTCACGATTTCCGTGTAAGCCACGGATGACTGATTCGCTTAACTTATCACAGAGGGAGTCGTCCCGGGAAGAGAACGACCAGGGTATTCAGTGCGACTTTCCAGCCACACGTGCCGGTTCCGGATTCGCCTCCTCTCTTACTTGAAATGTTTCGCAGTCCGAGATAGAGTAGCTTCATGGCCGCCTCGTCGGATGGGAAATGTCCACGAGTCTTAGTGACCTTGCGGAGCTGGTAATTGATGGACTCGATGGCATTCGTGGTGTAGACGATGCGTCGTAGCTCCACCGGGTAGTCGAGGAAGGGAATGAACTCGTTCCAGGCTCGCCGCCATACGTCGATGACCCCGGGATACTGCTTCCCGAAATCATTGTCGAGGTTGCGAAGCTCAAC
>JBBPZY010000288.1:0-13633 GCA_038276315.1 Mycobacteriales bacterium
GCACGCTTCCCTAGCATGAAAAATCCTGCACTAAGGAAGCGGTGGTGGAGTTGGCTAGAACGGATGCTCGATCCAGGGGATCTGGAGGAGCTGGACTGTTCAACGTAGTCAGTGTGGTGATCCTTGTCGTCGGTGTCTTGGTCATCGGCATAGCGGCCGCGCTGCTCGCCCGAACCCTGGCGGCGGCGCAGAGCATCGACAAGAAGGCCCAGACGATCGCCGGAAATGCCGGCAGCATCGATGTAGCGACCAACTCGGTCGTCCAGCTGAACCGGACCAACGAGGTTGCCGCCTCGATCTTGCAGAGCGCGAAGCCGTTGCAGGGCCTGCTCACCACGACAGATGCAACCGCCCGGGACATTGACGGTTTGGCGAAGTCGATCAATACCACCGCGGGGACCATCAACGGCTCGGCCGGGACGATCAACGGCACGGCGACCACGATCAACGGCACGGCGCGCGACATCAATGGCAACGTGGGAACCATCAACGGCACCGCCTTCGCGATCAACAGCACCGCGAAGGGGATCGACACCCAGGCCGGGCTCATCCTCGATGTCGCCGGCCGCATCGACGTCGATGCGGCGAACATCAATACCGCCGTCTCCAGGACCATCATGATCGCCCGCAACATTAAGATCGACTCTGGCAACATCCTCAACCAGGCGATCAGGGCTGAGCTGACGTCTCGGTGCATCGATGCCAAGGTGCGTCTTAACTTGATCAACCCGCCGCAGCCGGGCTGCTGAAGGAGGATGGAAGATGACAACAACAGAATTCTCGAGAACCTCGTCAACCGCTTCTCCGGCCGCCGCTAGTTCGTTCGCTCGGTTTCTGTGGATCTTCACCACGCTGGGACTCATCGTCCTCATCGTCGTCATCGGCTTCCTGATCGGCATCGTCCGAGCGCTGGAGTCGATCGACAACGGGCTGTTCACGGCGTCGAGTTCGGTGACGGGTGCGACGGGTAACGTCCAGCCCCTGCCCAACTACATCCAGACGATCAACGCCGCGCTGACCGATATCGACACCTCGTTGAAGCCGATTCGCAGTCAGGTGGCGGACGCGACCTCGTCACTGATTTCGATCAGGGGCTCGGCGCAGAACATCGACGCATCGTTGAAGGACACCTCCGCGTCGCTGGTCAACACGTCAGGATCACTGGTGAACACCTCCGGGACGCTGATCGGCGCCTCCCAATCGGCGGCGACCATCTCGACCTCCCTGGTGGACACCTCCAACGTGCTGCTGAACATCCTCGGGCTCGCCCAGTCGATCGACGGCACTCTCGAGGCGGCCGAGCAGATCCCCTCCCGGGGAACCGCCTTGATTCCGGTGCTGGTCCAGCAGGCCAATAATATCCTGCAACCGGTTCAGAACGACACCAGTACCATCAATCTTCAACTCGCGGAGGTAAACCGCCACCTGACTAACATCTGCACCTCGCCGACGTTGTCCTTGCTGCCGCCGCTGCGGTGTGACCCGGCCCGACCGTAGGAGGTGCCTTATGGCAAGACAACGCTTAACGGCGCCAGCTCTCCCAGCGATAATGCTGGTCATCGTCATCCTCTGGGCGCTCACTGCGGTGATCTTCCTGACCGGCACCTTGGCGGCGGCTAATCGGATTGAGAGCCGGGTCGGCCAGATCAACGCTTCCCTGACGCCGATCAACAGCAATCTCAACACCTTGCCGGTCCTCAACCAGGTGTCCGGTACCGCCAACCAGATCCGGGATGCGGCTGCCAACCTCAGCCCGACGATCGGGCGCATCGCCGATTCCGCCAGCACCATCGATTCCAGCCTGAAGCAGGTAAACGACGCTGTCGGCCCGATCAACAAGTCGGCCAAGCAGATCAATGCGTCCGTGTCGAACATCAACAATAGTGTGCGCACGATCAATTCGGGTTTGGCCAACGTCGTGGGCCAAACCAGGACGATCAACGGTTCCGTCCACTCCATCAACGACGAGCTCACCGGCACCCTCAACCAGGCACTGCTCGCCAGAAGCCAGGCCGAGCTCATCAACGACAATGTCACTGATGTCATCAGGTCCGCCCAGGCCATCAAGGGTGATACGGGGTCCATCAGTGCTGTCCTTGGTACTGCGGGTATTCCTCGCACGATCAACGGCAACGCGTTTGGGATCGAGACGTCTCCGCTGCTCCTGAGGTCGGCCAACTCCGGCGTGCTACGGGAAATGGCTGCGGCGTCTGCGCGGCAGGATCCCACCTCGGCGCAGGCAGTACTCCCGACGCTGGACCTGCTGCCGCAGATCTCAGCGCTCGGGTTGCCGGAGTTGCCGGCGCTGCCAACCGGGCCGATGTCGTCGATGCTGACCAGCCTCCTGCAACAGTTGCCGGTACTGGGTGACACCGGTGACCTGCTCAGCGGCGTAGTTGCACCGAAGTAGTCTCCGCAGTTTCGCAAAGCCGTCCGATCAGGGGCGCCGGCCACACCAGGCCGGCGCCCCCTTTGCTGTGTCCATCGAGTGAGGCGCTTCCAACCTAGGTGGATCACTGACTCTGCTCGTTCGCCTGCGTGAAGTTATCGTTGCAATCCCCACTCGGATGGCTTACTTGCGAGTCGCGTGACCACGGAGAGTGAGGGGAGACCAGCTCAGACCACCTTAGGATTGCCGCCGAGCGCGGCGCTGGACCGCGCGCTCATCGGGGGCTGCAGGCGATACCCAGGCCGGTCCGGGTTTTTTCGGCTTTGCATGGCTCCGCCATCGGCGAGAAAGGAGCGATATGAGGGTTTCAGACGTCTTCGCGCTAGCCGGCACCAGCGGCTCTGACTATGACTACGGCGACAGTTACTCGAACTTTGGCTGCAGTGCTGGGGATTGTTACGCGGGGGATTACGGCCGCTTCAGCTACTATTACTACAGCCACAGCGGCTGGATCGGCGGCTCCGTCGACGGCCACAACGGCTTGCGAAACGCCAGTGCCACTCGAGGCAGGGGGCTCCTCCAGACGAAAGCGTAGCTGGCAACATGCGGCACACCGGACGGTGGTCCCAAACCCGGTCAGGTCCGGTCAGGAGATGAGGCCACCGCCGGGCCGGCAAGAGTGCCACGAAGCGGTCGAACACCCGGGTAGCCTCTAGACCGTGCCGCGAGTGGTCGTCGACGTCGTACCCAAGCCTGAAATCCTCGATCCGCAGGGTCAGGCGATCGTGCGCGCCTTACCCCGGATGGGCTTGCACGGGGTGCGCGGCGTGCGGCAGGGCAAGCATTTCGAGTTGGACGTCGATGACGACGTCGACGCTGAGACACTGCATCGGATCGCCGGCGAGCTGCTCGCCAACCCAGTGATCGAGAACTGGACGGTGCGTCGGCTGTGAGCTCCGGCCGGGCGAGCACTGCCTGCCGGATCGGCGTCATCACCTTTCCCGGCACGCTCGATGACGTCGACGCCGTCCGCGCGGTCCGCCATGCTGGGGCGCAGCCGGTATCGCTGTGGCACGCGGACGACGACCTCCACGGCGTGGACGCCGTCGTGGTGCCCGGCGGGTTCTCCTACGGTGACTACCTTCGCGCCGGTGCGATAGCCGCCCATCAACCGGTGCTGCGAGCGGTAGTCGACGCCGCCCGTCGCGGCACGCCGGTGCTGGGCATCTGCAACGGGTTCCAGATCCTTTGCGAGGCGGGATTGTTGCCAGGTGCTCTGGTGCGCAATGCCGGGCTGCACTTCCTCTGCCGTGACCAGCGGCTGAGGGTGGAGACTGCCGCCACCGCCTGGACGGGTCGATATGGCGCTGGTGCGGAAATCGTGGTGCCGCTGAAGTCCATCGAGGGCCGATATGTGGCCGATGTGTCCACGTTGGCCGCTCTGGAGGGCGACGGACGGGTGGTTCTGCGCTACCTGGGGACGAGCCCCAACGGCGCAGTGCAGGACATCGCGGGGATCGCCTCGGTCGATGGCCGGGTGGTCGGCTTGATGCCGCACCCAGAGCACGCGATCGACTCGCTCACCGGTCCGTCGACCGACGGGTTGGATTTTTTCCGTTCTGCCGTCGATGCGGTGCTCGGCTAGGACCCTTGCTCGGGCACGGTAGGACCACCGCCGCGCCCCGCCCACGGCGGCAGCACGTCAGCCACCGCGATGTTGAAGTCGAAGGGCTCGGTGACGGACAGGCACCGGTCCGGCCCGGTCATCTGGTAGGAGTCACCGTGGCCGATGCAGTAGGTGCTGACAAGGGGGGGTTCCAACTCGATGCGCCAGTAGTGCGGGATGGCGTAACGGGCGTAGAGCGCGGGCTTGGTGGCGCGGTCCTCCAGGTGGCTGCCCGGCGACTCGATCTCGATGACCACCAGCACTTCTGATGGTGCGAACCAGTGCCGCCCCGGGTTGTCGCTTCGCACGACCAGCACGTCGGGAATGCGGGTCAGCTGCCGCCCGAACCGGATCTCCACCGCCTGGGTCACGACGAGCGGTTCGGGCGCAATCGCCTCCAGCCGGACCAGTAACCGGGCAGCCACAGCCTGGTGCAGGCTCGACGGTGAGGGTGACACGGTCAGCGCTCCGTCCGTCAACTCGTGCCGGTGGTGGCTTTCGGGGAGCGCGTCGAGGTCCTTAACCGTCCAGCCCCCGGACGGCATCACGAGCAACGAATCGGTCACAGTCGCCTCCTCTCGCGGGAGTCTATCCCCGCGCCCCGGATCGCGATTCGGGTCCCGATGGCGATCGCGGCGGGCCCGTACGCTGCGGGGGTGCCGGTTGATTCTGTGCAGCATGCGGCTGCCACGCCTGAGCAGGCGCAGCCATACCGGGAGCTGGGCCTCGCCGATGACGAGTACGCGCGGATCAGGGAGATCCTGGGGCGCCGGCCGACTGCCGCCGAGCTGGCGATGTATTCGGTGATGTGGAGCGAGCACTGCTCCTACAAGTCATCCAAGGCGCACCTGGCGTACTTCGGGGAGACGACCACTGAAGCGATGCGGGTGCGGATGCTCGCCGGTATCGGGGACAACGCCGGTGTCGTCGAGGTCGGCGACGGCTGGGCGGTGACGTTCAAGATCGAGTCACACAATCATCCGTCCTATGTGGAGCCCTACCAGGGCGCTGCGACCGGGGTCGGCGGGATCGTCCGCGACATCATGGCGATGGGTGCCCGACCGGTCGCGGTGGCCGACTCGCTGCGGTTCGGCCCCGCCGATGCCGCGGACACCGCACGGGTGCTGCCGGCCGTGGTGGCCGGAATCGGGGGCTACGGCAACTGCCTCGGCTTACCCAACATCGGCGGCGAGCTCGTCTTCGACCCTTCTTATGCGGGGAACCCACTGGTCAACGCATTGTGTATCGGCGTGATGCGGGTCGCTGATCTGCACCTGGCGCACGCCAGCGGCACTGGCAACAAGATCATTCTTTTTGGCGCGCGGACCGGGCTCGACGGTATCGGCGGGGTCAGCGTGCTGGCCAGTGAAAGCTTCAGCGGGGGTGACGGGGATCGCGGCCGTGGTCGAGCCAAGCTGCCCAGCGTCCAGGTGGGTGACCCGTTCACCGAGAAGGTGCTGATCGAATGTTGCCTGGAACTCTTCGACGCCGGCCTGGTGGCCGGTATCCAGGATCTCGGTGGCGCGGGGTTGGCCTGTGCGACCAGCGAGCTGGCCAGCGCCGGTGACGGCGGCATGCGGGTGGATCTCGACGCGGTGCCGCTTCGTGCGCAGGGTATGACGCCGGCCGAGATCCTGTGCAGCGAGTCCCAGGAGCGGATGTGCGCGGTGGTGCGTCCGTCGGACGTGGACGCCTTCATGGCGGTCTGCGCGAAGTGGGAGGTCATCGCCACGGCGATCGGTGAGGTCACCGACGGCGATCGGCTGGTGATCACCTGCGGCGGGCAGATCGTGCTGGACGTGCCGCCTCGCACCGTCGCGCACGAGGGTCCGATCTATCACCGGCCGGTGCAACGTCCGTCCACACAGGACGTTGTCGAAAAATCCGCTCCGGGCGCGTTGGCGCGGCCGTCCACACCGGACGCCCTGCGCGCCACCGTGCTGCGGATGGTGGCCAGCCCCGGGCTGTGCTCACGGGCGTGGGTGACCGACCAGTACGACCGCTACGTCCGCGGCGCCACTGTGCTCGCCCAACCCAGCGACGCGGGCATGGTGCGCATCGACGAGGTCACCCAGCGCGGCGTGGCGGTGGCCACCGACTGCAACTCCCGGTACTGCGCTCTGGACCCCTACGCCGGTACTCAGCTAGCGCTGGCCGAGGCTTACCGCAACGTCGCGGTGACCGGTGCCATCCCACTGGCGGTGACGAACTGCCTCAACTTCGGCGCCCCCACCGATCCCGGCGTGATGTGGCAGTTCGAGCAGGCCGTCCGCGGGCTGGCCGACGGTTGCGCTGAACTGGGCATCCCGGTCACCGGGGGCAACGTGAGTTTCTACAACCAGACCGGCGACACCGCCATTCTGCCCACCCCGGTGATCGGGGTGCTCGGCGTGATCGACGACGTGCGCCGGCGGATCCCCACCGGATTGGGCGGTGCAGACGACGAGGTCTGGCTGCTCGGTGAGACCCGTGACGAGTTCGGCGGCAGCCAGTGGGCGCATGAGGTGCACGGGCACCTCGGTGGTCGGCCGCCCGCGGTGGATCTGCTCCGCGAGCAGGCGATCGGTGCGGTGCTCGCCGCCGCGTCCCGCGACGGCCTGGTGAGCGCGGCGCACGATCTGTCCGACGGGGGCCTGGCGCAGGCTTTGGTGGAGGCCTGCCTGCTCGGCGGGGTCGGCGCTCAAGTGACGCTGCCGGCGCAGCTCGATCCATTCGTCGCCCTGTTCGCCGAGTCCTCCGCGCGCGTCCTGCTCGGCGTGTCCGGCGCCGATACGGATCGTGTCGGGCAGTTGTGCGCCGACCACGGGGTGCCGGTAACCCGGCTCGGCGCCGTCCACACTGTGCCTTCCCTCGACATCGCCCACCTCGCAACCTTCCCCCTGGACGAACTCCGCACCGCCTGGACCGCCACCCTCCCCGCCCTGTTCAACCCCTGAAGCCACCTTCGGCACGTTCTGGATGCAGACTGCGCCTAATCGGGCCTGGATTACCGCAGTGTGCATCCAGAATGCGTGGGAGGAGGTTGGGGTGGAGGAATCGGTTGGGGCGTGGTTGGACGGGGGTGGGACGGAGCCGGCGCGGGACGAGCTGGCGCGGGCGGTGCGGCTCAGTCTTCGTAGGCTGGCGCAGGTGGCTCCTGGCGCCACGGTGGAGGTGCGGGTACCGCCGTTCGCCGCCGTACAGTGCGTCGCCGGCCCGCGACACACGAGAGGGACCCCACCCAACCTCATAGAAACCGACCCGAAGACCTGGCTGCAGCTAGCCACCGGCCGCCTGACCTGGCCGCAAGCGCTGGCCGAAGGCCGCGCGGTGGCCTCCGGCCCCCGCGCGGACCTCTCCCCCCACCTACCCCTGGCACGATGGAGGACATGACGGTGTCGGGATTCGTCCGTGGTCTGGGGGAGTTCGATCGGCGGGTGCGCAGTGTGCGGTCAGAGCAGTGGACCAACCCGACGCCGTGCACCGACTGGGACGTTCGGGCACTGGTGAACCACCTGGTGACCGAACAGCTGTGGGCGCCGCTACTGCTCGACGGAGCCACCGTCGACGACATCGGGGATCGCTTCGCTGGTGATCAGCTCGGCGACGATCCGGTGGAAGCGTGGGCGAGCGCCGCTGCCGCGGCGCGCGAGGCGTTCGCGGCACCGGGTGCTCTGCGGCGATCGGTGGAGCTGTCCTACGGGCGCCGTCCGGCCCGGGGCTACTGCCAAGAGATGACCATGGATTTGACTGTGCACGCCTGGGATCTGGCTCGCGGCATCCAGGCTGACGAGCGGCTCGATCCCGAACTGGTCAGCGACGTGCTGGCGTTCATCGAGCCGCAGCTGGAGCAGCTGGCCGAAAGCGGCTTGTTCGCCCCGCCGGTGGCCGTGGGTGACGACGCCGACGCCCAGACCCGGCTGCTGGCCCTGCTGGGGCGGCGGCCCTGATTCGCGCGCGGGGGGCCGCCCTGCACTAGCCGTAGACTAGACGGTGCAGCCAGTCCGGCAGCTTGATCCTCGTCAGCACCCTGGAGTCGCAGGTGGGCAACGAAACGCCCCGGCATGACCCCGACCACAAGTGCCCAGATGATCCCGCGAATGATCACAGTCCAGACGACTACGCGGGACCGCGCGAGGAGTGCGGTGTCTTTGGGGTCTGGGCTCCCGGCGAGGAGGTCGCCAAGCTGGCGTACTTCGGCTTGTACGCCCAGCAGCACCGGGGCCAGGAGGCCGCCGGTATCGCGGTGTCCGACGGCTCGCAGGTGCTGGTGTTCAAAGACCTCGGTCTGGTCAGTCAGGTATTCGACGAGCAGGTGCTATCCAGCCTGTCCGGGCACATCGCGATCGGGCACTGCCGTTACTCCACCACCGGCGCATCGACCTGGGAGAACGCCCAGCCGACGTTTCGCACCACGGCCACCGGCTCTGGTCTGGCGCTGGGGCACAACGGCAATCTGGTGAATACCGCCGAGTTGCTGGCGCAGGCCCGCAAGGTCGGTGCACCCACCCGCAATGGGGCGACCACCGACTCGGACCTGATCACCGGGCTGCTGGCCACCGGCGCCGCGGATACCGGCATCGAGAACGCCGCCCAGCGGCTGCTGCCCCGGCTGCGCGGCGCCTTCTCACTGGTCTTCTGCGACGAGAGCACCCTCTACGCCGCGCGGGATCCGCAGGGCGTTCGACCGCTGGTGCTCGGCAGGTTGGAGCGCGGTTGGGTACTGGCCAGCGAGACCGCGGCGCTGGACATCGTCGGTGCCAGCTTCGTCCGGGAGGTGGAGCCGGGGGAGCTGCTCGCCATTGACGCGAGCGGCCTGCGCAGCTCCCGGTTCGCCAACCCCGACCCCAAGGGCTGCGTGTTCGAGTACGTCTACCTGGCCCGTCCGGACACTACGATCGCCGGGCGCGGGGTGCACGCCACCCGGGTGGAGATCGGCTGCAGGCTGGCGCTGGAGCACCCGGCCGATGCTGATCTGGTCATCCCGGTGCCGGAGTCCGGTACGCCGGCGGCGATCGGTTACGCGCAGGGCTCGGGCATCCCGTACGGCTCGGGTCTGGTGAAGAACTCCTACGTCGGGCGTACTTTCATCCAGCCGTCGCAGACGATCCGGCAACTGGGCATCCGCCTGAAACTCAACCCGTTGCGCGACGTCATCCGCGGCAAGCGGCTGGTGGTGGTGGACGACTCCATCGTGCGCGGTAACACCCAGGGCGCCCTGGTGCGGATGCTGCGCGAGGCCGGGGCGATCGAGGTGCACGTCCGGATCGCCAGCCCACCGGTGCGCTGGCCGTGCTTCTACGGCATCGACTTCGCCTCCCGTGCCGAGCTGATAGCCAACGGCGTCGACGTCGAGGGGGTACGGCGCGCCATCGGTGCGGACAGTCTCGGTTACGTCAGTCTCGACAACCTCATCGCCGCTTCCGAGCAGCCGGCCACCCGGCTGTGCACCGCTTGCTTCGACGGTCGCTACCCGATCCCGCTGCCACCCAGCGAATCCATCGGTAAGCACCTGCTGGAGGATCTCGACGCGGTGGCGAGGGGGGTCGTGACCGCGGCCGACCATGACGCGGCCGACCATGACCGGAGCGCCTGCCATGACCGAGATTGACAGTCCGCACTCCACCTACGCCGCGGCCGGGGTGGACATCGCCGCCGGGGCGCGGGCCGTCTCCGCGCTGAAGCCGCACGCCGAGCGGGCTCGCCGCCCGGAGGTGCTGGGCGCTGTCGGCGGCTTCGCCGGCCTGTTCAAGCTCAAGCTCGACCGCTGGCGCGAGCCCGTCCTGGCCAGTTCCACCGACGGTGTCGGCACCAAGATCGCGATAGCGCAGGCGATGGGCATCCACCACACCATCGGCATCGACCTGGTGGCGATGGTGGTCGACGACCTGGTGGTATGCGGAGCCGAGCCGTTGTTCCTGCAGGACTACGTCGCAGTCGGCAAGGTCGTGCCGGAGCTGATCGCGGAACTCGTCCGGGGCATCGCCGACGGCTGTGTACGAGCTGGTTGCGCCCTGCTGGGCGGGGAGACCGCCGAGCACCCCGGGATGATGACCGATGGCGACTACGACCTGTCCGCGACCGGCGTGGGGGTGGTGGACGCCGATGCCATCCTGGGACCAGATCGGGTGCGACCCGGCGACGTAGTGGTGGCAATGGCCTCGTCTGGGCTGCACTCCAACGGCTACTCGCTGGTCCGGCACGTGCTGCTGGACGCCGCCCGAATGCCTCTGGAAGGACATGTCGAGGAGTTCGGCCGCCCGCTGGGGGAGCAGTTGCTCGAACCCACCCGGATCTACGCCAAGGACTGTCTGGCGTTGGTCGCGGAGACCGAGGTGCGGACCTTCGCGCACGTTACCGGCGGCGGCCTAGCAGCGAACCTGTCACGGGTGATGCCGCGCGGGCTGGTCGCCGTGCTGGAGCGGGGCAGCTGGACGCCCGCCGCGGAATTCGCGCTGATCGCACGCCGGGGCCGGGTGGAGCGTGCGGAGATGGAGCGCACGTTCAACATGGGCGTCGGAATGGTCGCGGTGGTCGACCCGGCCGAGGTCGATCGCGCGCTGGCCGTGCTGACGGCCCGGCACGTGCCCGCGTGGGTACTCGGCGAGGTTCGCAAGTCCCGCGACGTCACGCTTGAGGCAGTCGAACAGGACGCGGGCGCGAAAGACGGCGTCCGTGCGGTGCTCCGCGGGGATCACCCGCGGTTCTGATCGAGGCTGGTGCACCTTTCGGTGACATTGCGCGATCGCCGCCGGGACTCAGCGGCGGTACTCGCCATATTCGTCGACGACAGCCTCGTCGGCGACAGCGTCGAGGTGGTGGCTGTCACCGTTGTCGCCCGACAGCTCTCGTTGGAGAGCCGCGAGATCGGTGGTGGGGGAGCTGTACTTGAGTTCCCGGGCCACCTTCGTCTGCTTGGCCTTCGCACGGCCGCGCCCCATGGCTCGACCCCCTCGCACGCAGGGACGAAGCCATCCGGGGGATCGGCGGCCTCGTAATTTCGACTACATCCGTTAGGTACCACCGTACAGGGTTGCGCGGAGGTCGTGCGATCTGGCCGCGCCACTACGGGGAAGTGTCATAGTCGTCACGGTCACCGCCCGCACTGTCCCCATCCCTTCATGTCAGAGCCGTCATTCGGCGAGGCGGCGTTGCTCGGCGAGGAGCTCGTCGACCGAGGCAGTCCCGCTGGCATACCGGGAGCCGATCTCAGCGTTGAAGGTATCCACGACCTGCTGCACCTCGCGGCGACGCTGAGATACCGACGACTCCTCCGTGCGGTAGGCCGCCAGTGCGCCTTCGAGCTGCTCAGCTGACAGCGACCCGACGTCGGAGAGATCCGCGTCGGCGACCAGCGCCTCGACGTGGCGGCGGTGCGCCTCAGCCCGGGACGGTTGCAGCGTCTGATGGCGACCCGAGCCCGTTGCCGGGCCCACCGCGTTCACCGCCAGGATGCGAGCCAGATCGGCGACGACGGGAGCGGTGTCACCGTCACGGCGGCGCCGTTGTTCGGCGAGCACGAGGTCGATCCGGGCATGCAACAGCCGCCACAGGTAGGACAGGTCCGTCTCTTCCTGGGCTGCGTCGTCTCGCCGCACGCGTACCTCGACGAGCCCCAACTCACCCAATCCGGTACTGAAGCCGGGCGCCAGCACCCGATCAATGCGCCGACGTCCCCCACGACGAACCTCAATCACGGAACCATCCTGACACCTTCGCGCAGTCAGCGGGCTAAGCGGGCCTACTCGGGGTGCGTTGACCCCGTTGAGCCCGCTGACTGCGCCGAGATCAGGATCGGAGGCGGCGTAGGGCCGCCCGACCGGGGGGCTCGCCGGTGTCGGGGGGGAGTGAGTTGGGGTCTACCGCAGCGGCTGACTCGCCGGCTTGTAGGGGAGTGGTTGGCTCTACTGAGCGTTTGAGCAGGGCCAGGGCGATGGCGCCTAGTTCGTAATGGGTGGCGACGGTGCCGACCCGGCCTACTACCCGCTCGCCGGCGGTCACCGGATCCCCGGTGACGGGCCGGGTATCCGGTGACTCCAGGTGCAGCAGCACCATCCGTCGCGGCGGGCGGCCCAGATTGGATACCCGTGCCACCGTCTCCTGACCGCGGTAGCACCCCTTGTCCAGGTGCACCGCCGGACCGATCCAGCCGACCTCGTGCGGGATGGTGCGCTCGTCGGTGTCGATGCCCAACCGCGGCCGCAGTGCTGCCGCTCGGATCGCCTCGTAAGCCCAGCTGCCAGCCGGTGCAGCGCCCGCATCGACGAGCCGGCGCCAGACGTCGGTGAGCTCGCTTCGGGGCACCAGCAGGTCGGTCCGACCCGCCTCGGCGCGCACAAACCCACCCAGCTCGCCGGCCCGCGTGAGCACATCGCCGGTGCCGGGTCCCAGCAGCGAGAGCACGGCCAGCTCCGGCGTCGCATCCCGGGGCGCCACCTTCGACCAGAACACCATCGAGCTCAGGTAGGCCAGCAGCTTCTGCCCCCGGCCTGGGTCGGTGTCCAGCCACACCGTGTCCAGCACATGGGACACCACAGCGTGGTGCTCGACGTGCCCCCTGAGGTCCAGGACCAGCGCCTCGGTGTGTTCACCCGCGCCGAGAGTGAGCAGGTGTTGGGAGGTGATGGTGTTCAGCCAGGTCAACCGGTCCTCACCGGGCACGGCGAGGACTTCGCGATGTGATCGGTCCACCACCGCGACTTCGCGGTCGGCGGCGCGTTGCTCCCCCAACGGGTCACCGTGGTGCCAGGCGACCCCGGCGTCTGGGGACCCGTCCGGTGGCGGCACCGCTCCCGGCAGCTCCAGCAGTGGCGACGTCACGAGCCGTCGCCGTCTACGGGGTCGTCTACGGGTGGCAGGCAGCGCACGCAGCGTCCGGACAGCGCGAGGTGGCTGGGGTTCAACACGAACCCGAACTGATCTCGTAGTCGCGCGGTGAGGTCCATGAGCTCATCGGGGGGTATCTCGGTAACCTCTCCGCACTGATGACACACCAGGTGCACATGCTCATGTGCGTGGGTGGAGTAGCTCGGCGCTCCATGCCCGAGGTGGGTATGCCAGACCAGGTCGAGGCCCTCCAGCAGGTCCAGGGTGCGATAGATGGTGGTGATGTTCACCGCGGGTGCGACGCGTTGGACTTCCTCGCAGATCCGTTCGGGCGTGGCGTGCTGCAATGCCCGCACCGCATCGAGCACCAGCTGGCGCTGCGGCGTCATCCGCATGCCGCGATCGTGCAATGTACGGCGCAGGCTGGTGTCCACAACCATGATGGTAGCGCCGCACGCCGCCTTACAACGGGGACTGCCGCATTGACGTTGCCGAACCCGCCGTGGCGCGGATAACGTGGCAGCACACGTGAAAGGAGGTGGTCCAAGGTTGAACGGCTATAGGACTCGTGAGGTGGCTGTCAGCTAGTGCCGCCGACGGCCGTGGAAGGCCACCTCGGTGAGAGGCGGCCGGCGAATCCAAGGCAGTCACCCGGCCCCCGGGGTGCCCGAGCAGTGGTCCCGCTTGGGCTCGTCGCTTCCGCGGCGACTCCCGGGGGCTGACTACTGTTCAGGGCCTGCGTGCTGCCTCAGCCGACGACCCGGTGCAGCAGC
>JBBPZY010000289.1:0-30880 GCA_038276315.1 Mycobacteriales bacterium
CAACACGTGCTCGCTCATCCGCTCGGCCACCTCCAGGCGCACCGGTGGACCGAAGCGGCGTCGCGCCAGCTCCCGCTCCATCGCCTGCAGCAGGTCCTCGTCGCGGTCCTCCTCGACCTCGAAATCAGCGTTGCGGGTGACTCGGAAGATGTGCCAGTCGACCACTTCCATGCCGGCGAACAATTCCCCGAGATGAGCCCCGATCAGCTCCTCCAGCGGCAGGAAAGTGGCGCGAGGCGACCCGCGACCGCCGTGGTCGCTTTCCACCCGGACCAGTCGGGGAACGTTGTTGGGCACCCTGACCCGGGCGAAGCGCTCGATGCGACTGTCCGGGTCACGCACCATCACGGCCAGGTTCACCGACAGGTTGGAGATGTAGGGAAACGGGTGGGCCGGGTCCACCGCCAACGGGGTCAGCACCGGGACGATGTGGTCGGAGAAGTACCCCGATAGTCGCGGCCGCTGCTGGTCGTCAAGGTCGGACCAGGTCACGAAGGTGATGTCGTGCTTTTCCAACTCGGGGCGCACGGAGTCGAGAAAGATGCGGGCTTGGCGCTCGGTGAGCTCCCGGCTGCGCATCGCGATCTGCGCCAGCTGCTCGCGCGGGGTCAGGCCGTCCGCGCTGCGCACCGCCAGCCCGGCCTCCTCGCGGCGCTTGAGCCCGGCGACCCGAACCATGTAGAACTCGTCCAGATTCGACCCGAAGATCGCCAGGAACTTGGCCCGCTCCAGCAGCGGCTGGCTGGTGTCCTCCGCCAGCGCCAGCACCCGAGCGTTGAAATCCAGCCAGGACAGTTCCCGGTTGAGGTAGCGGTCATCAGGCAGGTCGGTGGCAGCGGGTACCGGGGTTGCCGCTGGGGGAGCGGGTAGCACCGTCGCTGCGGCACCGTCAGCGATCGATACGGCGCGGTCTGCGGTCGTGAGAGCGGTGTCCTCGCCGTGCGTGCTCACTCGGCCATTGTTCCGTATCACGTTAGGCTGTGGGTATCCGTTGCGCTGAATCGACTGGTTAGGTGCCGTCCAGCGCAGCGCTGGTGAACCGGCCCAGTCCCAAGCCGCGCGCGATGGTCAGATCGGCGGGGGTGTCGACGTCGCACCGCAGCCCCGGCCAGAAACCGGTGAGCTCCCGGGCGCCGGTGGCCCGATGCGCTGCCGCCGAGGCGGGTCCGAAGCGGGGTTTCAGGAGCCGTCCCGGTGGGGCCAGTAGCAGGGTTGTCCCGCTCTGGGTCCGATCGGCGCAGAACGCCCGGCCGCCGGTGGCCAGTGCGGCGCGGATCGCGCGATCCAGCTCCTCCGGGCGCAGTGCGGGAAGGTCGGCTTGCAAGACTCCTAGCGTTGCGGTCAGGTCTGCTGCGCGGAGCACAGCCTCCCCGTAGCGCAGGGCCGGGTTGAGGCCGGCGGCCGGCTCGTCGGGAATCGTCTGCACCCCGTCGTCGGCGAGGGCCGCGCACACCGCCTCGTCAGAGCAGATCGCGACCACCCGGCGAACCACCGCCACCGCCGCCGCGGCGGTGAGGGTATCCCGGGCGAGTGCGAGCACCAACCGGGCGTGCGCCTCCGGGGCCCCGGCCCCGCCGTCGGCTGCACCGCGCAGCCGAGTCTTGGCCCAGGCGGGAGGCTTCACCGGGACGAGCAGATCCACGTGCATGCCTCATCGTCCCGCTGGACCTTCGATCCGGCGGCAGGGAAGACTTCGGCTGTCCACCCGGATTCTTCGACCCGGGCACGTATCGGGAGCGGACGGTATGACCTTGGCGGTGCAGCGGATCGCGGTGATGGGCGCGGGCTCGTGGGGCACCACGTTCGCCAAGGTGCTCGCCGACGCCGGACGCGACGTCGTGCTCTGGGCCCGCCGGGTCGAGGTGGCCGACGCGGTTACCCGCCGCCACGCCAACCCGGAATACCTGCCGGGCGTGACGCTGCCGGCTTCATTGCAGGCCACCGTGCGCGCGGAGGCGGCGCTCGACGGGGTGGACGCAGTGGTCTTCGCCGTACCCAGTCAGACACTGCGCGACAACCTGCGCGAGTGGCACCGGTCGATCCCACCGCAGGTCACCCTGGTGAGCCTCGCCAAGGGCGTCGAGCTCGGCAGCCTCAAGCGGATGAGCGAGGTCGTCATCGATGTCACCGCTGTCGGGTCCGACCACGTGGTGGTGGTGTCGGGCCCCAACCTCGCCCGGGAGATCGCTGCCGAGCAGCCCACCGCGAGCGTGGTCGCCTGCATCGACCACGACCGTGCCGTCGCGGTGCAGCAAGCCTGCGGAACCCGTTATTTTCGGCCTTACACCAACACCGACGTCATCGGTTGCGAACTCGGTGGCGCGTGCAAGAACGTCATTGCGCTGGCCTGCGGAATGGCTGCGGGATTGGGATGCGGGGACAACACTCTGGCGACGCTGATCACCCGAGGGTTGGCCGAGATGGGGCGGCTGGGTGCCGCGCTCGGGGCCGATCCGGTGACCTTCACGGGCCTGGCCGGACTCGGCGACCTGGTGGCCACCTGCGCCTCACCGCTATCCCGCAACCGCTCTTTCGGCTACCGGCTCGGCATCGGCGATACCCTTGAGCAGGCCCAGCAGGCCACCCACGGCCAGGTCGCCGAGGGTGTGAAGTCCTGTTTGTCCATCCAGGGGCTGGCCGCGCGCTGCGGCGTCGAAGTGCCCATCGCCGACGGAGTACGTCGAGTCTGCTATGACGGTCAGTCACCACGGGAAATGGCCGGCAAATTGCTCGGCCGCGCCCACAAACCGGAATGATCCCGCACGCTGCGCGCCAAGATCGTCGGTTGTGTGCCTAAGACGACAGGAAATGTCGTCTTAGGCACACAAACGGTGATCACTGGTCATCGCGGGGCCAGCTCGGCCATCGAAACCCATCCGTGCTGTAACACTTCGACGTTGACGATCTCTGGTGTCTTCACGATTACATTGGGAATCCACGCCATCGCAGTGCGGAAATGCTCGGAGTTGACGTGCGCCTCGCCTGCCTGGTGGGACTCGAACGCCTCGATGAGGACGAACTGGTGGGGATCGTCGACGTTGCGACACCACTCGAAGAAGATGTTGCCCGCCTCCTGCCGGGTGGCCTGGGTGAAGTCGTCGATCAGCGAGAGCCACTCGTTGCTGCGTTCCACGCGGATCGTGAACTTGACCACAACGAAGATCATCAGTTTCGTCCCTCCGGCTTCGAGCGCCCGCCGGGTGCTGGCGCGATCGGACGTCCCAGCGTGCCACGACCTGGTGTCGCCCCGACGACCTTGTGACCCTCGGGCCGGAGCCATCGTGCAACGGGTCGACCAGACACTGGCTCACCGAAATCAGGAAACCTCGAACATGGTCACCGCCGGGTAGCGTTTGAGTTATGTCGCGTCCGCTCGGGCTGCCTGTGATGCGGTCTTCGGCCTTCGCCTTTGACACGTCAAAGGTGAGGATTTGACACATGACCACCCTCTACCGAGCGCTCACGAGGATAGATCCGCCGACCGGCACAGTTAGGGTGGCCTCACCGGTCGACGACACGGTGAGGACGTACCCCGCGATTACGGCGCGGAGGTCGCCGGTGGGGGTCGGCTCGACATCAGCGTGGCCGTCGGTGAAGACGGTGTCGGGCACGAACTGGACGGGTTTCTGGACCCCGCGCCGCTTGAACTTCCAGCCGGGGTTGGGGGTTCCGATCAGGTGTGCCCACCGGCTGGAGGGGGCTCCGCGGAACTTGACTCGGTCGTCCGAGGGTCGGCGAGTCCATGGATTGTCGGGGTCGAGGTCGTAGGCGGCGACGATCACGTCTTCATAGACGCCTAGCGCTGGGTCTGCCCGGCCGTTGAGCTGGGCATCGTCGAGCTGCGGCCACCATTCGAGGACGGACTGAGCCTGCGATAGCTCGCCGGCACGCTCTGACTCCGGCTGGACGCAGCAGCCAACTAGCTCATTTGCTGAAGCGAACGAAAACGGCCTGCTCGCCACCCACGCAAGAATCGAACACCTGGGCGCTCAGAGAAACGTAGGGGCCTCACGGTCGTTAGGGCCAGGTGCAGGCTATCCGCTTTGGGCAGGTGGTTAGCCATACGGCGTGAACAGCGGGTCTACAGGGAAAGTCAAACACCTGTGCGGTCACATTCACCGTCACGGGCGGGTGTCGGTCCTCGTTGCTGTAGATGACGGCGCAACTAGTGCGGTCAGTGCAGTGCCCGACACAGCAAGGAGATGTTTTGAACCCTAAGAAGATCCCTAACAAGTGGCGGGTCGTCCAGTCCTCCCTGGACAGTTGGCCCCGGACGACCCGCCTTTGCCTCATCCTGCTGATCATCAGCATCCCCATGGATGCCACCACCTGGATGACCCTCCGCTGAGGGCATCCCCTATCTCAGGGTGACGTTACGAGACTAATGCATCCTGAGCAACGACGACCCTGGTCGCGCGGATACGCGATATCTGTAATTGCGCGGCCAGGGCCGTTCGTCGCTGGTCGGTCAGTCGAACTCGCCGGAGCGCACCCCTGCGGTGAACGCTGCCCACTCGGCCCCGGTGAACCTCAGCGCCGGGCCGGTCGGATCCTTGCTGTCGCGCACCGCCCGGCCACCGGCAGCCAGGTCGGCCACCTCGACGCACTGGCCATCGGTGTTGGAATATGTACTCCTGTGCCACGTAATGGCGGGTGCTGTGTCATCCCTCATTGGATGCCGTCCTTCGCCTCTCGATCAACGGGGTGTTGTCGGCAAGCTCCGCGAGCACGGCCAGGCTCTCGTCCGAACCGAGCGCCTGGCTGCGGAGCTTGTCGAATAATGAACTTAGTTGGGCTACCACCGTTTGGTCGTCCACAATGTGGCCCCCGACCGCGTACTCCTGGTGGGCGGCGTCGGGCAGCAACTGATCAGGGAAGCTGAGCAGGGAAAACGCGCCTGACACACCGGCATGCACACCCGCGTCGAAGGGCAGCACCCGCAGCTCGATGTTCGGCCACCGCGCTCGGTCAACCAGCGCCGCTAGTTGCTGGGCTGCCACCTCCGTATGGCGGGCGCAGCGCACCAAAGCGGCCTCGGACACCACAGCGTTGAGGTGGAGCGGATTTGGCCCCGTCAGGCGCTTTTGCCGCTGCATGCGGGCGGCCACCCGGCGATCTACGTCTGCGGCCTGCAACCGACTGCTGTGCTGGTGCAGAACTCGGGCGTAAGCCTCGGTCTGAAGTAGGCCGGGGATCAGCTCCAGCTCGAAAGTGCGCATCAATGCGGCGTCGGACTCCAGGCCGACGTAACCGGCGAGCCACTCAGGCAGGCCATAGGTGGACCACCAGCCCCGTTTGGCGGCTTCCTGGCGCAGCTCCTCTAGCGCGGTCAGGGTCGCGTCGTCGGCTCCGTAATGATCGCGCAGCAGCACGACCAGCTCTGCGTACCCCAGGGCGTTCTTTCCTACCTCGATGTGCCCGATCCTGGCCGATGAGCACTTCAGGGCCGCTGCGGCTTCGGGGCGTGTGACACCGGCAGCCTCGCGTAGCCGCCGCAGCTCGATGCCAAGTTGCTTACGTCGGATCGTTGGTCCTGTCACGTAGCGATCATAGCCATCTATCAAATCTTAGAACTACGTTGGTACGCTCAGTCCGTGAACTCAGTTCTGCGGTCACTTGATCTAGAACGCACTCGATCATGAGCGAGCAGGGCACGACCGACCCGCCCCAGCGAGACCGCAACCGCCTGGTCCTCCACGTGAGCTGCTCGGTCCACGGCGGGCCCCGAGGTTTCGTCAATCTTGTGGTGAGCAAGCGAGACGGCGAGATCGAGCTCAATCCGCACGTCGATGGCTGTTGCCTCCTGACGCTCGATGAGACCGCCGCCACGGCGCTGTTCGATCAGCTCGGCGAGTGGCTGTAGATGAGCATGCCCGCCAGTGCACCGCCCCTTGACCGGACCGGCGCCGTGGTGTCGACGCAACCTGCGGCGCCGGTCCGCACCACAGCGCGGTGTGCGTTATGACGTGGTATCTGCGCTCCATGGGCTATAGGGACACGCACAAAGGCGCCCGGTCAACGGTGACTCGCAGTGTGCACGCCGTTTGTGGCCTCGAATTCGTCCCCCCTGGCTACCTTCCCTACGGATTGCCAGGGCCACCACCAGACCCTGACCAAATCTGTCCGCAGTGCCAATTCACGAGAAAAAGGAGTAAGGAATGAGCGCAGCACTCGACACTGACATTCTCGATGTCGAACTCGTCACCGATCCGATTGCCGAGGATCCCCCGCAGCCCGACGAGACCGAGACCGGACACTGCTCTTGTGGGATGCAGGGGTGACCTCTCCCAAGTGGGCCCTGAGCGTTTCGGATGGGGCCCACCACGCGATAGACGAGCATGGCGGCCATCCGATCGGGGTTTATGTCACGCGGTGTGGGCACCGGCTGGCTATCGTCGCCAAACTGCACGAAAAGCCGTCCGGCCAGGTGTGTCCCGAGTGTTATCGGATGTGTGTCAACGGCGATGCCCCGAGCCCGACTGAGTAGCTTCTTTGCCACGTCTGTGCCCGTTGCGAACAGTACTCATCGAAACGGGCACAGACGTTCCAAGCCTGTCCGGCCGAATCCCTGGCCGAAGTGCCGAGCCCCGTACTCGGATCCGAAGTCGCGCAAAACCGCCTGCTGGCATCGCGTCCCGCCGGAATGCCTCCACGACCAGTGCCAGCGCGCTTATCAGCCTCCTGGCGGACCCGAGCTGCCGCACACGCATCACGGTGGCCAGCCCTGCTGCCCCGGCCCGTGCAGACGCCCAGATGACTGCCAGCGGTGCCGTGACCGTTGCCCACGGGAATTTGCCCAGGGGACTGCGGCCGGTGCCGTGACCGCTGCACTACGGGGCCCTGTGACGACTGTGGGAGCTGCGACTGCTCCGGTGAGTGCAGGTAGCTCGGCAGGGGGCCAACAGAGTGGCCAACGCGCACCAACGTCCCAGGTCGCAGCCTCCACAAGATCGCTCCCAGGGGTCAACGGGCCAACGCTGAGGCACGCAAACGTGGGCCCCTGACGCCACGGCGAGTGTTCAGGGGTAATCCCGCAGGATCCTCGGCGTCAATCCCCCGCACAATCCCCCCGCGTCACCGAGGGTGAGGGTTCCTCTCGATCCCCGCAGGCGGCTGGACATAATCCTAGATCAAATCCTCGCCGATCCTCGCTGAGTCCTAGATCGTTTTCCGAGCGAGGAATCCTCGGTGGCCGACCCACTGACCTGCGCCGACGTGTCAGGGTCCGATCTTGACGTTGTGGACCCTGTGGCTAGACTCGGCCTCGCGCACGCGCGCAATGGGACGCGCCGGTGGGCTTGTCGCGGGCTACGGTGAGGCCATGAGCGATCTTGACCGAGAGGCTCCCACCCTCGAAGCGCTCACCGCGCGCCTGGCCGAGCTGGACCCCGAGCAGGCCGCGCGCATCCGTGTCGAGCCCGCGCCGTTAGCGCCCGAGCCCAGCAACGCAGCGGCACCGCCGCCGGTGTACGCGAGCTTCAGCGACTTCCTGGCCAAGACCACACCGGGGCAGCGCCTGGCCTGGTGCCGAACCAAAGCCAAGAAAGCCAACGGCGAGCGGCTGATGTCGCCCGCGCCCGAGCATCGGATCACAGCGGCCGACGTGGCGACGATTCTGATGACAGCGCGGGGACGTTGCGCACACTGCGGTTCGCTGGCCGTGGAAAGGCGCCCGAGCAATCCTGCCAACGGTGCGCCGCTGCCATGGGAGCACGTCGGCCGTCGAATCGGCTCACTCGGGCACGTAGTGGCCAGATTCCACGGCGGGACGAACACACCGGACAACCTCGCCTGGTCGTGTTTGTGGTGCAACACCTGGCAGAGCGAACGCATACCGGGGGCGACCGACCGAGGTGGGTATCACCCCGAGGGCGACTGAGCTTCTCCGGCCAGCGGGGGGCGACCAGCCCCCGCCGCGCCAACGTGTGCCCGTAGGGTCGGAACCATGGCGACTTGCATAATGCGGTGGTGGCGACAAAGCCGCTCCCGAGGGGGTCGATACGCACCGCGCCTATGGTGGGTGTGGCTGGTCGCTCCTTTCTGGATCGTGGTGGCCAGCGCCATGGCGTGGGGCATTTACCTGAAACTACGAACGATTGCTGTACCACATCCTGGACCCAACGGCGGGCCAGCTGTTATCGACTCGCTCGACGTAATAAAGACCACGATTACCGTTGCGGGGTTCATCGGTGCCGTCCTCGTCGGCGTCTATGGTTACCGCAAACAGCGCCTTGTCGAGGGAGACGCCCGCCGAGCCGATGCGGAGCAATTCGCCCAGCGATACACGACCGCCGCTGACCAGCTCGGCCACGAGAAAGCCGCTGTGCGCCTGGCTGGTGTCTACGCTATGGCCCAACTTGCCGACCACTGGGTTGAGCAGCGCCACGTCTGCATCGATGTCTTATGCGCTTACCTGCGCATGCCCTCCGAACCCGACGCTGACAACCCGAAACACCGCGAAGGCGAGCTAGAAGTCCGACTCACCATTATTCGCATCATTCGCGATCATCTCCAAGACCCCGACTCTCCTAACACCTCCCGTTTTCGCTGGTAGGGGCTGCTCGGCCGGTCGCGGCGGGATGGCGCCCAGGGCGAGCCTGATGTCCCGCACCGGGACTATCGCCCAGTTTTCCACATCACTCGAATGGTGGACGGATCGAACTGACGCGCACCGCGACCCGGCGGCGCCAACGTGACCGTCATCAGCGCGCTGATCACGACCTTGCGCCTGCTCACCGGCGTCGCTGCCCACGCTGCCGCCACGTCGGTGGCGTCGGCGAACCCCTCCAGGGGGCTGCCGACGACGGCGCGGGCCATGGCCGCCTCGCATTCGTCCAGTTGCTCGGTGAGGTCGGCGAGTCCCTCGGCGAGCAGGGCTTCGCTGATCACTCCACGGGAGTGCAGGCGGATCTGCTCGCTCCGGCGCACCCGCAGCGCCGCCGCCTGCACCGCCAGCCCCTCGGTGTCCACCCCCGGATCGGTGTGCAGCAGCAGCCGGGCGTCCGGTGCCGAGAGCCGAGCCAGCACCAATTCGGTGATCAGCTCATCGACGGGGCCCGCCGCGCGGGACAGGTGCGCGCTGGCCTTGCATCGGTAGACCGGCTTGGTGACCGCGTTGCTGCCCGCTCGCACGCATGCCCCGCACACCCCGCACACGAACTGACCGGACCCCAGCCAGCGTGGCTCGGTGGTGGTGGCGTGGCGTCGCCCCGGTGTGCCGCACAGCGTCCGTAGTGCCCGCCAGGTGTGCTCGGGCATGATCGCGGGCCACTTCGCGGCTACCAGGTCGCCGTCAAGCTCGATCAGCGCCGCGTTGCGAGGCCGCAGCAGCACGGTGCGCAGCGCCGCCGGAGTCCACACCGTAGGCACCCGCCGCTGGTGCCAGGCGGCCGACAGCACTCCCTGGGCGGTCCACTCCCTTGCCAGCGCCGACAGCGACTCCCCCAGCAGCACCCGCTGGGCGGCGTCAAGCAACCTGGCAGCCTCACCGGCCCGCACCGTGGTGCCGTCGTCGTCATAGCCGAATGGCCGCCTGCCGCCCCGGTAGTGGCCAGCTCGCCCGGCGCTGCGCTTCTGCGCCTGGATCCGCTCGATCATGTGCTCTGTCTCGTGTCGAGCGGACGCGCCCAGCATCCGGGCCACCATCCGGCCGCCCGACGTGGCCAGGTCCACCGTGCCCGCGCGGACCGTCTGCACCGCCACGGCATGTTCTTCACACACCGAGATGAACTTCTCCAGCTCGATGGGCTTGCGGTGCAACCGGTCGGGATGCCAGGCGATCACACCGTCAGTCCGCCCGGCTTCCAGATCGGCCACGAGACGCTGGTAACCGGGTCGCCGCTTGCCGTTCGACGCGCTGATGTCGTTGTCGACGTGCACCGTGGTGACCGGCCAGCCCAGGCGCGCGGCAAGCTCCCGGCAGTCGGCCTCCTGCCGGTCTACCCCCAGGCCGGACCCGGCGCGGTCACGGGAGATGCGGCAGTAGATGGCGACGGACTGTGGCATCTGCGCAGTGTGCCACACATCTGCCAGAACTTGATTAACGCGGTCGCGCACGACTACGCCGAGGTTCTCAGCGGCCGTGTCCTCGGGTACTCCTACTCTCGGATCGACAACCCGACCGCGGTCGCGTTCGCCGCGGCGGTGGCTGCGCTGGAGGCACCAGGTGCAGCCGATGTCGGTGCGGAGCCGTTCGCGTCCGGAATGGCAGCCATCTCCGCCACCTTGCTCGGCCATCTCGAAGCGGGCGACGAGGTGATCGCTCCGGCAGGCTGCTACGGCGGCACCTGGTCACTGCTCACCAGATGGCTACCGCGATGGGGGATACACCCGGTACTTACCGACGTCACTGACGCAGCCGCAGTCCGGGCCGCGTTGAGTCCGCGGACCAGGATGATCTACGCGGAGACGATCGCCAACCCCACCCTGACGGTGCCCGATCTGCCCGCCCTGGCGCAGATCGCACATCAAGCCGGTGGCCTTCTGGTAGTGGACTCCACGTTCACCACCCCCGTGATCTGCCGCCCGTTGGAATACGGCGCCGACCTGGTGGTGCACTCGGCGACGAAGTTCTTCGGCGGGCACGCCGACGCTACCGGCGGGGTGGCGATCGGCCGACCAGATCACCTCGGACCGGTCCGAGAAGCACGGATCGACCTTGGCGGATGCCTCGCACCGGACGAGGCATTCCTACTGGCCAGGGGACTTCAGACCTTGCCGCTGCGAGTGGCTCGGCAGAGCGCGACCGCGGCTGTGCTGGCCGATAAGCTCGCGGGCCACTCCGTGGTGGCGCGGCTGCGCTATCCCGGCCTGGCGTCGCACCCGCAGCACGGCACTGCCCGCGCGCTGTTCCGTGAGGGCCTTTTCGGCAGCCTGATCACCATGGATGTCCATGGTGGACGGAGTGGGGGGCTGGCGTTCTGCGACGCGCTGCGCACCGTTCGGATCGCCTCCTCGCTGGGTAGCGTGCATTCCAAGGTCAGCCATGCGGCGTCGACCACCCACCGCCAACTCGACGACACCGCGCTCGCGGCCGCCGGAATATCGCCTGGCCAGGTCCGGCTGTCCATCGGTGTGGAGGATCCCGAGGAGCTGCTCACCGATCTGCGTCAAGCACTCGACGCGGTTATTGACGGGAACGCGGATCTACTGGTTTGATTACTAACTGTGAGCAGCACTGTCGCCTTGGTCCGGCGGTCCCCAGTGGATCTGCGCCGGGTGGCGAGCGCGCTGTGTCCCGCGCGGTGAGTTAGTCCCGCTGACCGCGTTTCCTTGACAGCCTGCCCTTTCCGGGTGGTGGCTGCTGCGCGGTCGGTCTCACCGATCTCGCGGAGGAATTCTTCCATGTATGCCGTACCTGAGCTCACCGTCCCGGCTCCCGACATCGCTCGTTGGGGCGGCCCGGTCAGCCTGGCCATGGGACTGGCCGCGCACCCGGAGCGGTGGTGGCGCCTGCTGAACTATCGCACCGACACCCGCTGGTACCGGCTGCTCGAACGAACCGAGCAGCATGAGGTGTGGTTGCTGTCCTGGCTGCCCGGCCAGGGCACCGATCTGCATGATCATGGCCCGGCGTCGGGCGCCTTCGCGATCGCGGCGGGCACGCTGACCGAACGAGTGGTCGCCGCCAGGCCAGGGCGGCCGCCGGTGGAGGTCACCCGGGCGCTGAACACCGGGCGCTGCCGCGCCTTCGGCCCGAACTACGTTCACCACGTCACCAACACCGGCCCGGTACCCGCCGTGAGCGTGCACGTCTACACCCCGGGCCTGACTGTGCTGAATCGCTACCGGCTGGAGCCGTCGGAACTGTGCCACCTCGCCGTGGAGCAAGCCGGGGTGGACTGGTGAGTCGGCCACCTGGCGCGCTCAGTGTCGACCAGATGCTCGTTCGGGCTCGTTCGCAGCTGCAGCGCCTCACCCCGAAACAGGCCTATGACGCCATCGCCGTCGGAGCGCTGCTGGTGGACATCCGCCCAGGTTGGCAGCGCACCGACGAGGGAGAGATCCCCGGCGCACTGCTGGTTGAGCGCAACCACCTGGAATGGCGCTTCGACCCGGAGTGTGACGCCCGGCTGCCCCAGGCCACCGGTTATGACGTGCAGGTGATCATACTGTGCTCGGAGGGCTACACCTCCAGCCTCGCCGCAGCTGCCCTCCAAAACCTGGGCCTTCACAACGCCACCGACGTAATCGGCGGCGTTCATGCCTGGTCTGCTGACGGCCTCCCAGTGCAGTAGCGCCTTGAGCCTCCAGATGCGCCTGAGTTCCCGAACTCAACAGCAGAGCTGTCACACAGCCGGTGGCCAACCCTGGTGTTGAGTTCGGGAACCTGGGAGCAGCCAGGCTCCGGGCGTAGCCGGGGATCAAATGCGAAAGTCGCCGGTTGGGGACCGCCACCCGCATCAGCCGGCGGTGCGCGGTGCGCCACATGAGGCGGTACCGGGGTGTCGGCGGTAGCTGGGGGCAGGGAACGGGGTGCCCCATCGAGTGGTGCGCGGCGACGCTGCCGGTTCGGGGTGATCAAGCCGGGGCTGCTGCTCGAAGGGCTGGAGCGTTGCCATGACGGCGCGCCGGGTTGCCACCGGGTGGCTCTGGGCTACGGCGCGCCGAGCGGCCGTTCAGTACTCGCCGCGGCACTACCTGGGCTGACCGCACTGCTCACGACATCGTGACAGCAGCGCCATGACTGCCGGATCACCGGGAGTAGGGTGCCGCCATGACGGACCGCAAGCTGCGCGTCGCTGTTGTCTACGGTGGCCGCAGCAGCGAACACGCGATTTCCTGTGTCTCGGCGGCAAGCGTGCTGCGCCACCTGGACCGGACGCGATTCGCGGTCGTCCCGGTCGGTATCGGCGCTGACGGTGCCTGGGTGCTGGGTACTGACGAGCCGGCCGAGCTGACGATCCGGGACCGCCGGCTGCCCGCCGTGGACGGTACTGCTACGCCGTTGGTCTTCCCCGGTGATCCGACCAGGCGGGACCTGGTGCGCATCGCCGACGACCGGGCCGGCGAAGTGCTCTCCGGGGTTGATGTGGTCTTCCCGGTCCTGCATGGGGCTTTCGGCGAGGACGGCACGATCCAGGGACTGCTGGAGCTGGCCGATGTGCCCTATGTCGGCTCCGGAGTGTTGGCCAGCGCGGTGGGAATGGACAAGGAGTTCACCCGCACGCTGTTACGCGCCCAGGGTTTGCCGGTCACCGACACCGTGGTGCTGCGCGCCGGTGACGCCACCCTCACCGCGCAGCAGCGCCAGCGGCTGGGTCTGCCGGTCTTCGTCAAACCGGCCAGAGCGGGATCATCGGTGGGCATCACCAAGGTGGCGGGCTGGTCCGAGCTGTCTGCGGCCATCGCGACCGCGCGTGCCGCCGATCCCAAGGTGCTCGTCGAGGCGGCGGTGGTCGGCCGCGAGCTTGAGTGCGGCGTGCTGGAGTTTCCCGACGGCCGGATCGAGCCGTCGCTGCCCGCGGAGATCCGGGTGCTGGCGCCGGAGACCGCAGCCTGGTACGACTTCAACGCCAAGTATCTCGACGACGCGTGCGAGTTCGACATCCCCGCGAAACTCGACGATGACGTCGCGGCCGAGCTGCAGTCGATGGCCGTTGCGGCGTTCCGTGCGCTGGACTGCCAGGGTCTCGCCCGGGTTGACTTCTTTCTCGGGCCCGAGGGTGCGCTGACCGTCAATGAGATCAACACCATGCCGGGTTTCACACCGATATCGATGTATCCCCGGATGTGGGCAGTGACCGGCGTGGACTATCCGAGTCTCCTGTCGCTCTTGATCGACACTGCGGTTGCCCGCGGCACCGGGCTGCGCTGAGCCGTCGCTGCGCTCATGCTGCTGCGTCAAACGGGTGAACCGCAGCGACCTACTCATGAACGACTAGTTAGGCACGTAGGGACCGCCCGCGCGGTCTGCTGGTGTGTCTTGAGCGATCCTGACGTCGTGTGAGGAGGCATTGCGATTGTTCGTCTCATTCGGCAGCAGCGGCACCGCCGATCAGGACGGTAGCTCGATCGACTGTGCCGACGGGACGGCGCTGGATCCGGGCGGGGTGGTCTATCGTGCCCGCCACGCTCAACCAGACGATGACACCGCCGACGAGCCCCCCGACGGCACCGCTGACGTGGTCGAGGCAGCCGCCAGCGGCAGTGTGGTTCAGACGGTCGTCGGGGCGTCCGACGAATGGTCAGCCGACGGATGGGATGGGCCGGAGGACTTCCGGTTCGTCGTCCGCCCCTACACCTGGACCGGGGGTCGCACCCGACCGGTTCAGGACCTCGCCGTAGAAACGCTGGTCTTCACCAGCGACCAGGGTCGAGACGTGACAGCGATCTGCTCCGCAGAGCACGCCGCGATCGTTGAGCTGTGTGCCGATGTCCGGTCGGTCGCTGAGGTCGCGGCCCTGCTGGGACTGCCGCTCGGCGTGGCCCGAGTACTGCTTGCTGACATGATCGATACCGGCTTGCTGCACGTGCACCGCAACACTCTAGGTTTGGACAGCGCGCCGAATTTGGCGCTGCTGGAGCGGGTGCTGGCCGGGTTGCACCGGCTCTAGGGTGATCAGTGCGCGACGTCGACCTCGCGCAGCGGTAGGGTGTTCGCGATCACCGCGGCGATCTGCTGGAGTGGCCCGCTGCCGCTGGTCGGTGGCAGCGCGACCACGACGTAGACCGGACGGTCCACCGCGACCCAGGTACTGGTGCCGCGCCCGACGAGTTCGAGGAACTGCACTCCGGAGACGTCCAACAGCCGTGAGGTCGCCGTGAGCTCGACGGGTCGGTCCAGCCCGCAGCGCAGTACCACCGGCGGCTCACCCCAGCCGGCCGCAGCCGCCGGGGCCGGGGTCGCGAGACTCCTCCGTTGCAAAGGGCCCGCATCTCCCCCGTCCAGCGTTTCGGGTAGGGCCGCCAGCAGCCGCGCGCAGTCCGTGGAGTGGGCCCAGGGGGCTGGGACGACAGCCAGGCCCCGCGGACCCAGAGGCTGCTCACGAACCATCGCGGCGGCGATGAGCACCCCCACCACCAGTGCCACCGCCAGGGCCAATGCGATCCCGAGCGGCCAACGTGGAGTGCCGGCCGGCCGTGCGGAAGTAGAGAGGAACACGCCAGTTCGCCGTCAGGACAGATGCACGATGGGACAGGTCAACGTGCGGGTGATGCCGTCCACCGTCTGCACCCTGGCCAGCACCAGCTGACCCAACTGGTCCACGTCGGCAGCCTCCGCCCGCACGATCACGTCATACGGTCCGGTGACGTCCTCTGCGCTAGCGACACCTGGCAGGCTCGACACCGCCGCAGCCACCGCGGCGGCCTTGCCGACCTTGGTCTGGATGAGGATGTATGCCTGAACCACGGCGGGGCCCTTCGTTTCGTCGGCTCGATCGGGTAGGAACGAAATCTACCGCCTGGCTCGGGAGGTGACCGTGTGTGCTGCCGGTGGCGCCACACCTGACCCACCGCTGTCAAACCCAGGCACGGTAGCCGAGCTAGGCGAATTCGGGCTGATCACCCGGATCACCGCCGGCCGGGAACTGTCGCCGGACACCCTGCTGGGCCCGGGGGACGACGCCGCGGTGCTGGCGGCTGCCGACGGCCGGGTGGTCGTGACCACCGACGTGCTCGTCGAGGGAGTGCACTTCCGGCTGGACTGGTCCACGCCGCACCAGGTCGGGCGCAAAGCGGTGGCGGCCAACCTCGCCGACGTGGCGGCCATGGGCGCGGTTCCCACCGCGCTGGTCGTCGGGCTGGCCGTTCCCGGGCGCACGCCGATATCCACGGTGGATGGCCTGGCGGCCGGAATGTGGGCGGAGGCCGGGCAGGCCGGTGCCGGCATCGTCGGCGGCGACGTGGTCAGCTCAGAGCAGCTCGTCGTGTCGGTGACCGCCCTGGGCGACCTGCAGGGTCGGGCGCCGGTCACCAGATCCGGTGCCCGACCCGGAGACGTGCTCGGACTGTGCGGCCGGCTGGGCTGGTCCGCCGCGGGTCTCGCGGTGCTCCGCCGAGGATTCCGATCGCCAGTGGCGGTCGTCGCCGCCCACCGGGTGCCGGAGCCCCCCTCTGGCGCCGGCCCGCAGGCCGCATCAGCCGGTGCCACGGCGATGATCGACGTCTCGGACGGCTTGCTCGCCGACGCTGGGCACGTTGCCGAGGCCTCCGGTGTCGGCATCGATATCGATTCGGCGGCGGTACCGGTAGCTGCCAGGCTGGTGGAGGTGGCCTCAGCGCTGGGCGCCGACGCGCTGCATTGGGCGCTTACCGGGGGAGAGGATCACGCGCTGCTGGCTACCTTCCCCGCCGACGTTGCGCTCCCTGCCGGGTGGGCGGAACTCGGCGTGGTGCAGGAGGGCCGTGGCGTGATCATCGACGGCCTGCCCTACGCAGGCCCAGGGGGCTGGGATCACTTCCCGTGAGTGGCGATGCGAGTCCGGACTGGTATCGCCACTCACGGGAAGTCCACAGTTACGCTGCCCGTCGTGGAGTGCAGGACGCGGACCCTCGACCATCCCGACGCGCGTCGGCTGATCGCCGCACTGCAGCAGGAGTACGTCCGCCGTTACGGCGGCGAGGATGCGTCGCCGATCGACGTCAGCGAGTTCGTCGCGCCGCGCGGGACCTTCATCGTGGGTTACCTCGACGGGATGGCGATGGCCTGCGGCGGCTGGCGAGCGCATGATCCGGGGCCGGAGTTCACCGCGGGGGACGCGGAGGTCAAGCGGATGTACGTGGTCCCGGTGGCGCGCGGCCGCGGGCTATCCCGGATCCTGCTCGTCGAACTGGAGCGCCGGGCGGTCGCCGCAGGTCGGCGGCGGCTGGTGCTCGAGACCGGGACCCCTCAGCCCGAGGCGATCGGGCTCTACACCTCCTCGGGCTACTCCGAGATCCCTCGATTCGGCGTCTACCGGTGCGACGCGGGCAGTCGGTGCTTCGGCAAGCTTCTTCCGGTGGCGGCGCAGTCTGCCCGTTGACCGCTCGCTAGGGTCGCACACCGTGCCCGCAGCTGTAGACGAGATCGTGGAAACCGGCTGGGCCGGCGCGCTGGCTCCGGTAGCCGGGCAGATCGCCACCGCTGGTGAATTCCTGCGGGCCGAGATCGCCGCGGGGCGGCGTTACCTGCCGTCGGGCGCTAACATCCTGCGCGCCTTCACCCAGCCGTTCGACCAGGTGCGGGTGCTCATCGTCGGCCAGGACCCATACCCGACCCCAGGCCATGCGGTGGGGCTGTCGTTCTCGGTGGAGCCGGGTGTGCGGCCGCTGCCGCGCAGTCTGACCAACATCTTTCGTGAGTACAGCGACGATCTGAGGCTGCCCAGCCCGTCGAATGGGGATCTCAGTCCCTGGGCCGCGCGCGGCGTGCTGCTGCTCAACAGAGTGCTCACGGTGGAACCGGGGCGCCCGGGGTCGCATCGCGGCAAAGGGTGGGAGGAGGTCACCGAGCAGGCCATCCGTGCTCTGGTGGCGCGTCCAGCGCAACCAATGGTGGCGATCTTGTGGGGCCGCGACGCCCGCACGCTTCGTCCGATGCTCTCCGACGTGCCGTGTATCGAATGCGCGCACCCGTCACCGATGTCAGCCGACCGGGGATTCTTCGGGTCCCGCCCGTTCAGCCGCGCCAACCACCTGCTGGCCGACCTAGGCACCGACCCGGTGGACTGGGCTCTGCCGTAAAGGTGGACGCCGCACCCGCTGACAGAGCTGTCGAGACCTGGCGAATCCGGGTCAGCCTCGGGAGACTTTGCCTGCTTTGAGGCAGGAAGTGCATACGTTGAGCCGGCGACGATTGCTGGTGCCGATTCTTGCCCGGACAGTCTGAATGTTCGGGTTCCACCGGCGATGCGTCCGCCGGTGCGAGTGTGAGACCGACATGCCGAAGCCCGGCCCCTTGCCGCAGACATCGCACACGGCAGCCACGTCACACACTCCCTGAGTTCGTCGCGAGGGTGGTACGCCCGTTTCCCGGGCGGTCCGGTAAAGCGTAACCCGACGCTGCACGGCGCCGCGCACCGGGGACGCTGTGGGTCGGTAATCTTCGACGTTGGTAGCTCTTGACGAGCCACGCACCAGCCTACCAACCGGGTCCGATGAAGGCGGTGAGCAGCCGCGGTGTTGCAGTCCCTGGACGGCGCAGCGGTCCGTCGCTGGGCAGTTACCTGCTGCGACACGCTCGCTGCACACCGTGACGAGATCGATGCACTCAACGTGTTCCCCGTTGCCGACCAGGACACCGGCTCCAACCTGCTGGCCACCATGCGGGCCGGGCTGGATGCGGTGCTGCGGAACCACAACGCGGACGGGGGTGTTCCGCCGGGCAGTACGGTCGCGGTGCTGGCCCGCGGCGCGGGGATGGGAGCCCGGGGCAACGCTGGAGTGATCCTGTCCCAGGTGCTGCGCGGCCTGGCGGAGCCCCTGATCGGGCCGGAGTTGGATGGCCGGGTCTGGGACGGCGCGGCACTGCGTAAGGGCCTGTGCCGGGCTGACGAGCTGGCCACGGCCGCGGTGTCTGAGCCGGTGCCCGGGACCGTGCTGACCGTGCTGCACGCGGCAGCGCGGGCGGCGGCGGCGGTGCGGTCCGACGAACTCGGCGCCGTGGCGTCGGCGGCCACTGCCGCCGCAGTCGGCGCGCTGGCCGACACTCCCCGCCAGCTCGCCGCACTGGCCGTCGCAGGAGTGGTGGACGCGGGCGGTCGCGGGCTGACCCTGCTGTTGGAAGCGTTGCTGGCGGTGGTGAACGAGCGTCCCGGTGTGCGGTTCCCAGGTGTGCGGTCCACTGTCGCCGCCGGAATCCAGTCTCGTCCGGAGCAGGGGTTGGAGCTGGCGCGGGAAAGCGGTTGCGCCGAGTACGAGTACGAAGTGATGTACCTGCTGGATGGTACCGACCAGGCCAACATCGCTACGTTGCGCGCTGAGCTCGTCAGCCTGGGCGACTGCGTGGCTGTCGTGGGCTCAGGCGAGACCGGGATCGGCGAGGGGGCGCAGCTGTGGAACGTGCACGTGCACAGCTCCGACGTTGGTCCCGTGATCGAGGCCGGGGTGCGGGCCGGGCGGCCGCACCGCATCACGGTACTGCGCTTCGCCGATCAATCCCGGACTTCTGCAGATCACACCGACCAGGCCGCTGCCCGCAACCGGTTCGTCACCGATCACGCGGTGCTCGCCATGGTTTCCGGATCCGGGGTTGCTGAACTGTTCAGCAGAGAAGGGGTCGCCACCGCCCCGGCCCATAGCAGCTTGGAGGAGCTCCGCACGGTTCTCGCCGGCACCCGCGCCCGGCATGTCACAGTGCTCGCCGAGCCCACCGCCGCGAACAGGGCCGAACTAGCAGCCATCCAGATTCGAGGTTCCGGCCAGGAGGTGGTGGTCGTACCGACGGGGTCCCCGGTACAGGCATTGGCCGCGATCGCGGTGCACGACTCCGCGCGGCGCCCGGCCGACGACCTGGTGGCCATGACCGAGGCGGCGGCCGCGACCCGGCGTGGGGAGCTCACCGTGGCCCGGGAGGAGGCGTTGACCTGGGCCGGCCGCTGCCAGCCGGGCGATACCCTGGGAATGGTCGGCGACGAGGTCGTCCTGATCGACCGCGATTCACTGGTCGCGGCCCGCGAGCTGGTGGAGCGAATGCTGTCGATGGGCGGGGAGCTGGTCACAGTTCTGCTCGGCCAGGACGCCCCGGACGGCGTCGGGGACTCGCTGATCGAGCATCTGCGCAGAGCGCATCCCGAGGTCGACGTGGTGGTCTACGCCGGTCGCGTGCCGCAGCGGGTCCTGCTAGTGGGGGTGGAGTGAGCCGTGGCCGGGGTGGATGACTCGCTGGACCGGGTGATCGGTGCCAAGCCAGCGGCGCTGCTGGCCGACCAGCTGGATGTACGTACCGTCGGCGATCTGCTGCGGCATTACCCGCGCCGGTACGCCGACCAGGGTCAGCTCACCCCGATCGCGAGTCTGACGCCGGGAGAAGACGTCACGGTGGTCGCTGAGATCCGCAGCTGCTCCTCACGCCCGATGCAACAGAAGAAAGGAACGATCCAGCAGGCGGTGATCTTCGATGGGACCCGCACCCTGAACCTGACCTTCTTCAACCAGCAGCGGCTGCCCAAAGTGCTCGTCCCTGGTCGGCAGGCGCTGTTCGCCGGCCGGGTGACGATGTACGGCAAGCAACGCACCCTGCAACTCACGCACCCGCGGTACCAGCTGCTCGACGGCGACGCGGACAAGCTCGCGGAGTTCTCCCGGGCGCTGATCCCGGTCTATCCCGCCACCAAGGATCTGCCGTCCTGGACGATCCAACTCTGCGTGCGTCAGGTGTTCGACGTCCTCGACGATCCCGCGGATCCGCTGCCCGCGCAGCTGCGGGCGCGGCACCGGCTGCTGGAGCTGGATGCGGCGTTGCGCGCCGTGCACCGCTCCGACGACCGTGCCGAGATCGCCGCCGCCCAGCGTCGACTGAAGTGGGACGAGGCGATGGCGGTGCAGCTCACCCTCGCGCGGCGCCGTCAGCAGGTGCTGCGCCGGCCCGCGCCTGCCTGCCCGCGCCGGGACGGTGGATTGGCTGCCGCCTTCGACGCCGCGCTGCCCTTCACGTTGACCGCTGGGCAGTGGGAGGTGGGTGAGCTGTTGTCCACCGAGCTGGCCGGCGAACACCCGATGAACCGGCTGCTGCAGGGCGAGGTCGGGTCCGGTAAGACCGTGGTAGCGCTGCGCGCGATGCTGCAGGTCCTGGATGCGGGACGGCAAGCGGTCCTGCTGGCGCCCACCGAGGTGCTCGCCTCGCAACACGCCCGGTCCCTGCGAGCCATGTTGGGCGACTATGGCCGGGGCGGTGAACTGGGGTCAGCCGAGCAGGCCACCCGGATCGCTCTGCTCACCGGATCACTGCCCGCCCGATCCCGCAAGCAGGCGCTGTTGGACGCGGCCAGTGGTGCGGCCGGAATCGTGATCGGCACCCACGCCCTGATCCAGGATCGGGTGTCCTTCGCCGATCTGGGTCTGGTGGTGGTCGATGAGCAGCACCGCTTCGGCGTCGAGCAGCGCGACGCGCTGCGCGCCAGGGCGGTCGACGGCACCAGCCCGCACGTGCTGGTGATGACCGCGACGCCGATTCCGCGCACCGTCGCGATGACCGTCTACGGCGATCTGGAGGTCTCCGCGCTGCGCGAGCTGCCCCTTGGTCGGTCACCGATCTCGACCACCGTGGTGCCGGTCGGGGAAAGACCCGGCTGGTTGGAACGGGTGTGGCGGCGGATCGCTGAGGAGGTCGCCGGCGGCCGGCAGGCCTACGTGGTGTGCCCGCGAATCGGCGGCGAGGACGCTGCCAGCGAAGACGCTACCGGCGAGGAGGCCGGCGAGGACGGCGGGCGACCGCCGCTGGCGGTGCTGGACCTGCTTGCGCAGCTCGCCGAAGGCCCGTTGGCTGGGCTACGACTGGGAGTGTTGCACGGCCGCTTGCCGGGCAATGACAAAGATGTCGTGATGCGGTCTTTCACCGCTGGCGAGATCGACGTCCTGGTGGCCACCACCGTCGTCGAGGTCGGGGTGGACGTACCCAACGCCACCATCATGGTGATCATGGACGCGCAGCGGTTCGGGGTCAGCCAGCTGCACCAGCTGCGCGGCCGGGTCGGCCGGGGGGCGCATCCCGGGCTGTGCCTGCTGGTGACCGACTCTCCCGAGGGCACTCCCGGCCGGGAACGGCTCGACGCCGTCGCCGCGACCACCGACGGGTTCGAACTGGCCCAACGGGACCTGGAGCTGCGCCGCGAGGGAGACGTGCTCGGTGCGGTGCAATCCGGCCGGCGGTCCGGGCTCAAGCTGCTCTCGCTGCTGCGTGACGCGGACCTGATCGGCCACGCGAGGCAAGCCGCCCAGCAGCTGGTCGAGGCTGACCCCGACCTCACCGCACACCCTGGGCTGGCCCGCCTAGCCGCCGACCTCCTCGACGACCAGCGCGCAGAGTTCCTGCAGAAGGTGTAAACAGTTCCTGCAGAAGGTGTAACAGCGTCAGCGGATGGGGCGCACGACGCCGGCTGCGCTGCCGCCGCGCCGGACCGGCTCTCCGGCTGCGACGACTGTGCCGTCGGGACGGAATTCCAGGCCTGACGCGACCCCGATCTCTGGGCTGACCTTGATCGTGGGATCCAGCGGCGACGTGTCGCTGATCGCGAACTTGTGGCCGAGCGCTGCTAAGCCGCGCGTCGCGGGCGCCGCGATGAACGCCGGCTCGGCCTGGGTGGTCGCGGTGTTGCGCTGCGAGGCGCGGGGCGCGGCGATCGCATCCGGCAGGCTCATGCCGAGGTCGATCCGGTTGACCAGGATCTGCAGGACCGTGGTGATGATCGTGGCGCCGCCCGGCGAACCGACCGCCAGGAAAGGCCGACCGTCGCGAAGCACGATCGTCGGTGACATGCTCGAGCGCGGTCGCTTGCCTGCCGCCGGCAAGTTGGGATCGGGTGCGCTGCCCTGCGTCGGCGCAAAGTTGAAGTCGGTCAGCTCGTTGTTGAGCAGGAACCCTCGACCAGGAACCACGATCCCGCTGCCGCCCAGCTCCTCAATCGTGTTGGTGCACGACACGACGTTGCCCGCACCGTCGGCGACCACGAAGTGGTTGGTGTGGTGGTCCCGGTCGGGCACCGGGACGGGCGCGCGGGACGGCGGCGGGCAGCTGCGCGAACCGGTGAAGGGGTCGCCCGGCGCCACCGGGCTGACCCCGGCCTTCGCCGGGTCAATGCGGCAGGCGCGCTGGCGGCCGAAGGATGCTGAGAGCAGTTGTCGCTGGGGCACGTCGACGTACCGGGGGTCGCCGAGGTAACGGTTGCGATCGGCGAACGCGAGTCGGGTGGCCTCCAGGTAATGGTGCAGCGCCTGTACCGGGGTCATGGCGGCCAGGTTCACAGTGCTGAGGATGTCGAGCGCCTCGCCGTCGGTGATGCCGCCGCTGGACGACGCCGCCATGCCGTAGACGTCGAGGCCGCGGTAGGTCACTTGGGTGGGATCGGCGTCGTGCGCGCGGTAGCCACGCAGGTCGGACAGCGCCATCGGGCCTGGCCTGGCCACCAGCGTGGCGCCGGGTGCCAGCGGCAGGTGCTGCGCGGCGTGGACCAGGTCGGTGCCGATCGCGCCACCGTAGAGCGCGCTGATCCCGTCCTCGCCGATCTCGCGGTAGGTCTTCGCCAGGTCGGGATTGCGCAGCGTCGAACCCACTGCCGGCGGCACACCGCCGGGCAGGAACAGCGTCGCCGTCGAGCCGAACTGGGCGAAGCGCGCAGCGTTCTGCCGCGTCAGCTCCCGCAACGTCGTATTCACCACGAAGCCGCGTTCGGCCAGCTGCTCGGCCGGTCGTAGGTCCTCGGCGAGCCCGAACCGGCCCCACCGCTGCAGCGCACGCTGCCAGGTGGCCAGCGTGCCGGGCACGCCGACGGACAGCCCGCTGGTCACCGCGGTCGGAAACGGCAGTGGCTGCCTGGTGACCGGGTCGAGGAACATCGACGGTCCGTCGGCGCCCGGGGCGGTCTCCCGACCGTCGATCGTGGACACCCGGTGGGTGTGCGCGTCGTAGTAGACCAGATAGCTGCCGCCGCCGATGCCCGCGACGTAGGGGTCGGTCACGCCGAGCGTGGCTGCGACCGCGACCGCGGCGTCGGCGGCCGTTCCGCCGCTGCGCAGCACGTCCAGGCCGGCCTGCGTCGACTCCGCGGTGTCCGAGACCACTGCACCGCCGTAGCCCTGTGCCACCGGCGTCGCGGCGCCGGAGTGGATCGGCGCAGCATGCGCCGGGGCCACGGATGCGGTGACCAGGCCCGCACCGAGCAGCAACCCCGCAACTGCGGCGCCGAATCGACGTGCTTGCATCCGGCTGACCGTCGGCGAGTCAGCCGGCGGGTAGCTGGCTGCGGGCGGCGGCGTCCAGTGCGGCGGCGGCGGTGGGGGGAAGCCGCAGTGTGCCGCTGCGGTCCAGTTTTGCCAGCTCGGCGCGGGCCTTGGCGTATGCGGCGGTGCGCTCGGCATCGTGGTCGGAATCTCGAGCCATGGTGAGCAGTTTGATCGCCCGTGCCACGGTGGCCCGCTCCTGTGCGGGGATCCCGGCCAGCCGGATGCGTTCGGCCGCGTCACGCGCGGCGCCCCAGGCCCGCCACGCCTGATTCACTGCGGTGACGAAACGAGCGCAGTGCGCCGCCGGCGGTTCGGTGTCGGTGTCCAGTGCCTGGGCCTCGGCGAAAGCGTCGACGAACCGGCCGGTCGATGCCACGGTGACGTCGGTCAGCGCGGGTAGCCGCAGCACCGCGAGCGGGTCGCATTCGAACTGGCCGTACTCACTGCGCAGCTGGACGAACCTGGCCCGGGCAGCGCGCCAATCCGGCACCGGCGCGGCCCGCGCCGCCGGTGATACGGCGGCCGGCTGCGTAGGGCCCATCGCCCGGCGGTGGCGGTGGCGGCGGTGCAGGTGCCGCACCACGACTACCGAACCCGCTCCGACCAGCAAGAACTGTCCGAAGATCGCCATCAGCGCGAACAGGGCCACGGTGACCACGCCCGCGCCAGCCAGGACCACTGCGCACAGCAACACCAGCAGCGGACCGACGCGTCGCCGCGCCCAACTCCGGCGGTGATAGTGGTGGTATCGCGATCTGCCCATGGCCGCGTCCCTTCATACCATGTCCTTGATACCCCTTCAGCTGCTCGTGTGGGAGAGCCCGCGCGCCTGCGATATCACAGATCTCCCCGGCGACCGTTATCACCTGCGATGATGCGGTCGAGTAGCGCCGGTAGGAAATCCCGGCCGACCGGCCGACTGGAAGGGATGGCACATGTTCCGCAAGGTACTGGTCGCCAACCGCGGGGAGATCGCGATCAGGGCGTTTCGGGCCGCCTTCGAACTGGGTTGTCAGACGGTCGCGGTGTTCCCTTACGAGGACCGTAACTCCGAGCACCGACTCAAGGCCAACGAGGCCTACCAGATCGGTGAGCGGGGTCATCCGGTGCGCGCGTACCTGTCGGTGCCGGAAATCATCCGGGCTGCCCAGCGCACCGGAGCCGACGCAGTCTACCCCGGTTACGGCTTCCTGTCGGAGAACCCGAAACTGGCCATCGCCTGCGAGCAGGCCGGCATCACCTTCGTCGGACCGCCTCCTGCCGTGCTAGCGCTGGCGGGTAACAAGTCCAGGGCAGTTGCCGCCGCCCGCGACGCGGGCGTCCCGGTCCTGGCGTCCTGTGCCCCCTCCGCCGACATCGACCAGCTCATGGGCGAGGCCGAGGCGATCGAGTTCCCGGTCTTCGTCAAGGCCGTCTCCGGCGGCGGTGGGCGCGGCATGCGCAGGGTCACCAAGCCGTCGGGTCTACGCACCGCACTGGAGGCCGCCAGCCGGGAAGCCGAGTCGGCATTCGGCGACCCGGCCGTGTTCCTGGAGCGTGCGGTGATCGATCCCCGGCATATCGAGGTGCAGATCCTCGCCGATGCGACCGGGGCCGTCATCCATCTCTACGAGCGGGATTGCTCGGTGCAGCGGCGGCACCAGAAAGTGGTGGAGGTTGCGCCGGCGCCGAACCTGGACCCCGATCTGCGGCAGCGAATCTGCGCCGACGCGGTGACCTTCGCCCGGACAATCGGCTACGTCAACGCCGGCACCGTGGAGTTCCTCGTCGACCGCGGCGGTCACCACGTGTTCATCGAGATGAATCCGCGCATCCAGGTTGAACACACCGTGACCGAGGAGATCACCGACATCGACCTGGTCGGTGCCCAACTGCGGATAGCGGCCGGTGAGACGCTGGCCGACCTGGGGCTGCGCCAGGACGCGATCGTGCCGCACGGCGCGGCGTTGCAGTGCCGGATCACCACCGAGGACCCGGCCAACGAGTTCCGCCCGGACATCGGGACGGTCACCGCGTACCGCTCGGCCAGTGGCGCCGGGGTCCGGCTCGATGGCGGCACCATGCACGCGGGTGCCCAGATCAGCGCGCACTTCGATTCGCTGCTGGTCAAGGTCACCTGCCGGGGCAGCGACTTCGCCACCGCGGTACGTCGGGCCCGCCGGGCTTTGGCCGAGTTCCGCATCCGAGGAGTGGCCACCAACATTCCGTTCCTGCTCGCGCTGCTCGACGAGCCCGACTTCGTGGCGGGCAGAGTCACCACCTCCTTCATCGAGGAGCGGCCACACCTGCTCACCGCCCGGCAGTCCGCGGACCGCGGCACCCGGTTACTGACCTACCTCGGGGACGTGACGGTCAATCGGCCGCACGGCGATCCGCCGGATCTGGTCGATCCGGTGAGCAAGCTGCCGCCGATCGATCTCGACGGTTTGGCGCCTGCCGGTTCCCGGTTGCAGCTTCTCGCGCTGGGCCCGGAGGGATTCGCGCACTGGTTGCGGGCCGCAGCCAGCGTCGGTGTCACCGAGACCACCTTCCGAGACGCCCACCAGTCCCTGCTGGCGACCCGGGTGCGCAGCAGGGACCTGCTCGCCGTGGCGCCCTACGTCGCTCGGCTGACCCCGCAACTGCTGTCGTTGGAGTGTTGGGGAGGCGCGACCTACGACGTGGCGCTGCGCTTCCTCGCCGAGGACCCGTGGGAGCGGCTGGCCGCGTTGCGCGAGGCGGTGCCCAACCTGTGCCTGCAGATGCTGTTGCGTGGGCGCAACACCGTTGGCTACACGCCCTACCCGACCGAGGTGACCGCCGCGTTCATCGAGCAGGCCGTCGAGACCGGGCTGGACATCTTCCGGATCTTCGATGCGCTCAACGACGTGTCCCAGATGCGCCCCGCGATCGACGCGGTCCGCGAGACCGGCCGGGCCGTCGCCGAGGTGGCGTTGTGCTACACCGCCGACCTGTCCGACCCGGCGGAGACGCTGTACACCCTGGACTATTACCTGCGCGTGGCCGAACAGATCGTGGCGGCCGGTGCGCACGTGTTGGCTATCAAGGACATGGCCGGCCTCCTGCGGCCCCCAGCAGCCCGGACCCTGGTGACCGCGCTACGGAGCCGGTTCGACCTCCCGGTGCACCTGCACACCCACGACACCCCCGGTGGACAGCTCGCCACCCTGGTTGCGGCCATCGACGCCGGAGTGGACGCGGTCGATGCGGCGACTGCCTCGATGGCCGGTACCACCTCGCAACCCGCACTGTCCGCGCTCGTCGCGGCCACTGACTACACTGACCGCAGCACCGGGTTGGACCTGCAGGCGGTCTGCGATCTGGAGCCTTACTGGGAGCTGGTGCGCAAGGTCTACGCGCCCTTCGAGTCCGGGCTGGCCTCGCCCACCGGGCGGGTCTACCACCACGAGATTCCCGGTGGCCAGCTGTCCAACCTGCGCCAGCAGGCCGCTGCGCTGGGCTTGGCGGACCGCTTCGAGCAGATCGAGGAGGCCTACGCGGCGGCGGACCGGATGCTCGGACGGTTGGTGAAGGTGACCCCATCGTCGAAGGTCGTCGGGGACCTGGCCCTGCATCTGGTCGGCGCCGGCGTAGCGCCGAAGGACTTCGAGGCCGACCCCGGCGCGTACGACATTCCCGACTCGGTGATCGGCTTCTTGCACGGCGAGCTGGGTGTTCCACCGGGCGGGTGGCCGGAGCCTCTGCGCACCAAAGCGCTGGTGGGCCGCGGCGGTCCGCGGGGAATGGCGGCGCTGTCTGCGCACGACCGGCAGGGGCTTAAGGAGAATCGGCCGCGGACGCTGAACCGGCTGCTGTTCGCCGGTCCGACGACGGAGTTCGAGGAACATCGGGAGACCTACGGGGACACCTCAGTGCTGCCCAGCAAGGAGTTCTTCTACGGATTGCGCGCCGGGGAGGAGTACGCCGTGGACCTCGATCCGGGGGTCCGGCTGCTCATTCAGCTACAGGCGATCGGAGACGTCGACGAACGCGGCATGCGCACCGTGATGTGCACCCTTAACGGGCAGATCCGGCCGCTGCAGGTCCGGGATCGCTCCGTCGACTCGAAGGTCCCCGCCGCGGAGAAGGCCGACAGGTCCAACGGCAACCAGGTCGCAGCGCCGTTCGCCGGCGTGGTCACCCTGAAGGTGTCCGAAGGCGACACGGTGTCCGCGGGCCAGCCGGTGGCCACCATCGAGGCGATGAAAATGGAAGCCGGTATCGCCGCCCCCAAGAGCGGCACCGTGGTACGCCTCGCGATCAAAGCCCTGCAGCAGGTGGAAGGCGGCGATCTGATCTTGGAGCTGGGCGCCCCGTGAATGCACTCACCCTCCCGAGCTCAACCCCAGAGCTGATGCCGCCGCCTCGGACAACTCCACGGTTGAGCTCGGGAACGGCAGGGCGTCCGGTAGCTGGATTCATCAGCCCCTGGGCTTCATGAGTGGCCAGGTGTGGACACCATTCGGGGAATCAAGCCAGATCCATTGCTGGTCTTCGGTGACGGTGAGGCCGAAACGGTCCCACCCGGGTTGGCCGAGCTGGTGCCAAAGTTCGTCGGCGTCTTCGATGGCGCGCCACAGTCGGGTGGGCCCGGCTTCCCACACCTGTCTTGTGCCGTTGTCGGTGTGGTTGCTGACCTCACACCAGGAACCATCTGCGCTGGTGAGGAAGACGTCCCCGGGGCGCCCGTCAGCGACAGTGTGCCCGTAGCCGATTTCCGCGGACACGGTGAGCTGGGCGAGAAACCAGGTGACGAGGTTGTCCCATGGTCGAAGCTGCCGGAGTTCGGTGCTGCGTGGTGTGGCTTGAGTGCGTGCGCGGGCCACCCGATGGCGTCAAGAGCAGCACCAAGACCAGCCTGCGGACGATCGGATAGGTCATCGTGTGCTCCTCGGTAGCTCGGCCTAGACCAACTATTCACATCAAAGCTGACTACGGCAAGGAAAAGTTATCTAAGAATTGACTGAACCCCCCGGCGCGGGGACACTGCTGTACGGCCACCGCCTCAATGAGAGGGAACCGCAGCCATGCCCTTGCTTCACACATTGTGCGACTCATGCCCAGACAAGATCACTTGTCCAACCATCCGGCTCGGTCCCGACGGAGACCTCTTCGTGCAGGGCTACGTCGCGAGTGACCTGGCCCTACTTGCCGAGCTGGACGTGCCGTCGGGAGAGGCCGTCGTGCACATACCCGCCGCTGCGGCCAGGCTCCTGCTGCCTGAACTAACGGTCGAGAGCTCATCGGCATGATCACCGACCTTGATGAGCTAGGCGCGCTGCTAGACGGCCGCCGCCGCACGTTGTTCCGGTTGGAGACGCTCGACACCTATGAGGTGGCCTCCGACGGCTCGGACTATCGGCGCTACCTCAACGGCGAGCACGAACCGGAGTGGGAACGCAAGCAGCCGTGGCTGGACGGACTGCGCACCGAGCGAGATTCCGGTTATTACCGTCATCGGGTGCACGTGTTGCGCACCCCGCTGGACCCGTACCTGCGCTATGAGTGTTAATGGGCTACGCGTACAACCAGCAGGCAGGCGAGGACATCCGCATCCTCGACCTCGCCGACACACCTGAGCCGCCCGGGCTGGTCGATCATGACTTCTGGCTGGTCGATGACAATCTGGTCGTGCTGATGCACTACGACGACGCCGGGCAGTTCCTCGGTGGCGAGGCGCTACCTGAGAGGGAGACGCCACGCTATGTCGCCGCCCGCGACGCCGCTTGGGCAGCCGCCACCGCTTTCGAGCCTTGGTGGGCGGCTCGGCCGCAGTACCATCGCTCAGCCGGGTTGGTGGGGTGAACCCGAGGGGAAGCGGTTGAGCACGGTCCGCCCTGACGAGTTGTCTGCCACGCTGCGTCGCCTCCGGCAGGACGCCCATCTGTCCGGTATCAAAGCGGCACAGGCCGCTGGCCTGTCCCAGCCCAAGATCAGCCGCTTAGAGACCGGCAAGCAGGTCCCCACTAGGACAGAGGTGGAGACCCTGTGCCGGGTCTACGGCGCTCCGGCACGCACGAAGCAACAGTTGGTCACGATTGCGCGCGATCTGCGGGAGGAGCAGGTGTCGGCGCGGGTCATGCTGCAGCGTGGGGCCTACCGGATGCAGGAGCGCATCGGCCGCATCGAAACTGCGTCTGCGCTTGTCCGCACCTTCCACCCCACCCTCGTGATCGGACTGCTGCAGACTCCTGGCTACGTCCGGGCCATGCTCGGCGAGAGCCTGGCCGATGACGAGGTCGAACGAATTGTGGCCGCCCGGGGTGAGCGGCAGCGGCTGCTGGATACCGATCGGGACTTTTTGCTGGTCATGACAGAGGGTGCGCTGCGCTGGCACGTCGGGTCTCCTGCCGTGATGATCGCGCAACTCCAGCATCTGGCAGAGATGACCAGGCGCAGCAACGTGCGGTTGGGCATCATTCCCTGGACCAGGCCAGTGCGCGTCGGTGCTCTCCATGGCTTTCACCTTTACGACCGACGCGCTGCGATTGTCGGCACCGAAACCGCCACGGCCATCGTCACCGACGCCCGCGACATCGCTGATTACGAAACCTGCTTTGTCACCTACCAGGCACTGGCGGTGTATGACTCCGACGCCCGCCAGGTCTTGGACCGGCTCTCCGACGAGTACCGTGCGCTGGGCCAATAGACATCCGCTGTCGCTGTCGCTGTCGCTGTCGCTGTCGCTGCTCGTGCGCGGCGCGGCCGGGCCAGCCCTACGAGGTGGTGCTCGCCAACCCGGCCGAGGGTCTCGAGAAAGGGCGCTGGGCGACCCGCGATAACGCTGATGCGCCTGGCGGCTACGCCGCTCGCCGGCGGAAATCGACTGCCAGGTCTTCCCTCTTCGCAGCGGCTTTCTGACGTGCCTCCTGCAGCTCGTGCAACTGCCGGTAGAGGGAAAGCTGCGCGGCCGCCTGGCGCTTGGCTCGTGCTTCGAGCCGCCATTGGCTGAGCCACCAGCCGATGACTACGCCAGAAATCACCAACGCGGACGCCACCAGGACGATCAACCCAGAAGTCA
>JBBPZY010000290.1:0-5129 GCA_038276315.1 Mycobacteriales bacterium
ACGACACTCAGCCCGTGGCGCGCCATGACAGCCAGCTGGCCGGGCGACGTCGTCGCGTCCGCCTCTGACCGCCAGCCCGGGACCAGGCGAGATGCAACTATCGGAACGTCGTACGCGATATCGCCCACCAGCCGATCTGCGACTAGCCGTGCCCGGCAGATCTTTGAGTCTCTGATTAACCCTACTGTTGCCGAGTTCGACGCCATGGCTGTCCGCCGCGCAAGATACCTTGCTAGAGATACGCTTCGTCGTATGGTGGCCTTGAGTGGTGTTGAGCAGGGTAAACGGGACAAGGGTGCCCGGGACTACTTGCGGGTGAGTCTGGATCGGTCGGGGCGGGCTCGGTCGTTGGGGGAGCAGCATGACGATCATGTCCGGGTGGCGGTTGAGCAGGGCTGGGTTTTGGGTGAGGACTCCTATCGGGATGAGTCGGTCAGCGCGTCGCGGTTTTCCCGCAAGGTGCGGGGTGGGTTCGATGCGCTGATCGCTGATCTGGAGGCTGACCGGTTCGGTGCGCAGGTGTTGATGATCTGGGAGAGCAGCCGGGGCAGTCGCCGGGTCGGGGAGTGGGTGCGGTTGCTGGAGTTGTGTGAGCGGCGCTCGGTGTCGATCTTCGTGACTACCCACGGCCGCTGTTATGAGCCGAGTAATGGTCGGGACCGCCGTTCGCTGCTGGAAGACGCGGTGGACAGTGAGTACGAGTCGGCCAAGATGTCGACTCGGGGCCGGCGGGCGGCGGCGGCGAACGCGGTGGCGGGTCGCCCGCACGGGCGGATCCCGTACGGGTACCGGCGGGTGTTCCATCCTCAGACGCGGGTGTTCATCGCCCAGGAACCTCAATCCGGCGAGGCGGAGGTGGTCGCTGAGCTGTTCCGGCGGTTGGTCCAGGGGCACAGTCTCAAGGGGATCGCCCGGGATTTCGGGGAGCGAGGGATCCAGACTCGATCAGGTGTGGCGTGGACCGCTCAGCATCTGCGCTCGCTGGCGATTAAGCCCCTCTACGCCGCTTTGCGGGCGCACATCCCCGGCCGCCGCGGCGGGGACCGGATGGTCGATCTGGACAGTCTGTATGAGGGGCAGTGGCCTGCGCTGGTCAGCCGGGGCGACTGGTTCGCTGTGCAGCGGATGCTGCGCGCACCCGAGCGCAAGACCACCCGCCCCGGTCGGGCCAAGCACCTGTTGTCGTTCATCGGGCGTTGCGGGGTGTGCCAGGGAACGCTCAGCGTCGCCTACCGCGATGATGCCCCCGACCCGCTTTACATCTGCATCAAGGGATGTGTCCGGATCACTCAAGCCGATCTGGACACCCTCGCCGAACACGTCATGCTCGACTACCTGGCACAACCCGATGTGATCGACACTCTCCGGGCGGGTGAGCACGACGGTGACCGCGAACTGTCCGACATCCAAGACCAGCTCGCCGCCGTGCGGGCCCGGCATGAGCAACTCGCCGACGCGGTCGCGGCGGGAACGGTCAGCGTCGCCACCCTGGTGCGGGCCGAACCCACCCTGCTGGCGGAGATCACCACGCTGGAGACCCGCGAGCGTGAGCTGAGCACCCCCAGCGCGTTGCGCGGCCTGATCGAACCCGGCGCCGACGTCGCGCAGCGCTGGACCACCACACCGATGAGTACCCGCCGCGAGATCGCCCGCCTGCTGCTCACCCCCGAGTTGATCGGCCAGCTACGCCTGAACCGTTCCCCCCGGCGCGGACGGCATCGCACACCAGCGCACGAACGCACCGAATGGTGGCGCGGATGAGAACGGAAGTACGCGAGTTGTCTGGCGTGTACGACGTCTTGTCAATTGGAACCGGCCGGGCCGCCGGGAGCCTCTCGGGAGCGTTACGGGGGGTTAGCTCCCCCTCAACCGGCGGCCCGGCCGGGGTCTAGTGGTCTCGCGCCACGCTGCGGAGCTGCGCGTATCGGGTGCGCCCGGCGTCGGTGATCATGACCTGTTGTCGCCTGGCGGGCTCGGAGTCGGCCAACGGCAGCGACCCGGTGTCGGTGAGCCGGGCGAACGGCCCCGACAGATAATCCGGTGCGGGTTCGCCGCGATCGAAATAGTCCCGTGCTGCCGGGTCACGCCACCGTCGTGCACGCGGCTGAGCACGATCCACGCGAGCAGATCCCCCGCATCGGCGGTCACGTGGCCGCCGCCAGCATCGCCCGCGCCACCTCGACGGCTTCGGCACGCGTGAGCACCGTCGCGGTGTTCATCGTGGCATCCAACGTCACCACCACCCGACGCGCGACGATGCCGTCCACCAGATCGGCCTCCTGCCACAAGATGATCGTGCGGTTGCAGCCCTCTGGATCGTGACCGGTTAGGGCGAACCGGTGCGAGCGCTCTGCGGTCATCGCCTACCCCGTTCCTCTAGCCGGGGGATCGTCATTGGCCGCTGGGGTTGGCTAACGCCTGGATGGCCCGCCGTCGTCTCAGCAGCTCTTCCACGAAGACATCGTTTTCCGCGTTGCAACCCCGGTCCGCGTTGTCCAGGAACAGCTTGGCCAACGCCTCCCCAGGCGTGAGAGGCGGCGCAGCGGAAGAGGTGTCGACCATCTCTGCGCTCCTTCCTTAGCAGCTAAGGTGCCGATCCCAGTGATTCGATTAGTAGCCGGAATGAAATAAGTAGTCCACTTGGACACATTATCGAGCCTGCGACCTGCGATGATGTCAACTTCAGCGGATTTGTTGTTCCATTCCAACTCCTTAGCGTTTCGAGGTTGGCGCTTATCTCGTCGAGTTGGCTGGACAACTTGCTCATGGTGTTGAGCTGGGTCTGTATCTGGTGAAGGCGCTGGTCAATCGCGGCGAGTTTTCCCAGTACGTCGTGGTCAGTACGGTGCACCGACTCGCCGACGGGATCCACGCTCATGGCGTGTTTCCACGATGCGCGGTCTGGGTTGGCCTGACGTGGGCGGTGGTTGTCCGGTGGGTCGGTCGTGGGTGGTGGGCTGGACCGGCGGGGCTGGGGGTACGGCCCCGCTGGTCCAGCGGGCTCGGGGGGACCGTGCAGGGCTGGCGCGTCCGTTGGGCTGGGGCGATGCTCCGTGCCGGGTTGATCACGTCGACTAGATAACAGCAGGTCAGACCGTGGCGGTAGACGCAGCGTAGTCAGTTGTGCGCTATTCCGTAATCGGCTATTCGGCGGGCGACTAATCGCTGTTCAGGGCGGTCCAGGCGTCGGAGATGATCTCGTGAAGGCGTGACTTCTCCGGTCGCCAGCCCAGCTCGGACCGGATGCGGGTGCTGTCGGCCAGCAGTGTCGTCGGTTCGTGGGCGGCGGCGGTGTGCCGTCGTGGGACGGTTCGTCCGGTCACTGACTCGGCGGTGGTGATGACGTCATGCACGGTGCTGGGGTGGCCGCTGCCGACGTTGTAGGCGCGCCAGGTGCCCGGCTCGCACGCGCTCAGCGCGAGGACGAAAGCGGCAGCCATGTCGACCACGTGCACGAAGTCGCGGACCGCGGTGCCGTCGCCGTTGACGACCAGTTCAGGCGCGTGGCCCCGTTGCACGGCGAGGAGTTGGGGAATGAGCCGGGTTGTGTCGCGGTCTGGGTGTCCGGGCAGCGCTCCGGCCACGTTGAAGGCGCGCAGGCTGATTGCTCCGATTGCTCCGGTAGCGGCGACGTCTGCGGCGGCGTGGTCGGCGGCGAGTTTGCTGGTGGCATACGGGCTGTTCGGTGCCACGGTCGCTGTCTCGCTGATTGGTTGCTCGGCCTGCTCGCCGTAGACCGTGCAGGTGGACGCGAGGACCAGTCGCCCGGCACGGGCGAGCTTGTCCAGGATGGTCAGGGTGGCGCCGACGTTGGTGTGCCAGTAGTCCAGTGGACCGGTCCGCGACTCGCGTACCTTGGTCAGCCCGGCCAGGTGGCACACTGCGTCGACCTCGGCGAGCGCCGGGGGCAGTGATTCGGGTGTGCGTAGATCACCTTTGAGCCGTGCAACGCCGTCGGGCAGCGGGGACGCTCTAGATCGGGTCAGTCCTGTCACGTCGTGCCCGTGTTCGACCAGCAGGGCGGCCACCGCGTAGCCGAGGAAACCGGCGGCCCCGGTGACCAGAACCCTCATGGGCCAAGTAGCTGATGCCGGTAGCGCCATGCCAGCTCAATGCAGGCGCGGGAAATCGGGGACAACGGCTCAGTGCGCAGCCGCTCGCGGGCCGCCTCGGTGAACGGGATTCCCACGGTGGGACGGCCGGCCTCGGTGCTGACGGCGGCGCCTTCCTCATTCACGGCGACCATGTTGGAGAACAGCGCATCGAACACGGGTGCTGCGATGACCGCGACCGTCAGCAGCTCTACCCACAGGGTGAGCGGTTCGAGCACCATGGCGCAGGCGAAGACGCGGAAGTCACCGGCCTGGCGTGCCCGCTCGAAGGAAACGAATGGCTCGTCGGTGTCGTAGGCGATCGGGTCGACGCTGTTGCCATCGTGCTCGTCGTTGCCGAGGAACTCCTCGGAGAACTCGCGCTGGACGTTACGCCAGAGCGAGAAGTCATTGGTTTGATGCGCTGGTGCCAGGGCCGCGGGCTGGAAAACACCCGCGGGTACCACGTGGTACATGCCGCCGGCGGCGGCCACCGATTTGGCGTCCCGTCGATGCAGGTACATGCGGTGACCCTCGATACAGTCGCGGCGGATCGTCAGCGTATTGATACTGGGCAGCATCGACCGTGCGGACAGGTCGAATGGGTCGGTGATGCTCCGACGGAACGGCAGGTCCGCGAAACTCGGCCGCTTTTGGCCCGCGGTGAGCCATGCTTGTGTAAACTCGTGTCCCAGTGCTTCACCCACGTCGAGAACATCGAAGTAGCTCGTGTAGTTGAACCCCAGCATTCCGCGGGGACCTGACCATTGGACGTCGAGCAGTCGATAGCTGACGCGATTGTCGAGCAGTTTGGGTCGCGCGAGGTCGCGGAGCGCGCGCGAGTAGCGGTCATAACGCTCACCGTTGACCATCAGAGGTCGCGCGCCTGCTGATTGTGGGTGTCCATTCACGGGTGGAGCTGTGATGTCATGCCGTTGAGACTGTGGGGAGCCAGGGGTTGCCGGTGAGGGCGTTGTGGATGGCGTCGATGGCCTGGACGCCGTGGTTGCGGGCGCTGACCAGGTAGGAGCGGCCGCG
>JBBPZY010000291.1:0-16195 GCA_038276315.1 Mycobacteriales bacterium
CAAAACCGCACCACATCATCAAACAAGTCACCCTGACGATCCGCCCGACCCAACGTCACCTGATCATTCTCCCGCACCAGAACGCCAGGCCAGCTGACCGCCACGCGAAAGACACCAGCCACCTAGGGCGAGTTGGTGCTTGGTGTCCCATTGCTCGGCGGGCACCGGCACGTCGAACAGGTTCAGCCCGGCGCCGGTGCCGGGCTGGCCGCCGAACAGGTCGAACTGACCGATCGCCTCAGCTCGCTTGGAGTCCATGACCACGTCGATCGCCTCGGCGTGCACCAAATACAACCCCTTGCGAGGGTGGCCAAGCGAGTCGAACGCCCCCGCCTTGACCAGCGACTCGACGACCTTCCGGTTGCAGGCCACCGCGTCTACCTTGCGAAGGAAATCCGAGAAGTCGGTGTAGGAGCCTTTCTCGGTGCGGGCCCGGGTGATCGCATCGACGACGTTGCCACCCACGTTGCGAATGGCGCCGAGCCCGAACCGAATATCTTTGCCGACGGCGACGAAGTCACGCTCGGAAGAGTTCACGTCCGGCGGCAACACCGTGATGCCCATCTTACGACACTCGGCGAGGTAGATTGCGGCTTTGTCTTTATCGTCGCCCACGCTGGTCAGCAGCGCAGCCATGTATTCTGAACGATAGTTTGCTTTCAGATAGGCGGTCCAGTAGGAGACCAGCCCGTACCCTGCGGTGTGTGCGCGGTTGAAAGCATAGTCGGAGAACGGGAGCAAGATGTCCCACAGCGTCTTGATCGCGGCCGCCGAGTAGCCGGCGTCACGCATCCCACCGGAAAACGTCTCGTACTCTTTGTCGAGGATCTCTTTCTTCTTCTTGCCCATCGCCCGGCGCAGCAAGTCGGCTTTGCCCAGTGAATACCCGGCTACCCGCTGGGCGATCGCCATAACCTGCTCTTGGTAGACGATCAGCCCGAAGGTCTCGTCCAGGATGTCTGCCAGCGGCTCGGCCAACTCCGGATGGATCGGCCGCACCTCCTGCCGGCCGTTTTTCCGGTCGGCGTAGTCGTTGTGCGCGTTGGCGCCCATCGGCCCGGGTCGATACAAGGCCAGGACGGCGGAGATGTCCTCAAAAGTGGTCGGCACCATGCGACGGAGCAGGTCGCGCATCGGGCCCCCGTCGAGCTGGAACACCCCGAGGGTGTCCCCGCTGGCGGGTAGCTCATAGGCCTTGGCATCGTCGAGTTCCAGGTTCTCCAGGTCCAACGGTGCCTTGCCATTGAGCTTGATATTGCGCAGCGCATCGTCGATGACCGTGAGGTTGCGCAACCCCAGGAAGTCCATCTTGAGCAACCCGAGCGTTTCACAAGCGCCCATATCGAACTGCGTGATGATCGCGCCGTCGGAATCCCTGCGCTGGATCGGGATGATATCGATCAAAAGCTCGCTGGACATGATTACGCCGGCCGCATGCACGCCCCACTGCCGCTTGAGCCCTTCCAGCCCGCGGGCCGTGTCGATGATCTCCTTGACCTGAGGATCAGCGTCGTACAGGGCCCGGACCTCAGTGGCTTCGGCGTAGCGCTTGTGCTGAGGATCGAAAATCCCGGCCAGCGGGATATCCTTGCCCATCACCGGTGCCGGCATCGCTTTGGTGATCCGGTCGGCCACCGAGTACCCGGGCTGGCCGTAGAGCACCCGCGCGGAGTCCTTGATCGCCGCCTTCGCTTTGATCGTCGAGTAGGTGATGATCTGTGCGATGCGGTCCTCGCCGTACTTCTCCGTGACATAACGGATCATGTCGCCACGCCGGCGCTCGTCGAAGTCCATGTCGATATCGGGCATCGAGATACGCTCGGGGTTGAGGAACCGCTCAAAGATGAGCTTGTGCCGGATGGGGTCGAGATCAGTGATGCCCATCGCGTAGGCCACTAGGCAGCCCGCCGCCGAGCCTCGGCCCGGTCCGACCCGGATCCCGTTGGTCTTGGCGTGGTGCACCAGATCTGCAGTGACCAGAAAGTAGCCGGGGAAGCCCATCTGGCAGATCACGCCGACCTCGTAGTCGGCCTGACGGCGGTGGGTATCGGGCAGACCGCCCGGAAAGCGCTGCTGCAGGCCCCGCTCGACTTCCTTAACCAGCCAGCTGGCCTCGCTCTCGCCCTCTGGCACCGGGAACCGGGGCATCAGGTCGCGGCCCTCGGTGAACTCCACATGCACCCGCTCGGCGACGAGCAGGGTGTTGTCGCAGGCCTCCGGGAACTCACCGTCCCACTGCTCGCGCATCTGCGCCGGGGACTTGAGGTAGAAGTCCTGGGCATCGAACTTGAACCGGTTGGGATCTGACATGGTCTTGCCGGTCTGCACGCACAGCAGCACCTCGTGCGGCTTAGCGTCCTCGGGGAAGGTGTAGTGCAGGTCATTGGTGGCAAGTCCGGGCAGCTCAAGGGTCTTCTTCAGGCGCACGAGATCGTCCCGAACCCGGCGCTCGATCTCGATGCCGTGGTCCATCAGCTCGCAGAAGAAGTTCTCCCGACCGAAGATGTCCCGATAGTCAGCGGCGGCCTGGCAGGCGGCACCGAACTTGTCCTGCTGCAACAACCGCTGAACCTCGCCGGACGGGCAGCCGGTGGTGGCGATGATGCCCTTGCCGTAGGCGGCCAGCAGCTCACGGTCCATCCGCGGCTTGTAGTAGTAGCCCTCGAGGCTGGCCAGGCTGGAGAGCCGGAACAGGTTGTGCATGCCCTCGGTGTTCTCCGCGAGCAACGTCATGTGGGTGTACATCTCACCCGGGTTGTCGACGTCGTTGCTACCGCCGGCCAGAACGACCCGCTTGCGCTCATGCCGGGAGCCAGGCGAGAGGTATCCCTCCATGCCGATGATCGGCTTGACTCCGTGGGCGTTAGCCTTCTTCCAGAATTCGAAGGCGCCGAAGACATTGCCGTGGTCGGTCATCGCCAGGGCCGGCATGCCCATCCGGACGCATTCGGCGAACAGGTCGTCCAGCCGCGCCGCGCCGTCGAGCATCGAGAACTCGGTATGCGTGTGTAGGTGGACAAACGAGTCACTGGACGCCCGGGTCATCGCTGTGAGCAACGAGCGACGATACGGCTCGTGACGGCGAACGTGACCACCACCGCACCGTCACGTGACAGGCCCTTGCCTTGCAGTCTCACGGACAGTAGTATCGAACACATGTTCGACGCTAGTCAAGCCTTGTGTGAGTGGCCACCACTGCCGGAAACCGTCCCGCCCGAGGATGACATCGACGGCTTGGTTGAATACCCACCCGATTGCGTTGCGGAGCCGGTGCGCTGGTCTGAGTATGTTCCCGACGGCATGCTGGCTGACCTGCTGACCCAGCCTGCCCACTCACCACCCACCGGCATCCAACCCAGACGAACCACCGCCGTTTTGATCAGCGCTGTGCGATGAACGCTTCACACCGTTCGGAAGCGGGTATCCACCAGCGTCGCCGGTCGACGGCTGGACCTGTGGACCGGCAGCGAGCCGAGCGCCAACCAAGTGGAGCGACCAAGTGGAGGGAGTGCAGGGCGTGACCCAGCGGACCGGAGTCGGACACGCGGTCCACGCAGAGGCCCAGGAATACCGGCAGGGCGAGGAGCGACCGCTGGGTGGCTACGTGTTCGTGATGACCGCGTTCGCCGCGGTGGTGGGCCTGGCTGGCCTGGTGTCTGCTTTGACCGGGCGCGGCCTGCCGCGCAGAATCGCACCCTACGACCTGGCGCTGATCACCGCTGGAACCCACAAACTGTCCCGCATGATCAGCAAAGATGCGGTCACCAGCCCGCTACGTGTCCCGTTCACGCGTTACCGTGGAACCGGAGGACCTGCCGAGGTGATGGAAGAGGCGCGGGACGGTAGCCCCCTGCGGCATGCCGTCGGCGAACTCGTGAGCTGTCCGTTCTGCCTGGACATGTGGGTCGGCACCGGCTTCACCATCGGACTACTATTCGTGCCGCGATTCACCCGGTTCGTCGCAGCCACATTCACCGTACTCACCGGCGCGGACTTTCTGCACCTGATCTACGCCCGCGCCCAGCAGGCCGCGCAGGGGTAACGGACCTGCCCGAGCGTTCCAGCTGAGCGCCACGATGATGTCCGCGCGTCTTGTACACGCTGGCTACAGTCGTCGCCAGCAGCACGCCGGCGATCACAGCCAGCGAGAGCCCAATGCCCACCGTCGGTACTGAGTCCAGTGGTTGGCCGTGGTTGAGGAAGGACAGCGAGTTCTCGTGCAGCGTGTCGAGTACCAGCTTGACGCCGATGAACCCGAGAATCACACCGAGCCCGATGGGCAGGTAGACGAGCCTGGTGAGCAGTCCTCCGATGAGGAAGTACAGCTGCCGCAGCCCCATCAGCGCAAAAGCATTCGCGGTGAAGACGAGGAAGGCTTCCTGGGTGAGCCCGAAGATCGCCGGGATGGAATCAAGAGCGAAAACCAGATCGACGGTGCCGATCGCGATCATCACAACGATCATCGGAGTAAACAACCGCTGGCCGTCGCGCTTGATCGTGAGCCGCGACCCGTCGTATTCATCGGTCACGGGGACACGTTTCCGCAGCGCACGCAACACGATGTTCTCCCCGAACTCCGCCTCCTGCTTGCGGTGGCGGATCTGGTGCCAACCCAGGTAGATCAGCAGCGCAGCGAAGAGATAGAACACCCAGCTGAAGTGTGAGATCGCTGCCGCACCAGCCGCGATGAACAGCCCCCGCATGGCTAACGCGAGCACGATACCGATCAGCAGCACCCGGTGTTGCTGGATGGCGGGCACTTTGAAAGCGCTCATGATGATCACGAAAATAAACAGGTTGTCCACCGACAGCGAGTACTCGGTAAGATATCCAGCGAAGTACTCGACGGCGAAAGTGCTGCCGGCAAACAGCCAGATACCCAGCCCGAACGTCACCGCACAGGCGAGGTAGAACACCACCCACCGGACCGCCTCCGCCATGCCAATTTTGTGCGGCTTACGGTCGACGATGAGCAGGTCTAGGGCGAACAGGACACCGATAGCGCCCACTGTCGCCAGCCATACCCACACTGGCGCATCCATGAGCGAACCTCCGGGCAGACGGCATGCGTCGGACACCCGGAGGTCTCTTCCACCGGCGAACCGGTCGACGGCACCGGGTACCCGCACCAATGCGGAAAAACCGTGTTGACGATGCCGCCGCGAAGGAATACTCCCCTCCACGTTGAGACAAGTCTCCCCTATGGCCCGCATTGGCACCACCCCGGGTAGCGGACCTTCTATGATGACGTTGCTCACCGGTGGCTGCTGAGACTCCGTTGAGGCGGCTGCTGCACCGGAACCGGTCTGTACCGTCGGTGCAGTGTCCCGAACGATCCGCCGACGGCTGCTCGTCGTGCTGATCATTACCACTGTGATGGCGGGCGCCGGGGTGATGCTGGCGATCAGGGCAGCAGCCTCCGGTCCACCGCCGGTCGCCACCGAGAACGTGACAATCGACGTACCGGAGGGACCGGCTACCGCCGGTCAGGTGCACCTCGATGCCACGGTGTACCGACCGGCGGTCACTCCCGCGCCGGCCGTGCTGGTGGCCCACGGCTTCGGTGGCAGCAAGGAGTCGGTCAGTGCCGAGGCGACCGCGCTGGCCCGCCGTGGGTTCGTCGTGCTCGCGTGGAGCGCCCGGGGATTCGGCGCGAGCACCGGACAGATCGGCCTCGACTCCCCTGATTATGAGGTGGCCGACGCTCGGGCGCTGGTGGACTGGTTGGCCAAGCGACCGGATGTGGTGCTCGACGGCCCCGGCGATCCGCGGGTCGGTGTCACCGGCGCGTCTTACGGCGGCGCGCTGGCCCTGCTGCTGGCGGGAACCGACCGGCGGGTGGATGCGCTCGTCCCGGAGATCACTTGGAATGACCTTTCGCAGGCGCTGTTCCCGAACGCCGCGAGCCCAGCGCCCCTTTCCGCGGTCACTCCGGCGGCCGGCGCATTCGCCCCGGACGGAGTATTCAAGCGGGATTGGGCGGGCTATTTCTTCGCCGGCGGCCCTGCCGGAACCGGCATGTGCGGGCGGTTTCGCCCTGAGGTGTGCGCAGCCTACGTCCAGGCCGCTACCACTGGTGGCCCTACGCCGGAGATCGTGCAGCTGCTACACCGCTCGTCGCCCGCCACGATGGCCGGCCACATCACCGCGCCGACCCTGCTCATCCAGGGTGAGCACGACACGCTGTTCGGGCTGGACCAGGCCGACGCCACCGCTCGTCAGCTCGCTTCAGCCGGTGCTCCGTTGAAGGTGATCTGGTATGCGGGTGGCCACGACGGCGGGGAGCCCGATACGGCGCTGCAGGAGCAGGTCGGCGCCTGGTTCGACTACCATCTACGCCGGATCGGCAAGAACCCGGGAACCGGGTTCGACTACCAGGTGCCGGGAATCTTCGGCACCCGAAGTGGTGTCGCCCAGCGCACCGTTCACGCCCCGACCTATCCCGGCCTCGACGGCGTCCCGGTGCATCAGCGGGGGCTGGCGCTGCACGGGGGGCCGCAGCCGGTGGTTCGTCCGCCCGGTGGCAGTCCGGCCGCTCTGAGCAGCCTTCCGGGCCTCAGCGCTGCACTGCCCGCAGCCGCCGCGAACCTCGACGGGGTGGCGATGGACCTGCCGGGGCAGGCCGCGACGTTCAGCACCGATCCGCTGCCGGACCCGCTGGAGGTCACTGGAGCGTCGCGGATCCGATTGCGGGTATCGGCCGCGCTCAACGGCGTGACGCCACCACCAGCTCAGGAGGCGGTGCTGTTCGTCAAGCTTTACGACGTCGGATCGGACGGGCGCCGCACGCTGCCTGGGGGTGCGGTCGCCCCGGTGCGGATCGGCCCGCTGGCAGCCGACGGGGCCGCGACCGAGGTCACCGTGACACTGGCCGGGGTGGTGCGACCGGTCCAGGCCGGACACCGGCTGGAGGTCGCAGTGGCCACGACCGATCGCGGCTACGCACTACCCCCGCAGCCCGCGGGGTACCTGGTGTCGCTGGCTCCGGACAGCAACCTGACTGTGCCGATGGTGCCCGGCGAGCAGGCAGCGGCGCCACTTCCGCTCGTCCAGCTCACCGGGTTGGGCATCCTCACCGCGCTGGTGCTGGCGCTCGGGATATCTGCCGCACTGCGCAGACGGCACGCCGAGGACGCCGATCCCGGGCTGGCCGGCGTGCCGTTGGTGGTGTCGGGTCTGACCAAGCGCTATCCGGGCAGCCTCACCGCCGTCGATGACCTGTCCTTTCGCATCGAGCACGGGCAGGTGCTGGGCCTGCTGGGACCCAATGGCGCCGGCAAGACGACCGTGCTGCGGATGCTGATGGGGCTCGTCATGCCGACCGGTGGGCAGCTGCGGGTGTTCGGACACCGGGTCAGCGCCGGTTCCCCGGTGTTGTCCCGGGTCGGATCGTTTGTGGAGGGTCCAGGCTTCCTCCCCCATCTGACCGGAGCCGCCAACCTCCAGCTGTACTGGGCAGCAACCGGTCGGCCCACCGCGGACGCCGGCATCGACGAGGCGTTGGAGACCGCCGGATTGGGCCACGTGGTGCATCGGCGGGTGGCCACCTACAGCCAAGGCATGCGACAACGCCTGGCGATTGCTCAAGCGATGCTCGGCAGACCGGATCTGTTGGTGCTCGACGAACCGACCAATGGTCTGGACCCGCCGCAGATCCACGCCATGCGGGAGGTACTGCGCGACTATGCCGCCCGCGGAGCGACGGTGCTGGTTTCCAGTCACCTGCTCGCCGAGGTGGAGCAGACCTGTAGCCACGTCGTGCTGATGCACCGGGGTCGGCTGGTGGCCGCCGGCAGTGTTGCCGAGATCGTCGCCGCGGCCGGCATCGGGATCGAAGGGGTTGCTGCGCGCCACCAGCTGGAGGAAGCGTTCCTGCAGCTGGTGGGACGCGAGGCCATCGGATGACCACCCACGGAGCGGCGCCCGGTTACCGAGCCACGACGACATTGCCGCTGCGGGTGGAGCTGGTGCGTCAGCTGCGGCGCAGGCGCACCGTGCTTACGTTGGGATTCCTCACGCTGCTGCCGTTCCTACTCTGGCTCGCCTTCAGGGTCGGGCGCGACAGCCGCAACCGCGGGGGTGCCACGCTGGCCGATCTCGCCACCGCCAGCGGCCTGAACTTCGTGGTATTCACCATGTTCTCGACGGTGAGCTTCTTGCTGGTCGTGGTGGTGGCGCTGTTCTTCGGCGACACGGTGGCCAGCGAGGCATCCTGGTCGAGCCTGCGCTACCTGCTGGCCGCCCCAGTGCCCCGGGGGCGCCTGCTCCGGCAGAAGGCGGTGGTGGCCGCGCTGCTGTCGGTGTTTGCCCTGGTGCTACTTCCGGCCGTGGCGATGGCAGTCGGGGTGACCGCCTATGGAGCGGGCGACCTGGTCTCCCCCACCGGACAGTCGCTGGCTTTCCTGGCCGCCGTGAGCCGGCTGGCACTGGTTCCCGCCTACCTGGTCCTGCAGCTGGCCTGGGTCGCCGGACTTGCGCTGCTGCTCTCGGTGAGCACCGACGCGCCGCTCGGGGCCGTCGGCGGTGCGGTGCTGGTGTCGATCCTGTCCCAGATCTTGGAGACCATCAACGCGCTCGGCGACCTGCGGGACTACCTGCCTACCCGGTTCAACTCGGCGTGGGCTGATCTGCTGGCCTCCCCGATCGACTGGACACACCTAGCCAACGGAGCATTCTCCGGTGTGGCCTACGCCACAGTGTTCGGGCTGGCGGCGTGGTGGCGGTTCGCCACCAAGGACATCATCAGCTGACCTCGGCAGTTCGCGGACCCGACACCCAACGTAAGGCAACAAGCAGCCTCGACTTCATCTCGTGCTGGTGCGATGACAGTAGGTGACCGCACCGGTTGACGAGGGGACACGATGCTCACCCGCAGCGTCGGTGGCGCGGTAGCGCTGGTTGAGCCGCCGCGACCGCACCAGGGCCGGAATCGACGGGCCTCGATTGTGATCGGTCATCGTGGCGCCGCGGGCTACCGGCCGGAACACACCCTGGCATCCTACGAGCTCGCCGCTCGATTGGGCGCAGATTTCATGGAGTCCGACCTGGTGGTGACCAGCGACGGTGTGCTGGTCTGCCGGCACGAGCCCGAGATCAGCGGCACCACCGACGTCGCCAGCCACCGCGAGTTCGCCTTGCGAAAGACCACCAAGATGCTCGACGGCGTCGCCGTCACGGGCTGGTTCACCGAGGATTTCACCCTCGCCGAGCTCAAGACGCTGCGCGCGGTGGAGCGGTTGCCGCAGATCCGCCAGCACGTCACGCTGTTCAACCAACGGTACGAGATTCCCACTTTCCAGGAGTTGCTGGACCTTCGGGCACAACTGTCCAAGGAGCTGCACCGGAGGCTGGGTGTCTACCCGGAGACCAAGCACCCCACGTTCTTTCGCAACGCCGGCCTGGCGTTGGAACCTCGGCTGTTGGAGATCCTGCGGCGCAATCGCCTCAATCAGCCGGATGCCCCGGTGTTCGTGCAGTCCTTCGAAGTGACCAACCTTAAACAGTTGCGCGAGGCCGGCCTGCGGACGAAGTCGGTCCAGCTGCTGGCCGCCTCCGGAGCGCCGTTCGACACCGTGGCAGCCGGCTGCGGACCGACCTACGCTGACTTGTCCAGCCCAGCAGGCCTGCGGGGGGTCGCGCGCTATGCCCAGGGGATCGGGCCGAACAAGCTGCAGATAATTCCCCGCAGGGCCGACGGCACGCTGGGCTGCGCCACCGCGTTGGTGACCGATGCGCATGACGCGGGCTTGGTCGTGCATCCCTACACATTCCGTGCCGAGAACGACTTCTTGCCGGTCGACTACCAGACCTCAGCCGCACCTACCGACTACGGGCGGGCGATCGACGAACAGATCACCTACCTTCAAGCCGGCCTCGACGGCCTGTTCACCGACCAGGCCGACATTGGCGTGACCGCCCGCACCGAATACCGCGCCTGTGCACCAGCCGTTCGGCGCCCTACGGCCCGTCACGCGCCGTCGGCGCCGAACACGAGTATTGACGCGGTGAACCCGTGCAGGTAGTTGCGGCCCGCGACCGGGCCGATCTCCCCGGCCGCGAAGAACCCGGCCACACCGGTGGTATCGAGGCCGGCACGCACCGCCAGCACGTCGTGGTCGGCGCTGGGGAACATGGTCCGGCCACGGCCGTTGCAGGAGAACAGCAGCGCACCGCCCACCGGACCGGCCTCTGCCCGGAATCGGGTGAACAGTTCGTTGAGGTCCTCGTCGGCGGCGGACGCGTCACGGACCTGGAAGCAGACCGTCCGACCCACGTCCACGGCCTCTCCGATGGCGATCGCACCCCGTCGCGGGTCGGCACCCACCACGGGACGGATGAGGAAATCGCCTCGCTCATGCTGCTCGGCGTACTCATCCATCGCGACGCCGATCTGCAAGCCGCGCACAGCGGCCGGCCGATCCTCAGCTGGGAGTCCGCCGACGATCTGCTCGAGCTTGGCCAGGGCCGGCATGCCGGCCAGCTCCAGCAGCACGTTGCCCTCTGCCTTGGTGACGATCATCGGGGATCCGAAGGGGCGACAGCCCTGACTGACCACCATGCGGGCCGCGAGAGGACCGCCAAGCACCACTCCTACCGCGCCGGCCGACACGCTGTGCCCGTCGAGGAACAGCCGTGCCGATTCCCCACTGCGAGGACCGCTGGCGACGCCACCGATCAGCGGCAGACCAGTGAGGTCGTCGTGAGAGCGCTGCACGAAATCCGCGATGGGGAAGGTGAAGGGATCGGCAAGGAGCACCGCGACGGCGTCGTCATCGCGCCGGTCTGGCATCCCGGTGACAGCGGCACCGTCAAGCGTGCGCACCAGCTCCAGGTGCAACGGAGTGCACCTGACTCCCGGCAGGCACGCCGCGAACGCACTCACCGCGGGTACGCCTTCCACCCCCCGACCGGCGCCGATCACCCCACCAGCGCTACTACCCAGGGTTGTGCGGGCCCCGGCCAACGCCATGGCGCGGGTACCCGCCAGCTCGACCATCGCCGGATCGTTACCGCAGACGAATACGCACAGCAGGTCAGGCCGCTGCCCGCGCAGCGGGGCCAGCGCCTGTGTGACGGCGGAATCCGCCGCCGCGGCTAAGTCGGGACCGGCCGCCAGGCCGTCCCCGAAGCGAGACGTGAGCAGGTTCGGTGGGGAGGACACCCAGGTCACCTCCGACCTTTACGGTACTGGAGTCCCCAGTGTGCTGCAGTTAAGCAACCCGGCGAGGGAGAACCAGTCAGCTTGGTGGGCCGGCCGCCAGCCGCACCGCGGCATTCTGCTGCTGACCCGCCTGGTCTGCCCACGCCACTCGCACCAGGTCTCCAGGGTGATGGCCGGTCAGCAGGCCGGTGAGCGTTGTGGGCGAATCGACCGCCGCGCCGTCCAACGACACAATGACGTCCCCGGCTGACAACCCAGATTGCTCACCCGGCGAGCCGGCAGGGACCCCCGCGACGAGAACGCCAGGAACCGTGGAGCCGTACCGGCTCCCCAACCGGCCGTGCCGGGCCTGGGCAGTCGGCTGCTGGACCAGGACGCCGAGGATGCCGGTCGGTCCGATGTGGACGTTCGCGGAGCCGGTTCCGGTATCGATCTGCTTGGTGATCGCGATCACATCGTTGATCGGGATCGCCATTCCCTCGCTACCCGAGGATTGGGACCGGGATCCGGTAGAACCCGCGGTGTCGACACCGACGACCTGGCCAGCGGTGTTCACCAAGGGGCCCCCTGAGTCACCGGGCGCCACGTCGGCTGCGACCTGGATCAGCCCGTCGAGCTGCTCGCTGGTTCCGGTCGCGTCGTCGCTGACGGAGATCGCCTGATCGAGAGCGGACACTGTGCCCCCCGCGATGCTCGGGGTGCCGCCGACGCCACCGGCATTGCCGATCGCGGCGATCTCGTCCCCGACTGCGACCGCACTGGAGTCCCCGATCGAGGCGGTCTGCAAGCCAGCCGCGCCCTGCATCTGCAGCACGGCGACATCATGATTGCGGTCATAGCCCACCACCGTCGCCGGGTACGTCTGGCCGTTGCCGATGTCGGTTACAGTGATACTGGTGACACCATTGATCACGTGGTTGTTGGTGAGCACCTCACCGGACGGGCTGAGCACGATTCCGGTACCGGCGCCTTCGCCGTTCTCAGGGCCCATCCGGGTATTGATGTCCACCAGACCCGGCGCGACGCTGGCTACCAGTGCCGAGAGGTCCGCCGATCCGCTCGACCCACCGGACGAGCCTGCTGGCGGCAACACCGACGACGGCGCCCACGGCGCCGGGGCTGCTGACGGCGTCCGCAGCGCCGACACCAGCGGCGAGGTGAAAGCTGCCTGCCAGGCGGCGCGACCCACGCCGAGCGCCACTGCGGACAGCATGGCCGCGGCGAGTAGAACCACCAGCAGGCGCAGCGGGTGCCTTCTCACAACCCCTCCTCGCCTCGAGACGGTACTTCCCTTTCGAGTAGACCGCTGCAACCTGAGAGGGGCCTGAATGTGGGTTGTGAGAACTCGCCCAGCGGGCCGGTCAACCCTCGAACAGCGAACGTCCCCAATATTCGGACGCATCGGCGACGCCCCGCGGGCAAGCGAACAGCGCGGAGCCGACGTGACGGATGTACTCGTTGAGGGCATCGTGTTGCCCGAGTTTGCGCTGGAGGGTGACGAACTGGGCAGGGTCCTTCTGAAAGCTGATGAAGAACAGCCCGGCATCCAGCGTGCCGGTCCGCGCGTCGATGCCGTCGGTGAAGGAGTAGCCGCGGCGCAGGATCCGCAAGCCGTCGTTGGCCTCGAATGCCGCTAACCGGATGTGCGCGTTGTCCGGGATAGTCAGCTCGCCGTCGGCAGTTCGGGCCGTGAAGTCGGGCGGGTCGAACTCGGCTTTCCCAGTCAGCGGGGAGCCGGTGTATTTCGCGCGGCCGAACACCGCCTCCTGGTTGCTGAGCACGTCCCGGTCCCAGGTCTCGACGAACATCCGGATTCGGCGCGCCACCAGGTAGCTCCCGCCCCGCAGCCACTCCTGGCCCGACCCAGCGCCGACCCACACTGACTTGGCCAGGGTCGCCGAGTCGTCGCTGCGAATGTTGCGGGTGCCGTCCTTGAATCCCATCAAGTTGCGGGGCGTCTGCTGCCCAGTGCCCGTGACGGAGGTCCGACCGAAGCCGAGCTGCGTCCACCGGGTGACCACTGCGCCGCGCCCCAGCCGGGCTAGGTTGCGCACCGCGTGGAACGCAACCTGCGGATCATCGGCGCAGGCTTGGACGGCGATGTCACCTCCGCAGCGCGCCGCATCGAGGGTCTCGCCGGGCAGCGGCGGCAACTCGGCGAACGCCGCCGGGCGCCGGGACGCCAGCCCAAAACGTCCATCGAACAGGGCTGGGCCGAACCCGACGGTGACAGTCAGCCGGGCGGGTGACAGTCCGACCGCCTCCCCGGTATCCGCCGGGGGCACCTCGCCGGCGTGCGAGTCGCCGGGAACCATGACGCCCCGGCTCATCGCCTCCGCCGCCGCGGTCCACGTCTTGAGCATCTCCACGAGATCCTCGCGGCGGGTGGCCGTGACGTCGAAGGCAGCGAAAGCCAGCCGGTCCTGCACGTCGGTGGTTATCCCGGCCTGGTGACTGCCGTAGAACGCCACGGCCTGTTCGGCGCTGCCAGCGGTGTCGGCGGCGTGTGCGGCACAGCTGGTAAGTCCGGCACCGGAGGCGCCGAGGATCCCGAGTCCCGCGACACCGCCCAGTAAGCGGCGCCGCGACACCGCACCGCCGACAATCAAGCCAGCCGAGGTTGGCTCCATGTCAAACCACCAACCCCGCGACCCTGGACAACGGCTCCGCCAGCGCGTTCACCGCGTCGGCAAGCTCGCGCCGCTGATCTTCGGTAACTGTGCTGTAATCGACGTAGCCATCGCCCTGCCGGTACTTCGACAGCTTGTCAGCCACATCGGTGAAGCGTGCCTCCAGCCGTTGGGCGAGATCCGGGTCCTTGGCGGCCAGTGCCGGCTTAAGCAGCTCAAAGCACTTGCGTGCGCCGTCGACGTTGGCCGCGAAGTCCCACAGGTCGGTGTGCGAGTACCGGTCCTCCTCCCCGGTCACCTTCTTTGTCGAGACTTCGTTGAGCAGCTCGACGGCACCGTTGGCCAGCTGCGCCGTCTGATACGTCTCGCCCGCCACCTTCGACTTGAGAGTGATGATGTCGGCGTCGAGCTTGTCGGCGATGGGACTCATCCCATCGAGCGTCTTGTCCTGCCACAGCGCCTTCTCGATGCGGTGGAAGCCGGTCCAGTCAGCAGGATTGTCGACGTCGTCGATGCGGGCGTCGATGCTGGGGTCCAGGTCGCCGAAGCTCTCGGCGACTGGTTCGATGGTCTCATAGTGCACTCGCGCCAGCGGAAACGTCTGCTTGACTTTGTTCATGTCGCCGGCTCGTACTGCATCGGTGAATTGCTTGGTGGCGGTCGCCAATTGGTCTACCTCGGTGACGACGTAATCGTGATAGCCCTGGGTGGCGGCGATCAGCGAGGCGTTTCCGGGGGCGGTACCCGGCTGGCCGGAGCCACCTGTGACGGTGAAGGGCCAGCTGTTCGTTGCGCCGCCGGCGCAGTGAATGCGGTAGGCGCCGCCTTCGTCCAGGCGCATCGAGAAGCCACCGGACACGCCCGGAGTGAGCCGCTCCTTCTCACCCAGAATCCTGCCCTCGCGCAGCAGCTCTACCTCGGTCACAAAGCGCGATCCGGAGTTCGTGATCGTGAAGGTCACCGGACCCGCAGGCACGCTCGCCGGTTGCGGTTCGCAGCCGGCATCCGACAGAGCGATCTTCACCTCGGTCGCCGGTTGAGCCTGGTGCGCCGGTTGAGTCGACCGTCCTGGCCCGCTACAACCCGCCACGAGAACCGCAATGGAAACCACGAGGACTGCACCTTCGCGGAGACTGATCAACACTGTAGGTAGCATGTTTAGCCTCACCTAACTCTTTGGTGATATGAGGTTAGGCTTGGCTAAGCAATCGTGTCAACGGGCCGCTGCAAAACTACTCAGCGCTCACATCCATTCACGCCGCATGCAGGGGCCGCGCGGTGCTGCCATCGTCGTTGTGGATCAGCCGCGGGAGACGGCGCGGCCGCATTGGCAGCCGAGATCCGGGTCGGGGCGGCCAAACGCACCGCTGGGTTCAGCTGAGTGCCGACCGAAGCTTGCCGAGCTCGTCCGACGACAAGTCCCACTCACCGGCGGCGGCATTGGCTCGCACCTGTTGTGGTTTCGTCGCGCCCGCGATGACCGAAGCAATCGCCGGCATGACCGCCAACCCGGCGATTGCAACCTCCAGCAGCGAGCGTCCGTGCTCCGCACCAAACCGCTCCAATGCTTCGAGCTTGTCGAACACGTCGTCGGTCAACTCCGACTCACGCCCGGTCAAGCGCGTCCCACGAGGCAGACCCTGTCCTCGACGGTACTTGCCGGTGAGTAGCCCATTCGCCAGGGGGAAATACGGCAGCACGCCAACTCCGCGATTCACACACGACGGTATGACTTCCTGTTCCGCGTCACGTTGCAGCAGGCTGTAGTGATTCTGCGCCGACACGAACCGAGCCTGATGCTGGCTTCGAGCAATCCAATCGGCATCGGCGATTTGCCATCCGGGGAAGTTGGACGAGCCGATGTAACGCACTTTACCATCTGTGATGAGGTCATCGAGTGTCGCCAGTGTCTCCTCCAGCGGAGTGACACCATCAGGCGCGTGGTATTGGTAGAGGTCGATGTAGTCGGTCCGCAAACGGCGAAGGCTCGCCTCCACCGCGCGTCGTATGTAGGTGCGCGATCCCCGCGCAAGTGTCCCGTCGCCCATGTCCATGCCGAACTTCGTGGCCAGCACGACGTGCTCGCGCCGGCTCGCCAGCACCTGGCCCAGGAGCTCCTCCGACCCGCCGTGATCCCCGTAGATGTCGGCGGTGTCGACGAGCGTCACGCCGCAGTCGAGGGCAGCATCAACGACGTTACGTGTTTCCTCCAGACCGACACGACCGCCGAAGTTATTGCCTCCAAGCCCCACTACCGACACCGTGAGGCTTATTCACAGAGGTAGAAAGTAGACCCAAGGTGCGTGTCGGTCATGGGTGACGGCCCGTTTAACGAGAGAATTGGGTTCCACACTCAACCTCACGTTAACGGGCCGTCAATAATGTACTATACCACCGGGTTCCA
>JBBPZY010000292.1:0-2844 GCA_038276315.1 Mycobacteriales bacterium
CGTCGTCGTCGCCGTCCTGCTCGGACACGCACGCCTCGATCAAACCCGCCGCTACAGCCTCCCACCCACGCAGACCGCCAACGCGCCATCAACAGCCTGCTCACCGACAACTGACCAGCTACAACGCACGCAGACGGCAGGCTCCCGGCGTATCTGGGTGCTACCCCCTGATGACTACGTGACCAAACCATTTTAGCCCCGGTGAGCTGGTCGCGCGGGTGGCCGCGGTGCTGCGCCGCAGCACCGGTGACAGCACCGCGGCCGGTGCGCACTCCTTCGGCCGGGGTGCGTTGCGCATCGACACTGCGCGCCGCGAGGTCAGCGTCGATGACCGGCTCGTCGCGTTGACCCGCTCGGAGTTCGACCTGCTTACCGCACTGGCCGCGCGGCCGGGGCGGGTCTGGTCCCGCCGCGAGCTGGCGAGCAGGGTGCGCGGCGAGCGCGACAGCGACGCCGACGAGCGCGCCATCGACGCCCACGTGAAGAACTTGCGCCGCAAGCTGGGTGATCCGCCGGCGGCGGCGCGGCTGGTGGCCACCGTGGCCGGGGTCGGCTACAAGCTGGGGGTCGACCGTGATGGCTAGCCGGGGGTGGTGGGTGCGGGGGCGGGTGGCCCGTCGCCTCGGGCTGGCCTTCACCGCGACGGCGGTGGCCGCGGCCGCGCTCACCGCGATCGTGGTCAACGTGGCCTTCGGCGCCCGGTTCGAGGGCTACCTCGACACCCAGCAGCAGGCCCGCGCGCAGCAGATCGTCACCATGCTCACCGTCGACTACCGGACGCAGGGGGGCTTGCGGGTCGAGTCGCTGGACCGGTTGGCTCCGGGACTGGTGATGTCGGGTTCCACGGTTGAGGTGCTGGGCTCCGACGGCCGCCGCGTCTGGTCTGTGGCCGACGCCGGTGTCGATCCGGCGATGACCGTCATGCACCGCGAGATGATGGGAGCTCCCGACCTCGGTCCCAGCATCCGGGTCCCGGTGCTGGTCGATGGGCGCCACGTCGGGGCGGTGCTGCTGCAGGTGCCGCGGGCGGCCGCGCCAGCCGCGGACCGGGAATTCCGCGACGCGATCAACCGGCTGCTGCTGCTCGCGGCGCTGGGCGCCGGCGCGGTGGCCCTGCTTGTCGGGCTGCTGGTGGCCCGGCGCACCACCCGGCCGCTGGCTGAGCTGACCGCGGCCGCCGACGAGCTGGGCGCTGGTCACCGCGACCGCCGTGCGCGGGTGTCCTCGCGTGATGAGATCGGTCAGCTGGCCCGATCGTTTAACGCCATGGCCGACGCCGTGGACCGCGAGGATCAGCTGCGCCACGCCTTCGCCGCCGACATCGCCCACGAGCTGCGGACCCCGCTGGCGATCCTGCAGGGTCAGCTCGAAGCCATCCAGGACGGGATCACCCCACCGGGCCCGCAGCTCATCGCCTCGCTGCACGAGGAGTCGCTGCGGATGGGTCGACTGGTCGCGGACCTGGAGACGATGCCGACGCCGACGCGGTCGGGTTCACCCTGCAGCGCCGTGAGGTGGCGCTGCGTCCCCTGGTCGGCGCCGCCCTCGACGGCGTGGCCGGTCACTTCGCTGAGCTCGAAGTCGAGGTCGTCACCCACCTCGACGAGGTCCCCGCGTTCGCTGACCCGGGGCGGATCAGCCAGGTGGTCACCAACCTGCTGACCAACGCCGCCACCTACACCCCGCCCGGGGGCACGATCACCGTCACCCTGACCCGCAGCACCGACACTGTCGAGCTGGCGGTCGCCGACACCGGTCGCGGGATCCCCGACGACGAGCTCCCGCGGGTGTTCGACCGCTTCTTCCGCGGCGCCACCGCCCCATCCGGGGGCTCGGGCATCGGGTTGGCCGTGGCCGCTGAACTCATCACCGCCCACGGCGGGACCATCACCGTGGACAGCCACGTCGGGCGCGGCAGCCGATTCCTGGTCCGGCTGCCCGTCACCGCACCGGCTCCGCACAACGCCTTCATCGGATCTTCATAACGCCGACCTACCGTCGGGAGACGTCGGATCCACGCCCACAACCTGGAGGCACACCAGTGCGGAACAACAACAAGGTTCGGGCGGCTCTCACCGCAGCGGTGGTGGTCCTCGGCGTCGCAGCCGCGGGCACCGGAGTCGCCTACGCCACACCCGCGACCGCGCCACCGCCAGCAGCCGCTCAGGCCACCCCCGGCGATGGCGGCGGTCAGCCGCCGGACAACAACGCGCTGATCAAGCAGATGGACCAGATGATGCGACGGATGGTGCAGAACCTGCCGGCTGACCAGCGCGACGCCGCCCTCCGCATGCATGAGCAGATGCGGCCCGCGATGGCCCGCATGATGGCCGGCGACATGGGCGGCATGGGCCAGAGCAACGGTGGCAACGGCATGATGGGCGGCTAATCGGTGCCCGCTTGCGCCGCGGTCGGGCACCGATCAGCGACATCACCTCGGTGGCGCACGGGTCGCCCAGCGCCGGCCCGCGTCGCTGGCGCTGACCCGTACCCAGCCGTCCCGCACCACAATCCCACTCCCGAACACCCACTCCCGAACAGAGGTCACCGCATGAGAGCCATCAGCCGCCACGACGTCCTGGTCACCGCCGACTCGGCGGAGAAGAACCTCGGCGCCGACGGGATCGTGTTCGTCGAGGTCGACGAGGACACCACCGCCTACGACAGGGGGCACCTGCCCGGCGCCGTGACGATGAACTGGACCACCGAGCTGCAGGACCCGGTGCGCCGCGACATCGTGAGCAAGGAGCAGTTCGAGCAGCTCCTGTCGGCCAAGGGCATCGCAGGCGACGACACCGTCGTTCTCTACGGCGGCAACAACAACTGGTTCGCCGCCTACGCCTA
>JBBPZY010000293.1:0-72508 GCA_038276315.1 Mycobacteriales bacterium
CATCGACCAGGCCATCGACCACCGCCTGGCCCACGCCCGGCTACGCACGCCAGCCTGACTCCACACCCACCCTTCGAACGGATCCACACACACCGAAAACTCAGGACAAACGTCAGAACCTCGCAACCAAAGGATCGCTAGTGGATCCTGCCGACGGCCCAACGACCTGCCATGATCGCCGAAACTGAGCGATGGCCGTGCGATCCCGCACGGTTACCGCTCACTTTTGATGATCTTTGGAAGGCAGCAACGCGATTAGGCAACAGCCTCTGCAATGTCGCTGCTGACACAGATCGCGATCACCGTGGCGTGGCCGGGGGCAGCGCCGTCAGCCCGGCGCCGTCAGCCCCAGCGCAGCCAGCCCCAGCGCAGCCAGCCCCAGCGCAGCCAGCCCCAGCGCACTCAGCCCAGCTGCCGGAGCCGACGCTGTAACCACTCCGCCACGCAACGGTCCACTGCCGCGGGGTCAGCCTTGAGTGAGTGGTCACCCGGCAACAGCACGACCTCGCGTTGGGCGGCGGGTTGCGGGCGACCGAAGGGATCCCGCTCGCCCTGTATGACAAGCACCGGCACGTCCACCCCGTTCAGCTCGTCCATCCGGCTGCGCTCCGGGCGCCCCGGTGGATGCACGGGAAAGGCCAGACACAACACCGCCGCCGCACCCCCTGCTGCCGCGGTGCGGCACGCCACTCTGGCTCCCGAAGAACGGCCCCCGAAGACCAGCGGCAGCCCGGCGAACGCTGCGCCCGATAGATGGTTCGCGACGGCCAGCCATGCCTCGTCGAGCTGCCTGGCCGGTGCCGGGGCGCGCCGCCCCGCGACCCGGTAAGGCTGCGTGACCAGCGCCACGTGCATCCCAGCCGTGGTCGCCGCCGTGGTGGCGGCCATCAGGTCGGGCGCGCCGGTGGAGCCGCCCGCACCATGCCCGATCAGCAACGCCGCGCCGGACCCGAACTCGCCGGATTCGGACCCGCCGGATTTAACCTGCAGTGCCGCGCCGGCTCGCGGGCAGTGCAGTTCGACGAGCGCCGGACCGGATGGCATCGGGATGGCCAGCCCAGTCACCGCCGCAGTCACCGCACCTGGTCCAGATCCAGCAGCGCGGGCTGCTCCGGCGCGGCCCATTCAACTAGCGCGACCCGTTCAATTAGCACGGGGCCGTCATGCCGGACATCGTTCACCGCCGTGGAGACCGGCCGCAGCTCAAGCCCGCGGGCCAGCGGCGCGGGCGGCGGTGCGAGCAGCTGGCCGGGATCGCCGGAATCCGGATCAAGCCAGGCCTGCCACGCCGCATCGGGCAGGATCAGCGGCATCCGGTCGTGAATCTCGGCGAGCGGACCCACCGCGTCGGTGGTCAGCACGGCGCAGGTCACCAACACGGACCCTGCGCCGTCCGGGCGCCGCCACGTCGACCACAACCCGGCCAAGGCGAGCCCAGCACCGTCTGACCGGGTGATGAAAAACGGCTGCTTATGGCCGCCTGCCCGCTGCCACTCGTACCATCCGTCGGCGGGTAGCAGGCAGCGCCGCCTGGCCACCGCATCGCGGAACGCCGGCTTGCCGGCTGCGGTCTCGGCCCGCGCATTGATCAGGCGGGACCCGACCGCCGGGTCCTTGGCCCAATGCGGCACCAGCCCCCAGCGCATCACCCGGACGCTGCGCACGGTGCGATCCGGATTGGGAGCTCCCTGCAGATCGCGTGGATGCCGGGTCACCACCGACAACACCGGTGTGGTGGGCGCGACATTGTAGTGAGGCCCTGGCGCCGCGCCATCGGTTGCATCTACAGCGTCGAACTCGACGGCCAGCGTCGCGGGATCCCTGGACGAGGCGTACCTACCGCACATGGAGTCATCGTGGCACGACCACCACACAAGCCGGGTACGCAATGATGACACCATGACGACCGCCACCCTGCCGTGGGCCGCGCCGCTGGCGCGCGGACCGGTGCGAGCCACCGTCACCGTGCCTGGATCGAAGTCGATCACCAACCGGGCGCTGCTGCTGGCCGCGCTGGCCGGCACCGGCGGCACCATCCGGGGGGCGCTACGCAGCCGGGACACCGATCTCATGGTCGGCGCGCTGCGCGCCATAGGAGTGCCGGTGACCTGCCACGGCGACGAGCTTGTCGTGCCGGTCCACAGCGGGCTGCGCGGCGGAGCCACCGTGGACTGCGGGCTGGCCGGCACCGTGATGCGCTTCGTACCGCCGCTCGCCGCGCTGGCCCAGGGCCCAGTTCGCTTCGACGGCGACGAGCAGGCCCGGCGGCGACCGATGAGCGCGGTGCTGGGCGCTTTGCGCACGCTGGGGTGCCGGATCGACGGGGACGCAATGCCGTTCGTGCTGCACGGGGTGCCTGGGCGACCCGGCGGCGAGGTGCGGATCGACGCGTCAGGTTCCTCGCAGTTCGTCTCTGGATTGCTGCTCTCCGCCGCCGGGTACCAGGGGGGCGTCACGGTCCGTCACGACGGCCCACCCGTCCCGTCCGGACCGCATATCGAGATGACCGTGCAGATGCTCGCCGACCGGGGAGTCGAGGTGGACACCGACGGCGCGACGTGGTGGGCGGTGCACTCGGGCCCGATCGCGGGCGGCGACCATGACGTCGAACCGGACCTGTCCAACGCGGCGGTGTTCCTGGCGGCGGCCGCGGTGACCGGTGGGCAGGTCACCGTACCGGGCTGGCCCGGGCGCACCACCCAGGCCGGTGACGCGATCCGCCCGTTGCTGGCCGAGATGAGCTGCGAGGTGAACTTCCACGAGCGCGGGCTTACCGTCTCGGGTCCCGATCAGCTCACGGGCGTGGACGCCGACCTGCACGACATCGGAGAGCTCACCCCCACGGTAGCGGCGCTGGCGGCACTGGCCAGCGGGCCTTCGCGGCTGCGCGGGATCGCCCACCTGCGCGGGCATGAGACCGACCGGCTGGCCGCGCTGGCCACCGAGCTCGCGGCCCTGGGCGGCGACGTGCGGGAGACGCCCGACGGACTGGAGATCCACCCGCGGCCGTTGCGCGGGGACCTCGGCCGGCCCTGGGGCGCTTACGCCGATCACCGGATGGCCACCGCGGGCGCGATCCTGGGCTTGGTGGTGCCGGGGATCGCTGTCGATGACATTGCCGCGACGACCAAGACGCTGCCGGAGTTCCCGGCCAGCTGGTCGGCGATGCTGGCCGGTGGTGCCGGCTGAGCCGGCCCGGCAACCGCGGTGGTCACGGCCTCGACGAATCCGACATCCGGGTCCGGCCGGGGCGGCGCGGTTCCCTCCCCCGCACCAAGCGCCGCCCCGAACATGCCGGCGCGATAGGCGCGATGGTGGTGGCGGTGGACCGTGGCCGGTGGACCTGCGCACCCGACAGTGATCCGACCACTCGGGTGACGGCGATGCGGGCCCGCGAGCTCGGGCGCACCCCGGTAGTGGTGGGTGATCAGGTCGGGCTGGTCGGCGAGGTCAGCGGCGCACCGGACGGCCTGGCCCGGATCGTCCGGGTCGACGAGCGGTCCAGCGTGCTGCGCCGCACTGCCGATGACGGTGATGCCTACGAGCGCATCGTGGTGGCCAACGCCGAGCAGCTACTCATCGTCGCCTCGCTGGCCGACCCACCGCCGCGGACCGGGCTGATCGACCGCTGCCTGGTAGCTGGTTTCGCCGGCGGATTGGTACCAGTGCTCTGCCTGACCAAGCGTGACCTCGCCACGCCGGATGCGGTGCTGGAACGCTACGCCGCGCTGGACATCCCGGTACTGGTGACCGCCCCGGACACCGGGGTCGACGCGGTGCGAGCGCGGCTGGCGGGTCAGGTCTCGGTACTGGTCGGGCACTCCGGCGTGGGCAAGTCGACGCTGGTGAACCGGCTGGTGCCGGACGCCTTGCGGGCCACCGGGGCGGTGAGTGGGGTGGGCAAGGGGCGGCACACTTCCAGCTCCGCCGTGGCCCTTCCACTACCAGGCGGCGGGTGGGTGGTGGACCCCCCGGGGATCCGCTCCTTCGGCCTGGCGCACGTGACCCCCGACGACGTCGTCCGCGCCTTCGCCGATCTGGCCACGGCGATCGAGAACTGCCCCCGAGGCTGCACCCACCTCGGTCCCCCCGCCGACCCGGAGTGCGCCCTGGACGAGCTGGACGGTGCCCCCCGCCGCCGAGCGATGTCCGTTCGGGCCCTGCTCGCCGCGCTCGCCGAGTCAGGGTGATCCGGTCCGAGGTAGGGCGCAAAGGGGCCCTACGAAGGGAGGCCCGAGGAGTAGGCCTACGTCGAGCTTCCGCTGTCCCTGGCGCATGCTTAAGCTCTCGCACAGACCGTGTCGCCGTCCATACCATGGCCAGAGGGGCAATAGCAACCTGTGACCGGCAACTACCTGCGCGAGCATCCTTTAGACCGGGCCCTTCGCCAGTTGGGCCCTAAGTCGAGTTCTGAGCAGCGGCTCGAGTTCGTCTGGCGGGCTACGAGGAAGACACAGGCAGACACATCGGCCGACCACCCGCTGAGGCGGACCGTCATGACGTCCTGCGGTGGCTGCGCGTTCCCGACGAGACCTACGACAGGCCAATGCTGTGGGCGAAGTGGCCGCTTTTGACGCCGCTATCCGCGAGGCGGTCAACGAGGCTCTGCGCAAGCATGGCTCGGTCACGGAGCCTTGGGGAAATAGCCTGGTCTGCCTGTCTATTGCGGCCGTCGTGCCTCGTATGAGCCAACACAAGGACGCCGACAACCTGGTTAAGGGTCTCCTCGACGCGATGCAGGGCTATCTGTATCCCGACGACGAGCTGGTGCAGTGCCTGACGGTGCGCCGTCTCGAGTACGCCGGTGCCCAGGGGCACTACCTCGTGAATGCCATGCCAGTCGCGGCCTGGACACATGACGTGGTGGTCGACGACGCCGCGCGACCTTCACTCCTGAGCGGCCATGTGAGCAGGACCGCCAGCGCAGCAGCAGGCAGCGCGAGTGATCGTCCCTCTGCCGACGGGACGTGATGAGTTGGCCTCGGAGAGCCCCCTCCCCCACCGCATGAGTACCGGGCATACGCAAAGGGTTGTGCGGTCCAGTCTCGCTGAGCGCTCGGCAGTGAATGGGACTTCCTGGACACTAGTCGATCAGGTCTGGCTACGCCTGGAGGACACTCGGGCCGATTACGCCGCCCGCTTCCCTCGCTACGGACCGAGGTCAATCGGCCGGAACGTCGTTCGGGTGGCGACGTAAATGAAAGGGCCGGATTCGTCCAGAGACGCTTGGATGGCCCGCCACTGGCACATGAACACCTCGAGCTGGTCGAACGTGCCTCGGGCGTCGCGGCTGCCGAGGGCGACCATGCGAGCGCCATTGTCCCGCACCGCTGCGATCTCGGCCGTGTGCTCCTGGATCTTGGCGTCGCGCGTGATGATGAGCCAGCCGAGAGCCGTGACCTGAGGAATCCAGACCGGATCCTTGACCGCGGTGCTAGTGATCGGACACGGCTGGCGCTGCTGCTTGAGCACCACTCCCCCACGATCGCCGGGATAGGTCGCATCGGGCCGTAGCCCTGCGATCTGGTGAGCTAGGCCGAGCACGTCGGCATCGAAGTAGAGGTGGACGGCGGCAATTTGTAACGCCGCCCGGGAACGGTTGGCTTGACCGGCACGGCTCAGGCGGCCGCTCGAAGCGAGGTCTCGAACGCGAGCGCCCAGCGGACTTGATCTACGGTCAGGCCGAAGTCGTCGGCAATGTCGTCGTGGTCTTCGCCAGCGTCGTCGTGCTCCCAGATGGCGCTCGTACTGATGCCGCCGACCGCCGGCCGTGGCGGAGGTCCGGGTCTATGCGAACTGGCGACGCCTCATCGTCATGAGGGCGCCACTCAGCGGCAAGGTCGCCTTCCCAGCTGACTCGCTGCAGGAAAGCATCCGACGGAGGCAGCAGGAGAAGCTGACCTTGGACAGGCGCAACGAGCTAGAAGTCAGGGTCGAGGCCGGCCTGCTCCTGGGCTTCTAGGACGAGCTGACGCCCCGCGATGTACGGCCGACGATCGGCCAGCGGGTAGGGGATCTCGTAGCGGGCCCGAAGGATGTCGATGAACGCGCGGAGCTCGCCCATCGGGATGCCGCCGCGCCGGTAGCTGCGCAGCAGCCCCACCTCGATGAACTCGGCCCAGGATGACCGGAGCCCGCCCGCTGCGTGGCTCAGGCCGGATCACCGGCTGGTAGGACTTGCCGCGCCGCTCGCCGCCTTGGAGCCAGTAGTTGAGCGTGTTTTGAGGCACGCGAAGCAGTCGGGCCGCCTCGGCCTCGGAGTACATCTCTCGATCAAGCACGCTCACGGGCACAGGAGTCAGTTTGTCACCCGGGCAGGAGGTCAGGAACGAAGCGCGCCGGGCAGGCTCGGCCGTCACACGGAGGGCGCTGACATGTGGGGATAGGTGTGATCGGTCGGCGGGTCGAAAGTCTCCTTGATTGTTCGAGGGCTGGTCCAGCGCAGCAGGTTGATCAGTGAGCCGGCCTTGTCGTTGGTGCCCGATGCGCGGGAGCCGCCGAAGGGCTGACGGCCGACCACCGCCCCAGTGGGCTTGTCGTTGATGTAGAAGTTGCCTGCCGCGAAGCGCAGCGCCCCCTGGGCCTGCACGACCGCGGCCCGGTCGGTGGCGAACACCGCGCCGGTCAGGGCGTACGGGCTGGTGGAGTCGACCACGTCGAGGATCGCCCGGTAGTCGTCGTCGGGATAGACGTGGACGGCGAGGATGGGTCCGAAGTACTCCGTGGCGAACACCTCGTGGGTGGGGTCAGCGCCGAGCAGCACCGTGGGCTGCACGAACCAGCCCCGCGAGTCGTCGCAACCGCCGCCGGCGAGCACCTCGATGGACGGATCGGTAGCGATCCGAGCCAGAAGATCACGATGCTTGGCGAAGGCCCGCGCGTCGATCACCGCGCCGCCGAAGTTCGACAGGTCAGCGACGTCGCCATACGCGATGGTCCGGGTGGTGTCGGCAAGCTGCTCGCGCAGACCGCCGTCCCACAGCGACCGGGCGAGGTACGCGCGGGAGACCGCGGAGCACTTCTGACCCTGGTACTCGAACGCGCCGCGCACCAGCGCGGTCGTCACCGCGGCGGGATCGGCCGAGGGATGGGCGACCACGAAGTCCTTGCCGCCGGTCTCTCCCACGATGCGCGGATAGCCGCGGTAGCTGTCCAGGTGATCAGCGATGGTGCGCCACAGCTTCCGCAACGTCGTGGTGGACCCGGTGAAGTGCAGCCCGGCGAAGTCCGGATCGGCCAGCGCGACCTCACTGACCGCTGTGCCGTCACCGGTGACCAGGTTGATCACTCCGGGTGGCAGCCCGGCAGCCTCCAGCAACCGCATGGTGTGGTGGGCGGCGAGCTGCTGGGTCGGCGTCGGTTTCCACACCACCGTGTTGCCCATCAACGCGGGCGCGGTGGGCAGGTTCCCGGCGATCGCGGTGAAGTTGAATGGAGTGATCGCGGTGACGAACCCCTCCAGCGACCGGTACTCCAGGCGATTCCACTCGCCAGGTGCGGAGTTCGGCTGCTCGGCAAGCATCCGGCGGGCATAGTGCGCGTTGAAGCGCCAGAAGTCGATCAGCTCGCAGGCCGCGTCGATCTCGGCTTGCTGCACCGACTTCGACTGCCCGAGCATGGTGGCGGCGTTGAGCGTGTCGCGCCACGGACCGGCAGCGAGGTCCGCGGCACGCAACAGGATCGCGGCGCGCTCGTCGAAGGGCAGCTCGCGCCAGGCCGGGGCAGCCCGCATCGCGGCACGAACGGCGTCGGCGACGTCGGCGGCGCTGGCCTGCGCGCTGGTGCCCAGCACGTGGGCGTGCCGGTGCGGGGTGACCACGTCGAACGGCTCCCCGGCCGCCAGCCGCTGCACACCGCCGATGGTCATGGTCAGCTCGGTCCGCTGGTCGGCCAGGTCGGCCAGCGCCCGAGTCAGCGAATCGCGTTCCGGACTGCCCGGCGGGTAACTTCGGACGGGCTCGTTTTGTGGGATCGGAACCGACGTGATCGCGTCCATCAATGCGCCCAACTCAGAGGAGTTCAAGTAAGAACGGGATCTCCTGGGTGGCGTACCAGGCCATGTCGTGGTCCTCGGCATCGCCGAGCGCGAACTCTGCATCCGGATCACCGAGATCGGCAGCGTCGATCACCGCCACCGCGGTACGCACCGCATCCTCCGCCTCGGCTACATCGACATGCACCGCGGCGACCGCGCGGGCCGGTACCGCACCGGTGACCGTGACGGCGGCATCGTCGAGATCGGGGCGCAACCGCACCCGCTCGACGTCAGCGGCCACCACGACCCGGCGCGCCAGCGCCGCCGAGTCGTCATCGAGCTCGGCGGCCAACAGCCGCAGCGAGGCCCGGGCTGCCTCGTTCATCGCCACGTATTCCAACTCTTCGGCATCGCCGGCGGCGTAGGACTCGCGAAGCATCGGGGTGAGCGCGAAGGCAGTGCCGGCGACCGGGATCAGCTCCCCGGAATCGACCAGCATCCGCAGCATCGCGAGCGTAGCGGGGATATAGACCCTCATCGGCGAAACAGCGCCCCTCTCTGCGGGACATCCAGACTAGATCACCGCCCTCCGCAGACGTCGGCTTACCCTTGCCCTGTGCCTCCGCGCGACAAGCAGTTCCGCGTCCCGAACGGCCAGCATGCCGCCAGCCCTCGGGACACCTTCATCACCGTCTACGGCCGCAAACCGGTGTTGGAGGCGCTGATCGATCCGGCGTTGACCATCGACAAGGTGATCGTGGCCGAGCACGCCCGCGGCGAGACCATGCAGGAGATCCTCGACGCGGCGGCGCGCCGGAGGGTGCCGGTGCAGCGGGCCTCAGCGCACCGGGTGAAGGTGCTCGCCGGCAACGGGCGGCACGACCAGGGCATCCTGGCCGACGTGGTGGCGCCCAGGATGCGCCCGCTGGACAGCGCGCTGCAGACGCTGCGCAGCCCAGCGGCGGTCCTCGTGCTCGACGCGATCACCAACCCGGCCAACGTGGGCATGATCCTGCGCACCGCGACGGCAGCGGGTATCGACGGCGTGGTGCTGCCCCGCCGGGGGGTGCCGTCGATCGATCCACTTGTGATCAAGGCTTCGGCTGGGGTGGCCTTCCACGCCCCGGTGCTGCGCAGCTCCACCGCCGAGCTTGCCTGCGCCGCGCTGCGGGAAGCCGGGTTCGGGGTACTCGGACTGTCCGGTTCGGCACCCGGCGCCGGTTCGCTGTTCGGCGACTCACCGCCGCCGCGGGTCGCCTACGTGCTGGGCAACGAGACCACGGGGATCTCCCCGGCTGTCGCTGCGCAGCTCACCGGCTGGGTCGGCATCCCGATGGCCGGCCACGTCGAGTCACTCAACGTCGCCAGCGCCGCCGCGGTGGTGTGCTTCGAATGGGCTCGCCGGCGCCAGATACCGAAGTAATCCGATTACCCACAGATCCCACCCGGTTCGGCGACATTCGACGACAGCACCCCTGCACCTCGCGCATACTCCCTCCCACCGGATCGTTGCCCCTCCTCCGATCCGGAGCCCACGGTCGGCGGCACTGCCGCCACGGACCGTCCCAGTACGGCGTCTCCGGCTCCGCCGTCGACCGGCCGCGCGCAGACTCGCGTGGTCGTGCAGACGAGGAGAGCTACGTTGACCACGAGCATCGCGGACCCACGTCCCCAGCTACCGGTGCTGCGCCGGTTGGTGGACATCCTGCCGACCGCGTCGCCAGCCACCGTGACGCCGCCGCCAGCCACGGCGCTACCGGCAACCGATCCCGCAGCGTCGGTCCTGGCGCAGCAGGTGCTGCGCGCCGCCGTGGAGATCCTCGGCGGTCGGCGCCCGGCGCGACAGCTGTCCGCGGTGTTGGGCCCCGATTTGCTGGCCTACCTGATGTCGCTGCAAGTGACCGCCGGGCATCTGGAACCGCGCATGCGCAAAGTACTCCCCCCGCAGCATGCGGGCGGCGCGCTGGAGGCGGTCGCGCTGGTGACGATGAACACCGGCGTCCGGGCGCTCGCTGCCCGCTTCGAGAAACACGGCAGCCGTTGGCAGTGCACCGCGCTACAACTGCGCCTCACCGCTGGGGACATGAGGATCGGCAAAAGGTAACGACACAGTCACCCGTGCGCCGACATCCGGCAGCAGATGAACCCTCCGGTTCCCGAACTCAACAGCAGAGCTGCCCGCCCGCCCCCGGACAGCGCTGCTGTTGAGTTCGGGAGGCACAGCGCACTTGCAGGCAGGAAGCCGGGCGTGCGCGGTCAGGAGGGAGCTGTGGTGGGGGCGCCGTGGCAGCGCTTGTACTTCTTGCCCGAACCGCACGGGCAGGGGGCGTTGCGAGCCGGTCCCCCGGCATCGCTGCCGGCGTGGCGACTACGACCCCGCACCTCGGTGCCGCCGTCCTCGGCCGGTCCCGTGTAGGTGAGCGGCCGGGACTCCGGCTGCGCCAAGCCGCCGTTGTTCAGCGCGGGCGCGCCCAGCGCCACGGGAAGCCCAGCGTCATCGGTTTGGCCGTCGAGCTGCGACAGCGCCGAACCGGCCGGCGCGGGGGCCAACGCGGCCGGCGCGGGGGCCAGCGGAGCCTGCGCCGGCTCCTCGACGATCTCCGGCTCGGCGACCTGGACCGCGACGTTGAACAGGAATCCGACGGACTCCTCCTTCAGGGCCTCGAGCAGCGCGCTGAACATCTCGAAGCCCTCGCGCTTGTACTCCACGAGCGGATCACGCTGGGCCATCGCGCGCAGCCCGATGCCCTCCTTGAGATAGTCCATCTCATAGAGATGCTCGCGCCACTTGCGGTCCAGGACCGAGAGCACCACCCGACGCTCCAGCTCCCGCATCGCCTCCGGACCGGCCAGCTCCGCGAGCTCTGCCTCGCGCCGGGAGTACGCGGCCCGCGCGTCGTCGAGCAGCGCGGCCAGCAGCACCTCCCGGGTCAGGTCACCGGTGTCCTCGGCGATCGCCTCGTACTTGATGCCGACGGGATACAGCGTCTTCAGTGCAGACCACAGCTGGTCGAGGTCCCAGTCCTCGGCGTATCCATTCTCGGTGGCGCCGTTGACGTAGGCGGTGATCACATCGGTCATCATGTGCTCGATCTGGTCGCGCAGGTCCTCACCCTCGAGAACCCTGCGACGCTCGGCGTAAATCACCTTGCGTTGCAGGTCCATGACCTCGTCGTACTTCAGGACGTTCTTGCGGATCTCGAAGTTCTGCTGCTCGACCTGGGTCTGTGCGGACTGGATCGCTCTGCTGACCATCTTGGCCTCGATCGGGACGTCGTCCTCGAGCCGCAGTCGGGTCATGATCGACTCGACCAGTGGGCCGTTGAACCGCACCATGAGCTCATCACGCAGGGACAGGTAGAACCGGGACTCCCCCGGGTCGCCTTGGCGCCCGGAGCGGCCACGTAACTGGTTGTCGATACGCCGCGACTCGTGCCGTTCGGTACCGAGGACGTACAGCCCGCCGGCGGCGACGACCTCCTTGGCCTCAGCCTCGACCTCGGCGCTGGCATCGTTGACCGCGGTTTCCCAGGCGCCCTCGTACTCCTGCGGCGTCTCCACCGGGTCAAGCCCGTGGGCCCGCAGGGCGGCATCGGCGAGAAACGTGGGATTGCCACCCAGCATGATATCGGTGCCGCGGCCGGCCATGTTGGTAGAAACCGTGACCGCGCCTTTGCGGCCGGCCTCGGCGACGATCAACGCCTCCTTCTCGTGCTGTTTGGCGTTGAGCACCGAGTGCGGGATCCCCGCGGCCACCAGCGCCTTGGACAGGTACTCGGAGCGCTCCACGCTCGCAGTGCCGACCAGGACCGGCTGACCCTTGGCGTGGCGCTGGGCGATGTCTTCCACCACCGCCCCGAACTTGGCCTGCTCGGTCTTATAGACCAGGTCACCGTGGTCGGTGCGAACCATCGGCATGTTGGTCGGGATCGACACCACACCCAGCTTGTAGATCTGGAGCAGCTCGGCGGCTTCGGTCTGCGCGGTACCGGTCATCCCGGCGAGCTTGTCATAGAGCCGGAAGTAGTTCTGCAGCGTGATCGTCGCCAAGGTCTGGTTCTCGGCTTTGATCTCCACCTTCTCCTTGGCCTCAATGGCCTGGTGCATGCCCTCGTTGTAGCGCCGGCCGTGCAGCACCCGGCCGGTGAACTCGTCAACGATCAGGACCTCACCGTCGCGGACGATGTAGTCCTTGTCCTTGGTGAACAGCTCCTTGACCTTCAGCGCGTTGTTGAGGTAGCCGACCAGCGGCGTGTTGGCCGCCTCATAGAGGTTCTCAATACCCAGCTGATCCTCGACGAACGCGACACCTTCCTCGGAGACCCCTACGGTGCGTTTGCGTTCGTCCACCTCGTAATGCACGTCTCGCTTGAGCATCGGGGCCAGCCGGGCGAACTCGCCATACCATCTGGAGGACTGGTCCGCGGGTCCAGAGATGATCAGCGGGGTGCGCGCCTCGTCGATGAGAATGGAGTCGACTTCGTCGACGATGGCATAGCTGTGACCACGCTGAACGCAGTCCGCAAGACTCCACGCCATGTTGTCACGCAGGTAGTCGAAGCCGAACTCGTTGTTCGTACCATAGGTGATATCGGCGTTGTATGCGGTGCGCCGCTCGTCCGGGCTCAGCTGGGACAGGATCACCCCGACCTCCATGCCGAGGAATCGGTGTATCCGACCCATCCATTCGGAGTCACGCTTGGCGAGGTAGTCGTTGGTTGTGACGACGTGCACACCGTTGCCGGCGATCGCGTTGAGGTACGCCGGCAGCACGCAGGTCAGCGTCTTGCCCTCACCGGTGCGCATTTCGGCGATGTTGCCCAAGTGCATCGCGGCGCCGCCCATCAACTGAACGTCGAAGTGCCGCTGGCCCAACGTGCGCTTGGCGGTCTCACGGAGCACCGCGAAGACCTCGGGCAGCAGATCGTCCAGAGACTCGCCGTTGCCGTGGCGGCGGCGGAACTCATCGGTCTTGGCGCGCAGATCGGCGTCGGACCGGCTGGCGACATCGTTCTCCAGACCGTTGATGTGGTCGGCAATGGCGCGTAACCGGCGCACGGTCTTGTGCTCGCCGGCGCGGAGCAGTCGGGACAGGACCACCGTGGAGACCTCACTCGTATCGGGGCACCCGTTGGAGGACGGGTCGGCGGCGGACGGCTGTGGCGTACCGCATGGCACGCCAGTGCCGCCGGTCTGCGGGCCATCGTATGCCCAGGCCGGCCACGACGGTATCAGCCCAGGTCAGCTAAGCACCCAAACGCCATGATCGCCGTCTGTGTGCGCTAAGGGACACGAGATGTCGTGCCATGCACACAGACGACGATCAGGGTTACACCCAGGGGCGTCAGACGAGCTGGATCACGCCATAGTCGAAGCCGTGCCGGCGGTACACCACGCTGGGCAGTCCGGACGTGGCATCGGCGAACAGGTAAAAGTCGTGGCCCACGAGCTCCATCTCATAGAGCGCATCGTCGATGGTCATGGGCGTGGCAGAGTGCCGCTTGCGCCGGACGATGCATCCCGGTCCCTGCCCATCGTGGCCATCCGGTGACTGGACAGCCGGTGATTCGGCCCGCTGGGTGGGCAACTCATAGTCAAGTTCCGGATCGGGCGGATCAAGCAGTCCCGTCCGGTGGCGGTTCGTCTCGGCGCCGGCTGCGGCATCGGAGGTTAGGGTGACCGCCAACGGCGCGGTGGCCTCGGCGACAGAGGTGGGGTTGCGGCGTCCGTAGTGCACCTTGCGGCGGTCTGAAACTCGGCGCAGCCGGTTGTCCAGCTTGCTCACCGCCGCGTCCAGCGCGGCGTAGAAGTCGGCGCCACACGCCTCTGCGCGGACTACCTGGCCGCGGCACCGACCAGTGATCTCTACCCGCTGGCAGCTCTTGGTCTGCCGGGGATTACGTTCGTGGAACAGCTCGACGTCGTAATGAACGGCCTTCTGGTCATACCGTTCGACGCGGGCGAGCTTCTCGGTGACGTGCATCCGGTAGTGATCGGGTACCTCGACGTTCCGGCCCTTCACGACAATGTTCACGGGCAACCTCCTCGCGTTGTCCAACAGGGACTTCATCGACGCCGGGGCACTGCAGTGATGATCGTCGGACGGCAGCAGCGGGGGGCCGCCCGCGATGATCACTCGACCGTCGGCGTCAGAACCATGGCTTTCTCGCCTCCTCCCGAACGGGCAGCGATGCTGATGCCCGGACGGTAGTCCGCTGACGGTGCGCTCGCCAGAGCTTGGTGCCGCGCGTCGCAGGGTCAACGCTGTGGTAGGTATCACGCGCCCAACGGCTACGACGGTGCGTGACAGCCAGCGGCGGCGAGCACCACGATCGCTGGTACATCGATACCCATCCGGAGCAGCGCCGTGGAACACGCCGCAGCGGTCGCCCCAGTGGTCACCACGTCGTCGACAAGCACGACGGCCGTGCCGGCGGGTGGCAGGCCGGTCCGGCGCGGCAGTACCCGCCCCGCGAGATTGGCCTGGCGAGCCGCCGCTGCCAGACCGACCGAGTCCCGCGCCCCGGGGGCGACCCGCAACGCGGGGGCGATCCCGGCGGGCACCCCCGCGCCAGCCAGCGAAGCGGCTGCCCGCTCGGCCAGCAACGTCACGTGCTGGCCACCCCGCCGAGCCGCAGCCGACCGCCGAGACGGCACGGGCACCAGGCACAGCCCCCCGGGTCCGCGCCGTTGCGGATGCAGACCGCGGGAATCGAGCCCTGATTCACCGCGGTCTGCATCCAGACTGGGCACATGGAGCAGTGCGGACCCGAGCGCGGCGCCCAGCGGAGCGGCGAGGTCTCGGCGGCCGCGCTCCTTGTAGGCCAGCAGCGCGGTACGCAACCGGCCACGGTAGGTGCCCAGCGCGTACACCGGCGGCCCGGTCGCGCAGCACGGCGGATAAACCCGCACCGGTGCACCCAGTAGTCGATCACAGTCCGGGCACAGCAGCGGGCCGGGCACTCCGCAACCACCGCATTCGACGGGCAACAACAGATCCAGCAGCGGGCTCCACACCTCACCGAGCTTGCCAGTGGCCCGCTCAGTCCAACGGTCCCGCACGCCGGCAGCCGGGCAGCTGTGCACAACGGTCCGGCCGTCCCCACTGCCGCGGTGCGCGGCTTGCGCTCGTAGCCCAGCCCGAGTACAGCCCAGCCCGGGTACAGACCGGTCTGTAACGCTCAGCCTGGGTACAGGGGTGCCGAGCCAGGTCCGATCCCGCCGAGCAGGGGTTCCCACACTTCCTGGGTGTCCGAATACGCCCACAACCCGGTGGCGTCTGACACCAGCACCTCACGACCGGGTGCGGCGACGACGTCGGTGAGCGGGCCGGTCAGGTTGGTACTGGCCAGCTGCCGGATCGTGAGCCCATCCACGGACACCGAGGACACCTGCGGGGACGGTCCGGCCGACGCCACCACCAGGAGATCTGGACGCGCCCAGTCCACGCTCGCGGCGGGCGGCAGGCTGCCGCCTCGCAGCACCTGCGGATGGCGCAGACTCACCAATCCCGACTCCGTCACCACCGCGGCCACCACCAGCCGCCCGCCGACCACCGCGGCCACCTGCACCCCGTCCCTGGACGACCGCAGCTCGGAGATAGTGCCCAGCCGGGTCAGTTCGGTGGCGTTGACCTGGTAGGTCAACGGCGGGCCGGTGCCGGACAGCGCCACGCCCACCACCGTGCGACCATTTATCACGGTCCACACCTCGGTGCCTGAGGGCCGCCAGGTGGGTCGGGTCATGGTGACCGCGTCCAATGGCACCGCCGCCAGATCGCCGTCGGCTGGGCCCACCCGCAGCTGCGGATGCCCGTCCGGACCGGTTACGACAGCCGCCAGCAGCTCACCACCGGGATCCGAGCTGGCGGCGCTGAGCACAGTGAGCTGGCCGGCTCCGGCCGAGCCCGGTGCCGGAGTGCCGTCCAATCTGCGCAGTCGACCACCGATGACGACCTGCCCTGGCACGTCAGGCCGTGGCCCGGTCGGCGCGGAGTAGGCGGCGATATCAGTCGAGCGCCACTCGGCCTGCTCGGCCACCAGCGGCTCACCGTCGGAGAGCAGTCGCATCGGGGCGGGGACCAGGCCGTCCAGGGAACTGACGATCTGCGCGGCGACCAGACGCCGTTGCTGATCGGTCGGCGCGTCCACCCCACTGAGGTTGATCACCGTCCGTCCCGAGCGGCTGACCAGCACGTTGGATCGCAGCCGGGTCCCTTCGGGGATCGTCGTCCGGACGGCACCGGCCAGCCGCTCGGACGGTCCGGCGAGCAGCGCATCCAACACCCGCCCAGGTAGCGTCGACGCCGGTTGGGCGGGTACCCAGCGCAGATCGGGCACCAGAGTGCCGCGGTTCGGGTCGACGAAACTGATCCGGACTTGACGGTAATTGCGCTGCAGGGCGCTGGCCTCCACGAGCACACCCGGCGGGGGATTGCTGATCCGCCACTCGCCATGCTCGGTGATCACATCAAGCGGGATGGCAAAGGTCCCTGCCGAGGGTATGAAGCTCCCGTCGGCGGTGAGCACGCCAAGCCGCGAACCCCCCACCCGGATGCGGCGGACCCCGTCCGCGGGGCCAGCCTGCGGGGCAGCCCCGGGAGCATCTTCGATCACGGTCAGGCCGGCGCGGTCATTCCAATTCGCCGCGGCGGTGCGGGATAGAAAAGAGCGGGCCGCGGCGTGCCCATTCGCCGGGTTGCCGGTGGCCTCGATGAACTCGCGTACCAACCGGAACGGGTCCACCCCCCGTTGTGGGCCAGTTGATGGCGCCGACCCGGAACCCACCGGCATGGATCGCGCGACTTGGAGATCGGAGCTTCCCGGGACTGCCGCGCAGCCCGGCAGGAGTGCAACGAGGAGCAGCCCGGTAGCCAGGACGGGTAGGAGGCGCATCGGCATCGCTAACGCCCCGGTCCCGCTGGCACTGGAGGTCCCTGCACGGGTGGCCCCGACCCCGGGGACGCCCCGGGGAAGCCCAGCGGCAGCGGACTGCCGGTGAGCTCGATGTCCCGACCTCTAGGCAGCGTGAGGCGGAAGGCACTGCCCTTCCCTGGTGCACCCCAGGCCTGCAACCAGCCCCCGTGCAGGCGGGCGTCCTCCAGACTGATCGACAGGCCGAGTCCCGTACCCCCAGTGCGCCGATCTCGCGATGGGTCGCCCCGCCAGAATCGGGTGAACACCAGATCCTGCTGACCTGGCTGCAGTCCGATGCCGTGGTCGCGCACGAGCACCGCGACCGCGTCCGAGTCGGCCGCGACGATCACCTGGACCGGGTGGCCCTCGCCGTGGTCCAACGCGTTGGTGAGCAGATTGCGCAGGATCCGCTCGACGCGCCGCGGGTCGACCTCGGCGAGTACCTCGTCGTCCGGCAGGTCCAGCTCCACCGCAGTGCCGGCGCGGTCGGCCACCGCGCGCACCGATGCCACCGCGTTCGCCACGGTGGCGCGCAGGTCGACGGTCTCACCGTGCAGCTCGGCGACCCCGGCGTCCAGCCGGGAGATCTCGAGTAAGTCAGCCAGCAACGTCTCGAATCGATCCAGCTCGCTGACCAGCAGCTCGACCGGACGGTGCAGCACCGGGTGCAGCTTGTCGCGTGACTCATAGAGCAGATCGGCAGCCATCCGAACGGTCGTCAGCGGGGTGCGCAGCTCGTGGGACACGTCGGAGGTGAAACCACGCTGCAGCTCACCGAACTCCTCCAGCTGGCGGATCTGACGCTGGATACTGGCGGCCATCTCGTTGAACGAGGTACCCAGCCGGGCCATCTCGTCCTCCCCGACGACTGGCATGCGCTCCTCGAGGTGGCCGTCGGCGAAACGTTCGGCAACCTCGGCGGCTTGGCGGACCGGAACCACCACCTGGCGGGTCACCAGGCTGGCGATGCCCGCGATCAGCACCAGCAGCACCAACCCGCCGAGCACCAGGGTGGACTGCACCAAGGTCAGCGTGCGCTGCTCGGCGGTGAGCGGGAACAGCAAGTAGAGCTGCATCGTGCGACCCGCACTGGCGACTGGCATGCCGACAGCCAGCATGATCATCGCAGTTGAACCCCGTTGCACTGTGGTGATCTTGTGGGCGAGCGCGCCCCGTTCCACCGCGGAGCGCAGTACCGCGGGGACGTCTTCCAGCGGGCCGATCTTCTGCCCGGTGCCGACCACCCCGGACGGGTCGCCGCCGTCGACGAGCACCGGCTCGTAAGCGCCGGCGCTGGCCGTGGCGGGACCCGTACCGGTCGGATCGGGATTGGTCAGCCGATCGACGGCGGTGGTAAGCCGCCCGGCCAGCGATGCTGACGTGGGATCCACCGCGCCGAGCTCGGACTCCACCAGGATTCTGCTGTTTTCCGCCTGCAACAGCGCAGCCTGCGTCTTGTTCTCGATCAGCCGCTCAGCGAGCTGGGCCTGCAATACCATGCCCAGCACCAACACCACGGTGGACGACAGCGCGACGGTGCTGCTCACCACCCGCACCTTCAGGGAGCGGCGCCACAGCGCGCCGAACATCGCGGTCAGCTCACCGGCCGCTTCGGTGACCGGGCGCAGCTGGTCGGTCGCCCTGCCGGCGAGCGACGTCACCGCGAAATGATCCCTAATGCGGGAATCGGCAGCAGCGCAGGCATCACGCGGTACCGGCCTTATAACCGATACCGCGCACGGTGAGCACCACCTCGGGATGCTCGGGATCGCGCTCGACCTTGGAGCGGAGGCGCTGCACGTGCACGTTGACCAATCGGGTGTCCGCGGCGTGCCGGTAGCCCCAGACCTGCTCGAGCAGCACCTCGCGGGTGAACACCTGGCGCGGCTTGCGGGCCAGCGCGAGCAGCAGCTCGAACTCCAGCGGCGTCAGCGAGATCGGCGTGCCATCCCGGCTGACCCGGTGGCCTGGCACGTCGATCGCCAGGTCCCCGATGGTGAGTTGCTCGGCGGGATCACCGTCGATGCGGCGCAACCGGGCGCGCAACCTGGCCACCAGCTCCTGCGTTTTGGGTGGCTTGACCATGTAGTCGTCAGCGCCGGACTCCAAGCCCAGCACCACGTCGACGGTGTCACTCCTCGCGGTGAGCATCACGACCGGGACATCGGATTCGGCACGGATCGCCTTGCACACGTCGATGCCGCTCATGCCCGGCAACATCAGATCCAACAACACCAGGTCGGGTTTCAGCTCGCGCAGCGCGGGCATTACCTTGGTACCCTCGCCGACTACCGCGGTTTCGAAGCCCGCCTGACGCAGCGCGATGGACAACATCTCAGCGGACGCGGGATCATCCTCCACCACCAGCACACGAGCTGCCATACCCACCATCGTGGCATTGCGGGCGACGGTCCCGCCGGTCGGGCGGCAGTCGCTCAACCGAGCAGCCGCACCGCCAGCTCGCTGAGGTCGCTCGTTGCCGAGGCGCCGGCGGTAGCGCCGTCTAAGACAGACCACGGAGCAAGCCAGCCACTGGCGGCCAGACCGTCATAGACGGCTGCGCACCGCGCCTGCAGCCCATGATCAGTCTCATACAGGTCCTTCGCCCGCGCGCTGTCCGCGCCGGCCCGGCGATCCGCACGGGCAGCGGCGACGCTCATCGGCACCCGCAGCAGCAGCTGGATATCGGGCACCGGGACGCCGAACCGGTCGACCTCCAGACCACGGAGCCATTCGACGAACGGGCCGTGCGCGTCCTCGTGCAGCCGCGCCGCGCCGTATGCCGCGTTCGAGGCGACGTAGCGATCCAGCAGTACCACGTCGTGGCCGCACCGCAGCGTGCGCAGCTGCTCGGCGGCAGCTCGTCGGTCCAGGGCGAACAGCACCGCCATGCCGTGCACCGAGCCGGCGAGATCGCCCAGCCGCCCGTAAAGCGCGTCGCGTGCCAGCTCGGCGTGGACGTCGCTGTCGTAACGGGGAAACGCCATCCGGGCCACGCTCGCGCCTCGGGCGCCCAGCGCGGCCACCAGCCCGTCGGCGAGGGTGCGCTTGCCCGCCCCGTCGAGCCCCTCGATGACCACCACCTGACCCACGCCCGCACACGCTAGACCAGCGCTACGGAGCAGGAGAGCAGTCGCTGGGGCACAGAGAGCGCGGGTTAGGGGCGCATCCGGGCGACTAGGCCGGTGTCGTAGTGACCGGAGACGAATTCGGGGTGCTCCAGCAATTCGGCGTGGAAGGGCAGGTTGCACTTCGGCCCGGTGACGGTGAATCCGGCAACCGCGATGCGGGCCCGCGCCAGCGCCTGCTCCCGATCCGATCCGTGCACCACGAGCTTGGCGAGCAGCGAGTCATAGAACGGCGTCACCGTGGTGCCCGCCGCGTAACCGGAGTCGACCCGCACCCCCTTGCCGCTCGGTTCCACCCACCCGGTAACCGGCCCAGGACCGGGCAGGAAACGCTTCGGGTCCTCGGCGTTGACCCGCAGTTCGATCGCGTGTCCGATAGGGGTCACAGCGTCGGCGTCGAAACCAGGTTCGGTGCCATCGGCAATACGCAACTGGGCCGCCACCAGGTCCACGCCATAGCGCAACTCGGTGACCGGGTGCTCCACCTGCAGCCGGGTGTTCATCTCCAGGAAGAAGAACTCACCGGTGTCCTGGTCGAGCAGAAACTCCACCGTTCCCGCATTGCGATAATCCACCGTGGCGGCGGCCAGCACTGCGGCGGAGTCCAACCGGGCGCGGAGATCAGGCTCGTCGGCGGGTGACGGACTGTCCTCAGCGACCTTCTGGTGGCGCCGCTGCACCGAGCATTCGCGCTCCCCCAGCGCTACCACCCGACCGTCGGCCAACCCGAGAACCTGCACCTCAACGTGCCGTACCCGTGGGAAGTACCGCTCGACGAACAATCTCGAGTCACCGAAGAGCCGGTGGGCGAAGGCGGCGACCTTGGGGTACTCGGTGCGCACGGTCGCCGCGTCGGCCGCCACCGCCATGCCCATCCCACCTCCGCCGGCGGCGGCCTTGAGCATAACGGGGAAGCCGACCTTCTCGGCTTCAACGACCGCAGCGTCCTGCGTGACCACGGCGTGAGTCGAACCGGGCGCCACCGGCACCCCGGCGGCCGCGACGGTTTCCCGGGCGGCCACCTTGTCACCCATCGCGGAGATCGCTTCAGCGCTGGGGCCGACCCACGCCAGGCCCGCATCGGACACCGCGCGGGCGAATTCGGGGTCCTCGGAGAGGAACCCGTAACCGGGGTGTACCGCGACCGCCCGGGTCCGGCAGGCGGCGTCAAGCAGCTGGCGGGAGTCCCGGTAGGCCTGCGCGGGTGGCCCGGTGAGCTCCACCGCGTCATCCGCCTCGGCGACGAACGGCAGCTCCGCGTCTACCGAGGAGTGCACCGCGACGGTCCGTATGCCCAGACGCCGTGCGGAGCGGATAACCCGCCTGGCGATCTCACCCCGGTTGGCGACCAACAGTGACTCGAACACGCGCACTTCCCTCCCGATCTCCCCACCGCTGGCTCGTGGGGAGACCCTACCCAGACCCCGCGCAGCGCTCAGCGGTGCTCGCAGGCGTGCGATCCAGGTCCGGTTCCAGGTAGATGATCCGGGCGGCGGGGACGGCGCCGCGGACGCGCGCCTCGGCCTCGTCGATGACCCGGGCCACCTCGGCGGTGGACATGGTGGCCGCCACCGCGATCTTCGCGGCGACCAGCAGCTCGTCCGGGCCGAGGTACTGGGTCCGGAGGTGGATCACCCGGTCCACGCCTCGGCCCACCATCGCGGTACGGATAGTGCAGAGCTCCGCGGGCCCGGAACCCTCGCCGATCAGCAGGCTTTTGGTCTCCACGATAAGGATGATCGCGATGATCCCGAGTAGCAGGCCGATGCCCAGCGTGCCGATCGCGTCCCACACCGGCTCCCCGGTGAGCACCGCCAACCCGACCCCCGCCAGGGCGAAGGCCAGCCCGACAAGCGCGCCCGAATCCTCCAACAGCACCACCGGAAGTTCTGGGGACTTCGACTGCCTGATGAACCGCCACCAGCTACCGGCTCCCTTGAGCGGCCTGGACTCCCTGATCGCGGTGCGGAAACTCAGACCCTCCAACACGATCGCCACGGCCAGGATCCCGACGGCGACCACTGGTGAACTGATCTCCTCGGGGCTGTGCAGCTTGTGGGCGCCTTCATAGAGTGCGAACACCGAACCGAGGCTGAACAGCAGCAGCGCCACCACAAACGAGTAGAAGTAGCGGTCGCGACCGTAGCCGAACGGGTGCTCATCGGTGGCTTCCCGCCGGGCGCGCTTGCGGCCGATCAGCAGCAGACCCTGGTTGGACGTGTCGGCCACCGAGTGCACCGCCTCGGCGAGTATCGACGATGACCCGGTGACCAGAAAGCCGGCGAACTTCGCCAGTGCGATGCCGGCGTTAGCCGCCAACGCAGCGACGATCGCCGTTTTCCCGCCCCCCGCTGACACCCTTTCGCCTCCTTGCTCGGGCGGCTAATAGAACGCTATTCGGAGCCGAATGACGGTCTGGGGTGAGCTGGTAACGGCGCTAGACCGGGTAGGGCGCGGAATAGTTGCACCGGGCCGGGACCAGGGCACACAGTGACCTCGGGATCCTCGGCGGCCAGCCATACCGAACCACCTCGGCGCACGGTGACGCTGCCACCGCCGAGGGAATGCAATCGAGCTGAGCCCTGAGTGCACAGCAGGATCTGTGGCCATCGACCGTGCAGGCACACCGGGGTCGACTCGCCGTGCGCCCATTCCAGCCGAGTCAGCTGAAACTCCTCCGCCAAAGTGCGATAAGCAGTTTCGTGCGGCCCCACCGGTTCACCGCGTTGCACCGGCAGCGCACCGTAGGAGAAATCCAGTACCCGCAGCAGCTCCGGGACGTCGATGTGCTTGGAGGTCAAACCGCCGCGCAGTACGTTGTCCGAATTAGCGCTGATTTCCACACCGGTGCCCCGCAGGTAGGTGTGCAGGTTGCCAGCGGGCAGGTACATCGCCTGTCCCGACGCCAGCACGACGTGGTTGAGCAGCAGGGCCGCAAGCACTCCGACATCGCCCGGATAGATCTCGGCCAGCTCGAGAATCACCCGACACTCTGCTCGAAAATCACCCCCGCGAGGGCTTCGAAAATCGCCTCCGCGAGGAGAAGAGTCCCACACGCCGTTGCGGCGCAGTATCGCTACGCAGCCATCCAGGGTAGGGGGCAGTACCGCCTTCATCGCCGGCTCGGGCATCGTGATCCAGGTGGTGAACAAGGTTCGCAACCCGTCAGCATTGGGCTCAGCCGCGAGCATCGCACGGTAGGGCTCCAGCGCCGGCACGTCCAGAGCTTCGAGCAACCCGACGGTGCGTAGCGGATCCCGGAAACCGGCCAGCGCCTGGAGCTCGGTGAGCGCGCAGATCAGCTCGGGTTTGTGGCTGGGGTCGACGTAGTTGCGTTCTGGCGCGTCCCGGGGCACCCCCCGGACCTCCTCGCGGGCGAAGCCCTCAGCAGCCTGCTCCGCGGATGGGTGGGCCTGCAAACTCAGCGGCTCCTCGGCGGCGAGCACCTTGAGCAGGAACGGCAACTGGCCACCCCAGCGTTGCGCACAGCGCGGCCCGAGATGCCGGTATGGGTCGCCACGCAGGGCTTCCAGCAGGGAGGTCTGGGCCCCATCTGCGTGTATCAGCACCGACGGATCCGCCGGGTGCGCACCCAGCCATAGCTCCGCCTGCGGGTGCGGGGCGGGAACCGGACCGCCGACTAGCTCCGGGATCGCCGTCCGGGAACCCCAGGCGTAAGGCCGAACCGCGTTGCGCAACAGCTCCACAACCCCTCCCTTACCGCCTGCATTCATTCGAGGACCGAGCCGGTCCAACCGGGCCTGCCCAACACACCCAGGCTCAACCCGAGGTACAGCGCGGCGAAGTCGAACCGTAGGGCCAGTACCGCGGCGGCACTTGCCGCGGCCCCCGGGTCACCCTGGCGCACCATCAGCTCCGCGTCTGCGGTCACCACATCGGCGGCGGGCAACGCGTCCAACGCCGTGGCCCGCTCAGGCTCGGTGCCGGTGTCGGTGTCGGTGTCGGCGAGCACACCGAGCAGCACCGGCCGGACCGCTGGCAGCGCACCGTGCGGCGGCACATCCTCAATCGGATCCTCGAAAGGGTCAGTGAACACGTCAGCTTCCGCGCTCCCGCGTATCGCCTCGCGGCGCAGCACCGGCAGCGCTGCCACCTCATGGAATCCCGCCGCGTGCGCCACCACCCCCGCATGCGCGGCGAGCGCCCCGGCGCAATGCCCTGCCACTGCGGTGGCCACCGGATCAGTGCCCCACAGCAAGGGCGTGCGCCCGGTCAGCCGCAACGCCAGGGATTTGGCGGGGTTGACCAACGACTCGTGCGCGACGTGGTCGCGCTCGGCTTCCCGGTCCAGCTCGCCGGCCAGTGCCTCGACGTCAGTGGCTAGCAGACCCAGGGCATCCAACAGCAACAAACCGGCAGTCAGGCTCCGCGGCAGCGCCAACCCCGGTGGCACCTCGATTCTGGGCACCACCAGCACCGCTCGACCTGCCACCGCGGCCGCCACCGGGCCGTCCGCGGGCGCGGTGAGCACCAACTGGGCTCCCCTGCCGACCGCACGGGCAAGGCCCTCGGCCAGCTCCCGATCGCCGGGATCGGTGGTGTTGGCCAGGACGATGTCCAACGCGCCGACCCACATCGGCACCGACCGGGTAGTCACCACCGGTACCGGGCACGACGGCCCCAGCAGCGCGAGCAGCAGTGGTGCTGCGGCGGACGCCGCACCCGGTCGGGTCAGCAGCACCAAGGCGCGTGGACGTTCCCCGGTCAGCCTCCGCAGACCCGCCTCCTCGGCCGCGGCCGCCGTGGAACGCACTTGGGCGCCCGCCGTTGCCGCGGCGCGCAGCAACCCGCCGGTATCGATGGCCTCCAGGCGCCCAGGATTGTCGAGTAAGTCGTCGTCCCCACCCTGGAATCGGCTACGGTCGGATTCCATCATCCGCCACCACCGCCGCTGTCGGCGTCCGGTCCGGTCCCGGGCAACGCCTCATGCAGCAGTAGCACTGGGATGCCATCGGTCACCGGGAAGCTGCGTCCGCATGCGGTACAGGTCAACGCATCCGCGTCAGGATCAGCAGCCGTACCGCTGCGCAGCCGCGCGTGGGCCGGGCACGGGCACGCCAAGATCTCCATCAGCGCAGCGTCTAACTCCACGGCCATCGTCGTCATCCTCCTCAGTTGCCGCGCACCAGTGCCAACACCTCGTCGCGCAACACCTCGACCGCCCCGGTGTCCCGGGCCTCGACGTTCAGGCGCAGTAGCGGTTCGGTGTTCGACGGGCGCAGGTTGAACCACGAACCGTTGGGGCACCGTACGGTGAGGCCGTCGAGCTCGTCGAGCTGGATGCCGTCTCGGGCCGCGAAGCGCTGCCGTACGACCGCCATCCTGGCCCGCTGGTCGTCGACCGTGGAGTTGATTTCTCCGGATGCGGCGTAGCGACTGAACTCGGCCATCAGCGTCGACAGCGGACGCTGCTGCCGGCCGAGAGCGGCGAGCACGTGCAACGCGGCGAGCATCCCGGAGTCAGCGCGCCAGAAACTGCGGAAATAGTAGTGGGCGGAATGCTCGCCACCGAAGATCGCTCCGGTTTCCGCCATCCGCTGCTTGATGAATGAGTGCCCGACACGGCTGCGTACCGGCCGTCCCCCGTGTTCGGCGACGATCTCCGGTACGGCCTGCGACGTGATCAAGTTGTAGATCACCGCAGCACCGGGCTCGGTCGCCAACTCCCGAGTCGCGACCAATGCGGTGATAGCGCTGGGGCTCACCGCCTCGCCACGCTCGTCGATCACGAAGCAGCGGTCAGCATCGCCGTCGAAGGCCAGACCCAGGTCGGCGCCGTGCTCGCGCACGGCGGCCTGCAGATCCACCAGATTCGCCGGATCCAACGGGTTGGCCTCGTGATTCGGGAAATTGCCGTCCAGCTCGAAATACAGCGGGATGACGCTCAGCGGCAGTCCTTCGACGACCGCCGGCACGGTATACCCACCCATTCCGTTGCCGGCGTCCACAACGACGCGCAACGGGCGGATCGCGGACAAGTCCACCAGGGAACACAGATACTGTGCGTAGTCGGCGAGCATGTCCTGCTCGGTGACACCACCGCCACCCGGCCCTGACTCGATGCCGGCCTCCACCGCAATCCGGATCTCGTCGAGGCCGGTGTCCTGGCCAACCGGCGCCGCCCCCGCTCGGCAGAGCTTAATGCCGTTGTAACGGGCCGGATTGTGGCTTGCGGTGAACATCGCGCCCGGTAATCCAAGCTGCCCGGATGCGAAATAAAGCATGTCGGTGCTGGCCAGGCCGATGGAGATGACGTCGAGATCGCGGCTGGTGACGCCGCGCGCGAACGCGGCCGCCAGGCTGGGTGAGGAATCCCGCATGTCGTGCCCGACGACCACTGCTCGCGAACGGCCCGAACCGTCCGAGCACCCGACGAACTCAGCGAAGGCCGCGCCGATGTCACACACCACCGCGGAGTTCAACTGCTCCCCGACAATGCCCCGGATGTCGTAGGCCTTGACGATCGCTGAGAGGTCAGGCACTGCTCTCCTCACGTCGAGCCTGGTATCCAGGAGACATTAGCTCGCATTGCGCAGGCTGGCCGGGGTCATGCGGGATCCGGTCATCCGCGGTGCCCGCTGAATGCGCCCATGGGGACGGATTCAGTCGTCTAGCGGGTCGGGAAGGACTCTGAGGTGGCTGCGGCGGACACCGCCGGTGGCGGCAGCGGTGAAGACGGGTTCCACCGGTCGGTCAGCTCGGCCGGCCTCACGTACCGCTTCGGCCAGCGCGGTGAGATCATCCACTGAGGGTTCCGGCTCGGCGAACTCGCCGTCGTGACGCACGACATCCCAGCCCCGCGGCGCCGTCAGTCGCAGCGCGTGCCGTTCGCACAAGTCGTAGGAATGCGGCTCGCTGCAGGTGGCTAGGGGACCCACCACTGCGGTGGAGTCTGCATAAACGAAGGTGAGCGTGGCAACTGCCGCGTTTGTGCACCCGGTCCTTAAGCATCGCCGCCCACTGCGCACGGCCCGGACCATAGCGCGCAGGTCCAGCCGAGTGCCGCAGGCGCGCGGAACACCGCGCCGGCCAGCTTCGACGGCGGCGTAGTCTCGGCAGATGGCGGTGACCCGGTCAGCCCGCTCGCGGCTACGCAGACGCCGCGACCGGCGCGGCCGCGGTGTGCGGGGGCTGCTGTATCCGGCCACGCTGCCCGCGGCACGCAGCCGCGCGGAACGCTTCGACGCAGTCGTGCTGGAAGCGCTCGAACCGATCGACGACCGTTGGCACACTGAGCTTGACCGCCTCGACGTCGCTGTCGACGAGGTGCCAGAGGTCACTGACTGCGACCCGACGACTGTCAGCTGGGGTAGCGACGTCGTGGAGGACGGAAACGTCCCGCTGGCCCGACTGGTTGCGGCTGGCGTGGACCGCGCTGGCTTACCCACTCGAGCCCGGATCGTGCTCTACCGACGGCCGCTGGAGACTCGGGCGCAGGACGGCGGCGACCTTTCGGACCTCGTTCATGAAGTGCTCGTCGAGCAGGTGGCGAACTATCTGGGGGTCAATCCAGACATCATCGACGGCCCCCCGGAAGTGGACTGACACGGAAGTGGACTGACGCACAAGCAGTCTGACCGACCGCGGCGCGCTACCTCTTCGAGCGGCGTCGAGACGGCAGCGCGGTGCCCGCAACGAGCAGCAGCAGTGCACCCTCGATCAGCAAGAGCGCCGTCCTGGGAACGTCCGAGCGGACTACCCGAACTTCGGCAGAGCTACCCCCCACCGGCACCGCGACCTGGTGGCCCCACCCGCGTACCACCGGAACCGAACGACCATCCACGCTGGCCTGCCAGCCCGGCTCGTCGTTAGCGGCGACCACGAGCAACCGTCCGTCCGCCCCGGGCGCTACGCGAACTGCCAGCTGCGGCGGCTGGACCGGCGCGAGCACCCCGCTTACCCCAGGTTCGATGGGTGGAGCGGCGCCGCTGCGCGCCTGCTCCGCCAGCGCAGGCCCCAACAGCTCCGCGCCCGACACTGGTCGCACCACTCGCAGAACCGGTCTGCCATCTGCGGTCCGGGGCGCGGGCCGGGCCAGGGGTCCAGCGGCGGCGAGGGCGCGGACACCCTGCGCAGCGGTGGGAAGTACCACGAATTGCACTCCGGTGGCAGCCACGTCTGCCACCGCGGCGGACGTCTCGCCTGGCTGCCCCGCGCGCAGTGCCGCGGCCGCCCGCTCCAGTCGGGCCCCGGTGGCACGCAGCGGAGCAATGTCATCGTCGCCGAAGCGTGCGGTCCTCGATCTGGTCAGCCGTACCGGCTCACTCGGGGCACCTACAACGAGCACTGACGTATCCGCTCGGTCCAGCTCAGCGGCCAGTGATGGCGCCAGTACCGGCAGACCGGCCGGCGGACCGCTGCTGAGCGGACCGCTGGTCCCCACCGCAACAGCTGCCGCTGACAGCGCCGCCAACCCCACCCACGGCATCGCCGACAATCTCGCAGCCCACTGCTCACCGAACCAGCGCCGAGTCGGCTCTGCGGTGCGGCCGGCCAGCAGCACCATCCAGAGCAACCCGCAGGCGGCGAACAGGAGCACACCTCCGGTGAAACCAGGCCGCGCATCACCACCGGCCAGCGGCCGCATCGGCAACCGAATCAGCAGCGCCACCGCGATGGCGCCCAGCGCCACCATTCCCACCCCCGGCAGCATCGCGCGAGATGGCGCAACGGTGAGCACGAGCACCGCCGCCAGCAGCACCACCGCTCCGACCCACGGTGCGGCGCCCGCACCACCGGGATCCAAAGCGAGCAACCGCAGCCAGCCCGGCACCTGCTCGGGCACCACCGCTCCTACCCCCTGCAACAACACCTCAGGACGTTGAATCACCACTGCCGGCCACGGCAGAAGCAACCCCAGCGGCAGGAGCACCACGGCGAACAGTCCGACCGCGCGGCGCAGCGTCGTCACCCGGGGGGCCGGGATCACCACGAAGCCGATGAGCACCACGGTCAGTATCAGCAGGTGCACCAGGGGGGCGAACGCGCCGATCACCGCAATCCCGAGAGCGGTGGCGGCCGCGGTGGACAGCCAGCCACCGGATCGTCTGCTCGTCGCGCCGCGTAAGACTGAAGCGACACCGGCCAGGACCAGCGGCAGCAGTAGGTAGGTCACCACGACGTCGATTCGGCCCTGCGCCAACCCAGCGATGGCCGGCGGGAGCAACGCGTAGGCAGCGGCGGCCAGTGCTCGACGCTCGCGACTGACCGGCAGTGCGCGGGTGGCACGATAGGCGGATAGCGCGGCCAGTGGCAGCGCGGCCAACAGCAGCAACGACACTGCGGCGGCCGGCGACCCCACCGGCAGGCCGAGCATGCCGAGGACAGCCAGGGCAGCCGGCGCGGGGGCCGCGCTGCCGCCGCCGACCGGGTGCCACGACGCCAGGTAGGACGACCACGTCTGGCCCAGACTCTCCATCGGCAACAACCGGCCACCAGATAAGTCCAGCGCCAGCCGGTGGCGATTGAGTAGCACGGCGAGCACCGTCATCGCCGCAGCCAGCAACGCGGGCGGGGACAGCAAGAACTCCCGGATGCGCGCGCCGACTCCGACGTCGTCGAACGTCAGCACACTGGAGTCACTACCGTCGGTAGCGCTGCGCGGGTTCGTTGGATCGGAATGCTTGGGCAGCGGCGAGGGCCGCGGTCTGGGTCGCGGGCCGGGCTCCAGCGCTCCGCTGCCCACTGCGCCGTTCTCCATAGGGGCGCTGGGAGCTACCGGCGTCGCGACGTTGCTCGCGCTGCGCGAACCGCCGGCACGGCGGGCATTGCCGCCACCGGCAGGTACCCCAGCATTGCGCGACACGCCGACTCCTCCCTGTCCATCCCCGTTGGTGGGGGCACACGGTAACGCCCCCCGCGACCGGCGCGGACTCCGGGCAGCGGCCAGAATCACCCAGCGCCGCGTTTGAGCCTGCGGCGCTCGCGCTCTGACAGTCCACCCCAAATACCGAACCGCTCATCGAAGGCCAACGCGTACTCCAGGCACTCGGCGCGGACCTCGCAGCCAGCACAGATCAGCTTCGCTTCCCTGGTGGATCCGCCCTTCTCGGGAAAGAACGCCTCTGGATCGGTCTGGGCGCACAGCGCCCGCTCCTGCCAGTCCTGTTGCTCCTGTTGATCGAGCCCGTCGAATGCAAGCCAGTCGCCCTGAAGCTCGATCCTGCCCTCCACTGGCCAGCTGATGTCACTCTCATCCATGGCGGTCCGCCCTTCTCGCCATAGAGCTCCTCCCCGGTTTCACGCCTTCCCGGGCTACGAGCCGGGAGAATAACAACCTTGTGATTACACCTCTGTGATCGGGGATGCAAGTCCTAGTGTCGATCCAGAACACTCACTTGGCGTGTTGCAGTTGACACGCCGTGTAGTCGCTGCGCCGCACTGGTCGCTCACCCGGTCGACGGGCTGGGCAGTCGGTGGGTGAGAGTAAGCGGGTGCCTGCCACCGGCTTGGCTCCCAGCCCACTGTTCCTGCTGCTGCTCGCGACGACCGTGGCCGGTGGCGCGCTCGCGGCGTTGACCAGCGGCACGTCCCGCACCGCCGGCATCGTGGCGCTGGTCCTCGGCGGGTGGGCGGTCGCCCTGTGCCTTCATGAGTTCGGGCATGCCCTGACGGCCTACCGGGGCGGTGACCGCTCGGTGCGCGCCAAGGGATATCTCACCCTGGACATCCGGCGCTACACCGACCCGGTGATGTCGCTGCTGATGCCGCTGGCGCTGCTGGCGCTGGGCGGAGTGCCGCTGCCCGGCGGCGCGGTGTGGATCAACCGAGCCGCGCTGCGTTCGCGAGCGGTCACCTCGGCGGTGTCGCTGGCCGGGCCGTTGACGAATCTCGCACTAGGGGCCGCGATCACCGCCGTGGTCGCCGGCAGCGGCCTGCCGGACGGGCTTGCGGCCGGCCTTTCTTATCTCGCACTGGTACAGATCCTCGCGTTCGTGCTCAATATCCTGCCGGTGCCGGGGTTGGACGGGTTCGGCGTCGTAGAACCCTATTTGCCCGCGCGGGCTCGCAAGTTCGCCGGCAGCCTCGGCTGGTATGCCCCCTTGCTACTATTCGTTTTGATCATCGGCGTACCGGCGGTGGGAAATGCACTGTTCGGCGCCAGCTTCGCGGTCTTCGCCGCGCTCGGTGGCGATCCGCTGACAGCGGTGGCCGGCCTCCAGGAGTTCCTCTTCTGGCGCTGACGAGCTCGCTGGCGGCCAGCCAACTCGACGGCTGATCAGCGCCGGGATAACGTCAGTGTCTTGAGTGCATTGTCCGGGGACGGCGAGGACGAGCGATGGGTGTCACAGCTCGGCTGGACGGCTTCCAGCGGCGGCATACCTGGTTGGGCTTCCCGTTGGCGGTGGTCTACAAGTTCGTCGACGATCAGGGTGGCTACCTCGCCGTCCTGATCACCTACTACGGTTTCGTCTCGCTGTTTCCCGGGCTGCTCCTGCTGGTGAGTGTGCTGGGCTACACGTTGCAGAGCCACCCAGCCTGGCAGCAGGCGGTGCTCGGCTCGGCGCTGCAGCAATTCCCGATCGTCGGACCGCAACTACAGCAGAACGTCAGCTCGATCCACGGCAGCAGCCTGGGCGTGATCCTAGGCATCATCGGCGCCGTCTACGGGGGCCTGGGTGTGTCGGTGGCCATCCAGTCGGCGTTGAATCGGGTCTGGGCCGTGCCCCGCTATGCCCGCCCCGACCCAGTGGTATCCCGGCTACGTGGCCTGGTGCTGTTCCTCCTGATCGGGGCAGTCGTTCTGATCACCACCGCGCTGGCCGCGATCGGCCCGGTGGCCGCCGGCTACGGCTACGGCGTTGGCGTACGTATCGCGGCGATCGCAATCGCCGCGATGGTCAATGTGGGTGCGTTCCTTATCGGGTTTCGGGTGTTGACCGCCCGGGACGTTCCGCTGGCTGACCTGATGCCTGGGGCGATCGGCGCCGGGGTCGCGGTTGAGGTGTTGCAGATCGTGGGTGCGTTGTTCGTCAGTTATGAGCTCAACGGCGCCTCGCAGATCTACGGCGTCTTCGGGCTGGTTCTCGGATTGTTGGCCTGGCTCTACCTGCAGGCGGTCATCGTGGTGTTCTGCGCGGAGATCAACGCGGTGCGAGCGCGCCAGCTTTGGCCCCGCAACCTGCTAACCCCCTTCGTCAACGACGTCACGCTCACTCGCGCCGACCGAGCGTCCTACCGTTCGTACGTGGACTCCGAACGCTTCACACCTACCCAACAGGTGCACACCACGTTCGACCCGCAGTCCTCGGCCAACGACAAGCCCTGATCACTGCCGTGAAGATCGTGGTGCTGGTCGGCGGCGTCGGTGGCGCCCGGTTCCTACTCGGACTCAAGACCGCGCTCGGTTTCGACGACAATGACGACAATGACACTGACACGCATGACACCGCTGCACATAACATCACCGCAGTCGTCAACACCGGCGACGACATCTGGCTGCACGGACTGCGGATCTGCCCGGATCTGGACACCTGCATGTATACCCTCGGCGGCGGCATCGATGCCGACCGCGGCTGGGGGCGGACCGGTGAGACCTGGGTGGTCAAAGCGGAGCTGGCGCGCTATGGGGCTGATCCGGAGTGGTTCGGGCTGGGCGATCTGGACCTGGCGACACACCTGGTCCGCACCCGGATGCTCCAAGCCGGCTACCCACTGTCCGCGGTGACCGCGGCGCTGTGCGATCGGTGGCGCCCCGGGGTGCGGCTGCTGCCGGCCACCGATGATCGCTGCGAGACCCATGTCGTGGTCGCCGACGAGCAGGGCCGCCGCTCGATGCACTTCCAGGAGTGGTGGATCCGGCACCGCGCGCAACTGCCGGCCATTGAGTTCGTGCCGGTCGACGCGGATACCGCCGAGCCGGCCGCCGGGGTACTCGACGCGATCGCCGGGGCAGACGCCGTGCTACTCGCGCCGTCGAATCCGGTGGTGTCGATCGGCACTGTGCTGGCTGTACCGGGGATCCGACCCGCGCTGCGAAGCGCGTCCGCCCGGGTGATCGGGCTATCCCCGATTGTCGGTGGCCGCGCGGTACGTGGGATGGCCGAGGCCTGCCTAGCCGCCATCGGTGTGCCGTGTGAAGCGGGCGCGGTGGCCGCGCACTACGGGGCGCGCCGCGCGGGTGGGATCCTCGACGGGTGGCTGGTGCACACCGGGGATCGGGCGACGGTCCCCGGGATCGAGGTCCGGGAGATCCCGCTGCTGATGACCGACGTTGCGGCGACCGCGGCGATGGCGCGCGCGGCCCTGGATCTCGCTGCGCCGCAGTGATCGATCACGCGGTCCCAGGTGAAGTCCGCATCCTGCCGGTTCGAGGATTGCCCGAGTTCCGACCCGGCGACGATCTGATCGGCGCGCTGGTCACCGCCGCGCCGTGGCTCGTCGACGGTGATGTCGTCGTCGTCACCAGCAAGGTCGTGTCGAAGGTTGAGGGACGGCTGATCACGGTGCCGGCTGATCCGTCGGAGCGCGACGCCGCGCGCCGCGCGCTGGTCGCCACCGAGGCCCGGCGGGTGATCGCTCGCCGCGGTGACACGTTGATCACCGAGAACTTCCTGGGCGTGGTGCAGGCCGCGTCGGGAGTGGATTCGTCGAATGTGGCGCCTGATGAGGTCGCACTGCTGCCGGTCGACCCGGATGCCAGCGCCGCGCGGCTACGTCATGGGCTGGCTACGCAGCTCGGCGTCGATGTCGCCGTGGTGATCACCGACACGATGGGCCGGGCGTGGCGAATCGGGCAGACCGATACGGCGATCGGCGCCGCCGGGTTGAACGTGCTGCACCGCTACCTGGGCACCGTCGACCGGCACGGCAACGAACTGGCGGTCACCGAGGTGGCCATCGCTGACGAGGTGGCCGCCGCCGCCGACCTCGTCAAGGGCAAGCTGGCGGGAGTGCCGGTGGCGGTCCTGCGCGGGTTGGCTCGTGGCGACGACGCCAGTACCGCGGCCGATCTGATCCGCCCGCGGACCGACGATCTGTTCTGGTTGGGCACCGACGAGGCGATCGAACGGGGGCGCGTCGCGGGCCGAGCGGAGGCGGTGCTGTTGCGCCGATCGGTGCGCTCGTATCGTGGCGACCGGGTAGATCCGGAGGCACTGCGCCGCGCGGTCGGGGTCGCGCTGCGCGCGCCGGCACCGCACCACACCCGGCCCGTGCGATTCGTCTGGCTGGCCGATCGGCGGGTCCGGCGCCGGTTGCTCGACGCGATGCGCCAGGCCTGGCGGGCCGACCTGCACTGCGACGGGCTGACCGCGGACCGCATCGAGCGCCGGGTGCGGCGCGGCGACCTGCTCTACGACGCGCCGGAGATGCTGGTGCCGGTCGCGGTTCCCGACGGCGCGCACGCCTACCCCGACACCCGCCGGCAAGCCGCCGAGGAGGCGATGTTCACCGTCGCCGCTGGTGCGGCCGTGCAGGGCCTGCTGGTAGCACTGGCCGCTGAGGGGCTGGGCTCCTGCTGGGTCGGCTCGACGTTGTTCTGCCCGGATCTGGTTCGCGCCGAGCTCACGTTGCCACCGGACTGGCGTCCGCTCGGGGCGATCGCCGTCGGTTACCCTACGCAACCGCTGCAACCGCGCCCACCGGGTGATCCGGATGATGGATTGGTACTGCGATAATCCATTGCGATGATCACCACACCGAAGATCACCGTACCTGATGCGCCAGCACCCCAAGCCGCAGCACCGAATGCCGCTGTGCACGCTGATGCGACGCAGACGCTGTCGCGCTGGCAGCCCGGCGACCGCGGTCAGCGCGCCCTGCTCCAAGCCTTCCTCGGGTTCCTGGCCGCCTGCCCGGACGCCTGCGCCCGGTCCTGCGTTCCCGGCCATTTGACGGCGTCCGCGGTGGTCCTCTCGCACGACCGGACGCAGGTGCTGCTGACCCTGCATCCCCGGGTCGGGCGCTGGGTTCAGCTCGGCGGGCACTGTGAGGAGGGTGATGCCGGGCTCGCTGCGGCGGCGTTGCGGGAGGCGGCGGAGGAATCCGGCATCAGCAATCTGGAGATCGATCCGCAGCCACTGCACCTGGACATCCACCCGATCACCTGCTCGCTGGGTCTGCCCACCCGGCATTTCGACGTGCGGTTCCTGCTGCAGGCCCCGGCGGGCGCCACCCCGCTGCGTAGCTCAGAGTCCCTAGACCTCGCCTGGTGGCCGGTGGACGCACCGCCACCCGACGTAGCACCCATCCTCGCGGCCCTCCGATGATGCCGTTCCGAGCCGAGGCGCGATTCGTGGGGTCAGCTCGGCGAGTCGGGGACCGCTTCGTTGCGCCGATACTGGCCGTCACTGTCAGTGACGCCTGGATAACAGCCGTCGCGCTGTGTGTAGTTGCCGGATCCGGCAACTTTTCGCTCGAAGTTGCCAGCTGTGGCACCTGCGTAATCGATCCACCCGCGCTCTTTGTGGGACAGAAGTGGCGGAGGAGAAACGCCGTACCCGATCTTGAGCCAGCCCTGTGACGGTACCGGACTGAGGCCCCTCACTCACCGCTGCGATGTTGTGGGCCGGGCCCATTGCCCCCGGCCGCGGCTCGCACCTTTGGCAGCGCGGCGGTGGGCTCCGGCGGGCGGCCGGTGCTGCGCCGAACGAGGCCGACGCCGGCGAGCACCACGGCCATGCCGACGAACATTCGGAAGCTCAGGGACTCGCCCAGTACGGCGACTCCGAGCAGGACGGCGACCACCGGGATCAGATAGGTGACGGTGGAGGCCACCGTCAGGCCATCGTCGGTGATCAGCCGGTAGTTCAAGACGTAGGCGACGCCGGTGCCGAGCAGTCCGAGCACAGCGACGCTGCCGATGGCGTCCAGGCGCAGGTGCGGCGCATGCCAGCCGACCGGCAGGGCAAGCGCCGAAAGCACGGTGGCGGCGGTGAGCTGGCCAGCGGACAGGACCGTCGGGGCCAGGTCACGGCCGGTGAGGAACCGGCCCACGTACACGAACATCACCCCATACAGGGCAGCTGCGGTGAGGCAGGCCGTGGCACCACTGAGGCTGCCGCCGGATCGCCACGGCGCGACGATCACCAGGGTGCCGGCGAAGCCAACGAGCAGGCCAGCCGCCCGGGACGCCGACATCGCGCGCTCGGTGCGCGCCAACAATGCCACCGCGATCGTCCACAGCGGAGTCGTCGCGTTGAGGATGGCGGCCAGGCTCGAGTCGACGCTGCGTTCGCCGACACCGAACAGGAAGAACGGCACCACGTTACCGACGGTCGCAGCCACCGCGAGGTGCACCCACACGATCAGCCCGCGCGGCATCCGCAGGCCGCGGATCCGGCAGATCACCAGCAGCAGGCCGGCCGCGAGCAGCAACCGCAGGAACACCAGTTGCATCGGCGTGAAACCGCGGAGTCCGATCTTGATCCACACGAAGCTGGATCCCCAGAGCACGGCGAGCAGCGCGAGGCGTACGACGCTGCCGCGCCGGGCCGTCAGCCTTCCCATCTGCCCAGCCTGGCCGAATTCCTTGCGACCGGATAACCCTTTATTCACATGGCGCGGTAGTCGCGGGGATGCAATCGGGGGCCGAAGCGGGGACGGTGGAATCCTGAGGCCTCGATGTAGCGCACCGCCCGCTGCCGCTGTGGTGCGTAGGGTGCGAGTACGTCGAGCATGCCGGCATCATCCAGTGGTCTGCCCAGCAGTGCGTAACCAACGACGGACGGGATGTGGAAGTCGCCGACGCTCACCGCATCGGCGTCCGCCCAGGCTCGCTGGGCCACCTCGGCGGCCGTCCACACCCCGATCCCGGGGACCTTGCACAGCAGGTCCCGGCCGGCCTTCCCGGCCAAAGTCGCCGCGCCTTCCAGCCGGTGCGCCACCGCGGCCGCCGCCAGCAGGGTGCGGCGCCGCGTGCGGTCCACTCCGGCGCGGTGCCACTCCCAGTCCGGGATCGCGCGCACCGCCGCCGGATCGGGTGGCACCCACAGCTCCACGGGACCCGGCGCCGGTTCTCCGAAGCGCCAGCACAGCTCTCGCCAGGAGCGCCGCGCCTCCACGCCGGTCACCTTCTGTTCCAGCACCGCCGGAACCAGCACATCCCACACCCGACCGGTGGCGCCGAGGCGCAGGCCGGGCGCCCGGTGCCGGGCCTGCGCGATCAGCGGATGGTGGGACACGAAGGCACTGTCGTCGTCACCAGCACCGAGCAACGCGGGCAGCCCGTCCAGCGCCCAGGCCGCCCCCAGGCCCCAGCCGGTGGCGTGCACCGTGCCAGCCTCGTCGCGGCGAAGCGCCAGGGTGGCAGCGCCGACAGGGGTGGTACCCGCACGCCACATGGTGCCGTCGGCATCCATCCGCATCGTGGGATCACCACGGCCCCGGCACAGCGGAGCCAGCACCGCACGGAAATCCAAGGGGCGCTGCGGGGTCCAGGACCGCGAGCCGGCCGCAGAGCCGATGCTTCGACCCTGCCAGCAGGTCTCAGACATCGGCGGAAAAACGTAGGGCCCCGTCAGGCAGTACGACTCCCGGCCAGACCCGCACACCATTCCGTAACTCGCAGCGGGCCCCGACTACCGCACCATCGCCGATCACCGCGTCGTGCAGCACGGCTTCTGCGCCCACCTGCGCGCCGATGCCCAGCACACTGCGCTGCACGTACGCGCCGGGACCGACCTGGGAACGGTCCATCAGCACCGAGCCGAGCACCTGCGCCCCGCACTGCACTGCAGCATCCACACCCACCACCGAACCACCCTCGACTCGCGCCTCTGAATGCACGGTAGCGCCGGGCAGCAGCAAGGCCTCCCCCACCGGTCCAGGCAGCACAGGCGAGGGAACCAAGCCTCGGACCAGGTCGGCCGAGCCCTGTACGAAAGCGGTGGGGGTTCCCAGGTCCAGCCAGTAGGAAGCATCCACGTGGGCATGAACCAGGGCACCTGCCGCGAGCAACCCGGGAAACGTCTCGCGCTCCACCGACACCGCACGCCCCGCGGGGATCGAGTCGATCACCTCCCGGCGAAACACGTAGCAGCCAGCGTTGATCAGATCGGTCGGCGGGTCGTCGCTCTTCTCCAGGAATCCGAGCACCCGGCCGTCCGCGCGGGTCGGCACGCAGCCGAAGGCTCGCGGATCGGATACCCGCACCAGGTGCAGCGTCACGTCCGCCCCCGCACTGCGATGAGTTCGCACCACCTCCGCCGGATCAAGACCGGATAACACGTCACCGTTGAACACCAGCACGTCGGGCTCGGTCAGCTTGGATGCGACATTGCGGATCCCGCCGCCGGTGCCCAACGGCTCATCCTCGACGACGTAGTCCAACTCCAGACCCAGAGCGGACCCATTCCCGAAGTGGGTCGCGAACACCTCGGCGCGATACGAGGTGCCCAGCACCACATGCCGCACTCCCGCGGCCCGGATCCGACCCAGCAGGTGGCTGAGAAACGGCACGCCCGCGGTGGGCAGCATGGGCTTAGGCGCGGACAGGGTCAGTGGCCGCATCCGGGTACCCAAACCCCCGACCAGCACTACGGCCTCGACACCCGGCAACGGCTCACCCGACCCGACGCTAGAACACGACACCATGGCACCTTCTCCTCGAAGGTTCATCACCTGATCGCGGATGTCGCCCAGTCTCTCGCTGCGCGCTGCGGACCGGTACAGCGGGACACCAGAGTCCGTGCCATCGCGGCCGTCGCAGTGCTTGATACCCCTCAGCGACGATCATCGATGACCCGTCGCCCAGTTCGGGGACGGCCTACGCGTCAGAACGGAGGGGGGACCAGGGTCCGGCGGCTCAGCCGGCGGCCGGCTGGAAGTCGCCGCTGGGTGGGCGGTGAAGGCGCGCCGTGCGGTCAGGCCGTTGAGGCTGAGGTATCCGCGCGTGCGGCGTCGGCGGGTAGCTGGATCTTCTTTGGCAGTAGCACCATCAGGAGTGCGGCGAGGGCGACCACCCCGACTTCGTAGTAGAGCGCGGCGCTGAAGGCTGCGGAGTAGCCGCCGGCGAGACCGATTTCAGAACCTTGGTGGCGCCGGAGCGCGTCGAAGAAGATGGCGCCGATGACGGCAACACCGATGGCGCCGCCGAGCTGCCCGGCGGTGGTGACCACACCCGAGGCGGAACCCGCGTCGCGGCGGTGCACGCCCGACAGCGCGACATCGACCAGCGTCGGTGCGACCAGGCCCATGCCGAGCCCGGCCGCCACGAGGCCCGGGACGAGGGCCCATGTGTCCGGTTGTGGGCCGGCGATGCGGACGGTGAGCAGCAGGATGGCCATCCCGAGGACCATGGTCAGAGCGCCGGCGATGCTGAGGCGGCGACCCAACTTGGGTGCCAGTTGCCCGGACGCACCCGAGGAGATCGCGATGCCCAGCGAGAACGGCAGGAATGTCAGTCCGGCGTGCAGCGCCGTGTAGCCGAACCCGGTCTGCAGGGTGAGGGCGAGCACCAGGAAGAACCCCGTCACCCCGGCGTAAAGCGCCAACTGGGTCACCACCCCGCCGGTGAACCCGCGCTGGGTGAACAGGGACAAAACGACCAGCGGCCCCCGTCCCTGTCGCTGCTGACGCCGCTCGTGGGCGACGAACACCACGAAGCTGATCACCGCAGCGCCGATCAGCCCGAAGCCCCAACCTGGCCAGCCCAGTTGCGGACCTTCGACCAGAGGGTAGAGCAACAGCAGCAGAGCGAGGGCGAGCAGCCCGACGCCCGGCAGGTCGAACCCCTGGCCGCGCTCGGCGCGGGATTCGGGCAACCACGCCGCCGTGGCGAGCAGCGCCACCATCCCCAGCACCACGTTGATCAGGAAGATCGGGCGCCAGCCCAGCGCGAACAGATCAGCCTGCACCAGCGCACCGCCGATCAGCGGGCCGCTGACCGTGGCAATCGCCGCGCACGCCCCGTAGGCGGCGTAGGCCTTGGGCCGCTCGGCGGGGACGAAGTTCACCTGGATCACAGTCAGGATCTGCGGCACCATCACCGCAGCCATCGCGCCCTGAATCAGCCGCCCGAGGATCAACACCTCGGGGTTCGGGGCGAGTCCGGACAGCAGCGAAGCCGCCATGAATCCGGCGACGCCGATCAGGAACATCCGGCGCCGTCCGAACGCGTCTCCCAGCCTGCTGCCGGTGATCAGTCCGACGCCAAAGGCCAGCGCATACCCGGCCACCATCCACTCCGCGGCCGACGCGCCGGCGCCGAGATCGTGGCGGATCGAGGGAATCGCGACGTTGACGATGGTGGTGTCGATGAGATCGATCGCCGCGGCCAGCAGCATCGCGACTAGCGCCAGCCACCGTCGCGACCCGGCAGCGGCGGCGGCGAGATCTACCTGCTCGCCAGAGCTCATTGCCTCGCCTCCACGCAGTCCCTACCTAACAGTCCTGTCACAAACAGTTCAGTACTGAACAGTTAGCTTAACATGGGTACAGTCCTAAACTCATGGCATGGGTGAGCCAGCAAGCCGGGCAGAGATCGAGGAACTCGTCGACGATGGCTTCTTCGCGTGGATGGGCGTGTGGAAGGCCGAGACGCTCGCGGCCCGGGCGCTGGAACGCGCCATGCGCGAGCACGCCGGCCTGTCGCTGACTTGGGGTGAAGTGCTGTCCCGGCTCGGCGCGGCGCCCGGCGGGCGGCTGCGGATGCAGGAGCTGGCGCGCCAGGTGTTCGTCTCCAAGAGCGGTATCAGCCAGGCCATCACGCAGATGTCTGCTCACGGGTTGGTGGTCCGGCGCGGAGACCCCGACAACCTGCGCGTCACCTACGCCGTGCTCACCGATGAAGGCCGGCGGGTGCTGCAGCGCTGCACCACGACCTTCCTCGGCGCGATCAGGGAACATTTCTCCGACCACGTCACCGCCGAGGAAGCACGCGTCGTCGCCCGAGCCATGAACCGGGTGATCAAGGCGCACGGCGAGGAACCGGGTGATCAAGGCGCACGGCGAGGAACCGGGTGATCAAGGCGCACGGCGAGGAACCGGACACTCCCGACCGCACCGAGGCCATCGAGAACCTCTATCGCGTAGTCGGCGCAAGCCCGGCGCCGGAGCAGGAGGCCGCCGCTACCACTTCCGGCTGATGTTGTGGTTACACCGCCCCGGCTCTCGACCTAACCCGTCCGCTACCTACGCCGGGTGGCGCGCCCCACCAGACGCAAGCGGCCAGCCAGCCCACCTCGAAGCGCCAGCCGCAACGGGGCATACAGCGGGCCGCAGTGGCGGTCAGCGAGGTAGCGGTAGGTGCTGCGATGGTGCTCGGCGAGCATCTGCTCGGAGACGCGGCTGGTGGAGTGCCCCCCGAGGTGGGTGACTTCCGCGCTGGGGACGTAGACGTTGAGCCACCCGGCGCGACCCAGCCGGTCGCCGAGGTCGACGTCCTCGAAGTACATGAAGTAGCGGGAGTCGAACCCGCCGACGGCCTCGAATGCGGCCCGGCGTAGCAGCAGGCACGACCCGGACAACCATTGAGCGGTCCGCTCACCCAGGGCGGTGTCGGACTGCCGGTAAGCCGTGGTCCACGGGTTACCCGACCAGATCGGGCCGAGTACGGCGTGCCCGATGCCGCGGCCCAGCGCGGGCAGCAGCCGCGCCGATGGGTACACCGTCGCGTCCGGTTGCCGGATCAGCGGCCCCAGCGCCCCCGCTCGGGGCCACCGCCGCGCGGCCTCGAGCAGCTCGTCGAGGCTGCCCGGGTGCCACTCGATGTCCGGGTTGGCCACCACCACCCAGCCGACCTCGGGTCCCCACTCGACGACCCCCCGGTTGGCGGCACTGCCGTACCCGACGTTCTCCCCGATGCACAGCAACTGCACACCATCACGGCGGCTCGCCCGCTCGGGAGCTCCGTCGGTGGACCCGTTGTCGACCAGCAACACTCGCAGCGGCCGGCTGGTGGCCTTGACCACCGAATCCAGGAACGTGTCCAGGGTCTCGCCGGGTGAGTAGGTCACCGTGACGACCGCCAGCTCGTGGCCATAGGCGTTGCGGGGGCGCACGGCGTTCGATTCTGCACCCCCGCGCGTGCGGTGGGGCTAGCGGGACCGCCGGCGCGCCACCACGGCGTGGCTGTAAGCCTCCTGGTGCAGCGTCGCGCTCGCCGCCCAGGAGAAGTCCTTGGCGCGCCGCTGCGCGGCAGCCGACAGCTCCGACCGGCGAGCTGGGTCATCGAGCAGTTCGATAAGACCTGCGGCGATATCATTGGCGTCGATGCCGCAGTAGGCCACCGCATCTCCGCCGACCTCGGGCAAGGACAGCCGTCGGGTGGTCAGCACGGCGGCCCCGGCCGCCATCGCCTCCAGCACCGGCAGCCCGAACCCCTCCCCCAGCGAAGGGTTAGGTCACCACGGCAGCGCCACCGAGGAACCCGGACAGCTCCGCCAGCGGGAGGTAGCCGGCCCGGTCACCCGAACGCGGTGCGGCACGCCCTGCAGCTCGCGCCCAACCTGGCTGTCCCAGCCCGGCTGCCCAGCCAATACCAGGGCGGGCGGGTCGGAGCGGCCAGCGCGGATTCGGCTTGCCCGGGCGAACCCACGGATCAACGCCGGCACGTTCTTGCGTGGCTCGAGGGCGCCGAGAAAGGCCACGAAGGGGCTGGCGTCCAGGCTCAGCCGGCGCCGGACCACGGCTGTCTCCTCTGGTGATGGAGGGTGGAAGCGGTCGGCATCCAATCCCGTGATGCGCCACGTGCAGGCTGTCGACATTCCGGGCGATGTCGGCGCCGGCCACGCGTCTCAGCTCGCGGACCGTCGACGCACTGGGCGCCACGCACACGGCAGGCCGAAACCCTCCGCCAGGCTCGGCGCCGCGAGCACCGCCGCACCGTGCAGCACGACGGCCAGCTCAGAGTCGGTGATCCGGCCCAACACATGCACCCGGGCTGGATCCAGCCCGCATCGCTGCGCCAGTGCGGCCGGGTCGACCTGCCCCCAACCCGGCTAGCCGACCAGCACCACCGGCAGATCCGGTCCATGCGGCGCGGCCAGCGCGGCGAGCAGCGTATCGATCCCCTTGCGCGGTTCGATGGTGCCGACCGCAAGCACGTAACGGGGCGGTAGCCGCAGCTGGGTGGCGATGTCGGCAGCGTCGTGCGGCAGGCTTGTCAACGCCGCACTGACCCCCTCCCCGACGACGTGCACCCGCGCCTGGCAGGGCACGTGCCGCGCCAGGTCGTCGGCAACCGTGGCGGTGGGAACGACGAGGGCATCCACGCGGCTAGCCGCGCGTCTGATGTTGCGGCGGTACCAGCCGGCGCCGCGCCGGGTCAACCCGTCGGGATGGGTCCAGGGGGTACCCGACGGTACCGGGCGGTACTCCCGCGAGCTCACTGCGGCCCTGGCTACGACTGCGCCGGCCGGCTGGACGGTGGGCAGCGCGATAGCCCGGCACGCCGACCCACGCTGGCGATCATCCCGGGAGTGGAGGGGCCGCACCGGTTGCCAGTGCCCCGCTGCGCGCTCGTCGCCGCCTGGGATTCCGGTGTCCCACTGTGGCCGGGCGGCGACACCGTGCACGCCCCGACCCCGCTGGCCCCACCGGGACCCAGCCGCGGTCGCGACCTGGTGTTCACGGTGCACGACACGGTGCCATCCGCAGCACCTCGGGACGGTGCGGGGCGATTTCCTGCGCGGTTCCGTCAGTGGAGGCGCAGCTGCTCCAACAGCACCACCAGCTTGGGCACGCGGGCCACAGCTTGCCAACTCCAGCCGAGTTCGACGTGCGGCAGGTACCTGCCCGATCGATGGGCCCCGAGCTGGACTGGGCCCAGTTGGTGGTCCTTCAAGGCCACGTACTCGAACACGTTCCGTCGTTGAAGACGTCCAACCACATCGTGATCGCCGACATCGACGACCCGATGCACCTCGAGCAGCTCGAGCAGGGTCGCGCGCTGATCGTCGACGCGGTCACTGCGGTGTTGTCGACCCAGCTGCGCCGCGGCGATTTCTTCCTGTGCGCCTCGCAGCGGCAGCGGCATTTCTGGCTCGGGCATCTGGCCGCGATCGGGCGGTTGTCCCCCACCGTCTACGACGCCGACCCGACGACCCGCTCGCTGCTCGCAGTGGCCCCATTCGGCCTGTCCGGCAAGCCGCCGCAGCGCACCGGTGCCGGGTTGCGCGACACGCTGGGGTTCGGGCCGCGGGAGAAGGTGGTGCTCTGGGCGGGCGGCGTCTACTCCTGGTTCGATCCGCTGACCCTGCTGCACGCCGTGCACGCCGTGGGTGCCGAACACCCTGACCTGCGACTGGTGTTCCTCGGGATGCGCCACCCGCCCCCGACGTGCCCGAGATGGGCATGGCCGGGCAGACCCGCCAGCTCGCCAGACCCTTGGCCTTACAGGTGAGCAGGTGTTCTTCAACGAGACCTGGGTGCCCTACGCCGACCGGCAGAACTGGCTACTCGACGCCGACGCCGGCGTCACCACGCACTTCGGGCACGTCGAGACCACGTTCGCCTTCCGCACCCGGGTGCTGGACTACCTGTGGGCGGGGCTGCCCATCGTCACCACCGACGGCGACGCCTTCGCCGAGCTCGTCGCAGCGGAACGGCTCGGCGTGGTGGTGCCCGCGCAAGATCCGGCGGCGCTGGCTGCGGCGTTGCAGCGGGTGCTCTACGACGACGACTTCGCCGCCGGCTGCCGCGACCGGATCGCGGCGGTCGCCCAAAGCTACACCTGGGAGAGGGTGTTGACGCCGCTGATCGAGTTCTGCCGGCACCCACGACCCGCGCCTGATCGGTTACTCGGCCCCCCGCTGACCGCGCCCGACCGGCGGACCGGGGTGAGCGGCGCGGTGCGCCGCGACGCCGCACTGGCGCGCTCATACCTCGCCGCGGGCGGCCCAAGGGAGGTGGCCCGACGAGCCGCCGGACGGCTTCGGAGGTGGGCTAAGTCCTCCTGAGTGACGGGCTGGCAACGCGCACTGCGCGAGAAGCTCAGTCCCGGAGCGCCCGGTAGGCGAGTCCGGTTGCGATGACGTACACGAGGTGGTGGCCGGCGTCGATAGCCAATTCGGCCGGCTCCATCTCCCACGCCGGGGGTGCGACGTCCAGCGCGGGCAACATCACCAGGCTGCCTCCCCAGATGGCGACGAAATGCACGGCGGTGGCTGAGACCCCACCCAGGCCGATGCCGGCGAGGAGACCCCGGACTGCCCCCCAGCCCGTGCCATATCCCCAGTGGACGAGTGTGCTGAACCGGGCTTCTGCGGCCTCGTCGACCGGTTTGACGCCGAGCACCTTGCTGGCGGCGTCGGCGGGAGCAGAGCTGCCAGCGCGGTCTCGCAGCTTCGCCTCCAGCGTGCTGGACAGTGTCATGGCGGCGGTACCTATCGCGCCTGCGAGCAAGCCCCTACCGACGGCTGACGCGAGATTGCCGATCGTCATCATGGGCCTCCTTGGTGATCGGCGCCCACAGGCGCGCGACGGTGCCGCGGTTCAGCGACGTCGTGGGTCAGCATGCGTAGCTTACGGTCACAGCAATGTGCGCTGACCGCCACTCGACACCGCTGCGCGTGCTGATTGACGGCACGCCGCTGCTCGGACAGCGCAGTGGGATCGGTCGCTACACCGCCGCGCTGCTGCGGGAACTGGCGGCACGCTCCGACGTCGACGTCACGGTGACCGCGTTCACCGCTCGCGGGCAGAGCCAGCTGCGCCGCGCGGTGCCTGCCGGGGTGGCGGTGCGCGGCGGCCCGGTCCCGGCCAGGGCGCTGCGGCGTTGTGGCAAACCGTGGACTGGCCCCCCACCGAGCTGCTCGCCGGCGATGCCGATGTGGCCAGCGTGGACAGCGCTGGGGGGGATCCCGCCGGGGCGGCCGCCCGACGCGCGCACGCGGCTTGCTTCAGCTGGCAGGCCTGTGCTGACGCGACGGTCCGCGCCTACCGGAAGGCCCGCGACCGGGTCGGATCCCCGTGAAGAATCCACGGGTTAACGGTGACGAACACAGCGGTCGCCAGTGACGGATACACCGAGATAGGTTTCACCCACGGGGAGTAGCGGAGCAGCGTTACCAAGCCGTTATGATAGGCCTAGGTCGCACACAGCTACACCGAGGGCGCCGAGGAAGGCCGGTCACCCCCATTCGAGTGCTGGGGGCCATCGCATTCAGCTACGTCAAACGCTGGCGCATGACTGCGCCCGCGCGATGGCGCGCGCGTTCGCACAGGAGGGGGAGGACGATGCTCATTCGCCGAACTCAGATCGGGGCCGTCCTAGCGGCTCTGAGCGCGGTAACTGTAGCAGTCACGGTCAGCGCGGCAGCGCCTGGGGTGGCGCAGACGGCACCGTTGGGCGGGGCGAACCCGGTCGCCGTGCTGACCGGTGCCCATTCAATCAACGCAACCGAGACGAGGTACCAGGTCAAGGGCACCGACCTCGGGATTATGTGGACCGACGAGCGAGGTCAGATCCTGGCCGCCTTCGGCGACACCTTCGGGCTCGGATGGGCCGGTATCACCAGTGGATTCGCGAATCCCACCACGATCGATTGGCGGTCGAACACCCTCGCCCGCAGCACGGACCGGAATCCGGCCAACGGCATGTCGTTCAACAACTACGTCACCGACCGTCCGGGCCATGCCAAGGAGCTACTGCCGTCGCTGAAGAAGGACGGCGTCGAGATGACCAAGATCCCGACCGGCGGCGTCAACGTCGGCGGCCGCAACTATCTGGCTTACATGTCCATCCGCAGCTTCACTCAACCGGGGCATTGGCTCACCAACCACAGTGGTATCGCCTACTCCGACGACGGCGGTCAGAACTGGAAGGACGCCTCCAGCGCGCGCCGGCCGAACACCGCCGGATTCGACGACCAGTTCCAGATGATCGCCTTCGCTCAGCGAGACGGTTTCGTCTACGCGTACGGCACGCCCAACGGCCGCTTCGGTGACGCCCACGTCGCCCGAGTCCCCGAACAGCAACTCCTCGACCAATCCGCCTACGAGTACTGGACCGGAAAAGGCTGGCATCGGGGCAGCAGTTCGATCGCGACGCCGATCGTGGATGGACCCGTGGGTGAGCTGTCGGTCCGCTACGACCAGACGCTCAAGAGCTGGGAGATGATGTACCTCGACGAGTCGCGTAAGGAGATCGTGGTGCGGCTAGCTCCGCAGCCCACTGGGCCATGGAGCGCGGAGATCCCAGTCGCCACGTCGCGCGAGTACCCGAACCTTTACGGCGGATTTCTCGACCCGGACTCCAAGGGCGCGGACCTTTATTTCACGATGACCCAGTACGACAGCTACAACGTCATGATGATGCACACCAAATTGCCGGACAGCGCATTGCGCCGCGCGCTGAAGTAGTCCGTGCCACTGGTCGGCGTCAGCCGGCAAGCGCGCCGGCGGCACTGGCGGCGTGTAGCGCCGCCCGCCAGGGCCGCAGTTCGGGTAGCCCGGCGCCGGCCCATCCGGCGGTGTCCAGCACCGAGTTCGCCGGTCGCGGCGCGGGTCGCGGGTATTCGGCGGTGCTGCACAGCGACACCCGGCCCGGATCGGCACCGACCTCGGCGAACACTGCTTTGGCCAGCCCGAACCAGGTCGTCGTGCCAGCGTTGACACAGTGCAGCACGCCAGCCGGCACCCGATCCGCAGCCAGCGCGAGCGCGATCAAGCCGTCGGCGAGGTCCGCCGTCCAGGTCGGGTTGCCGTGCTGATCGTCGACCACCCGGACGGTCTCGGCCCCCTGGGCTAACCCCGCCATCCGCGCCATGGTGCGGACGAAGTTGGCGCCATGGGCGCCATAGAGCCACGCGGTCCGCACCACGTGGGCCGACGCTTCCGAGGACAGCACCGCCCGCTCCCCCGCGAGCTTGGTTCGGCCGTACACGGTCCGCGGCGCCGTGCGCCCGTCCACCCGGTTGGGTCCGGCGCTGCCGCCGTCGAAGACGTAGTCGGTCGAGACCTGCAGCAGATGCGCCTGATGAGCAGCGCAGGCCGCAGCCAGGTTCGCGGGACCCCGCGCATTGACCGCGAGAGCTCGCGCCGCACCCTGTCCCTCGGCGGCGTCCACTGCCGTGTAGGCTGCGGCGTTGATCACCACCAGCCTGGTGCCATGCCCCCCCGAGAAAATCGCGTGAGACACCGCCGCGACGTCGGTGACGTCGAGTTCAGCCGAGCCCGGCGCGTGGATTCGGGTGATCCCGGCACGGACGGCTGCGGCCACCAGATCCTGACCGAGCTGTCCCCCACCACCAGTGATCAGTAGCGACAAGTTCATGTCGTCTTCAACGGCTCCCACCAGTCCCGGTGCTCGGTATACCAGCGCACCGTCTCGGCCAGCCCGTGGGTGAAGTCGACCTCAGGGGTGTAACCGAGCTGGGTGCGGGCCTTCGTCCAGTCCACCGAGTATCGGCGGTCATGGGCCTTGCGATCGGCCACCGGCTGCACCTGCGACCAGTCCGCGCCCAGGGCGTCCAGCAGCAGGCCGGTGAGCTCGGTGTTGGTCAGCTCGGTGCCACCGCCGATGTTGTAGATCTCGCCAGCCCGACCGCGCTCGAGTACCAGCGCGATGCCCCGGCAGTGGTCGTCGACGTGCAACCAGTCCCGCACGTTGAAGCCATCGCCGTACAGCGGCACCGCCAGCCCGTCGAGCAGGTTGGTGACGAACAGCGGGATGACCTTCTCCGGGTACTGGTAGGGCCCGTAGTTGTTCGAGCAGCGGGTGATCCGCACGTCCATGCCGTGGGTGCGGGCGTAGGCCCGGGCGAGCAGATCGCCGCTGGCCTTGGACGCCGAATAGGGCGAATTCGGCTCCAGCGGGTGGTCCTCGGACCACGAGCCCGACTCGATGGACCCGTAGACCTCGTCGGTGGAAATGTGCACGAATCGCGGCACATCGGCCGCCAGTGCGGCCTGCAGCAAAATCTGGGTACCCACCACATTGGTCAGCACGAACGGGTCGGCACCCACGATCGAGCGGTCCACATGTGACTCCGCGGCGAAGTGTACGACCGCATCGATGCCGACCATCAGGTCGGCGACCAGCGGCCCTTCGGTAATGTCGCCCTTGACGAAGTGCAGCGCCGGATCGGTGGCGACCGGCGCGAGGTTCGCCTCATTACCGGCGTAGGTCAGCTTGTCCAGCACTACCACCTCCGCGCCGACCAGGCTTGGTTGCGCACCTTGTAGCACCCGACGCACGAACGTCGACCCGATGAACCCGGCACCGCCGGTGACCAGCAACCGCATCCGCGCACCCTGCACTCTCTGATCGACAGTAGGCGACCGACGGCGGTCGAGTGTGCCACGGGCAACCTGACCAGGGCTCACACGTCTGGACTAAGAAGTACTGCCGCCACACCAGTCGCGGGACGCAGGAGGGGCATCCGTGGACGACAGGCCAGCTCGGTCGGGGGGGTCCGACCGGTCGGGTCGGCGACGCAGGCCAGCCGGCGGCCCGCCGTCCCCGTCCGGTCGGCGGGCCGGGCGACGCCGCAACTATGGCTTGCAGCTCGCCAAGCTCGCGATCGCGATGGTGTCGGTGCTGGTGCTCGGCCTCACCGGATACGGGTGGGCGACATTCCAGACCCTCCACGAGGGATTGAGCACCACAGACGTGATCGGCTGGGCCGTCCCGGACAAAGCCACCGACCTCCTGCTGGTCGGTCTGGACAGCCGGACTGACGCGCACGACAACCCCCTGGCCCGCGACGTGCTGGCCCGGCTGCGCGCTGGTGACAACGAGGGTGAACTCACCGACACCATGATCCTGGTGCGGATTCCGCACGACGGGCAGCACGCGGTAGCGATCTCGCTGCCCCGAGACCTGTACGTGGAGCTGCCCGACGGCTACGGCAAGCACAAGCTCAACTCCGCGTTCGTCCGCGCGCGCAACGCCACCGCTGCGCGGCTGGTCGCACAAGGTGCCGACCCTGCGACGGTGCGTACCGAATCCATCGCCGCTGGCCGAAAGCTGCTGCTGCAAGCTGTCAAAGACCTGACCGGCGTCGGTATCGACCACTATGCGGAGATCAACCTGCTGGGCTTCTCGCTGCTCACCGATGCCGTCGGTGGAGTCGAGGTATGCCTCAATGCACCGGCTCACGACAGGTTCTCCGGGGCGAACTTCCCGGCCGGCCCGCAGTTGATCTCGGGACCGGACGCGTTGGCGTTCGTCCGGCAACGGCACGGATTGCCCCGCGGTGACCTGGACCGCATCGTGCGCCAGCAGGCATACCTGGCGTCACTGGCCCACAAGGTTCTCACTGCGGGCACGCTGGCCAACCCGAGCCGGATCAATCAGCTGATCAATGCGACGCAGCAGTCGCTGGTACTCGACGAGGGCTTTGATGTGCTCGACTTCGCCGGTCGAATTCAGGGTCTCGCCGCCGGCAACGTGGTTTTCAAGACCGTTCCGGTGCTGGGTGACGGAACCAGCGAGTCCGACGGCGCGGTGCTCAACGTTGATCCGGATGCCGTGCGCGCCTTTGTCGGGCAAGCAATCGACGCCCCCTCCACGACTGACCCCAAGCCCGCCTCCGTGGCCAAGCCGCCGCTGACATTCGACGTATTCAATGCCTCGACCGTGAGTGGGCTCGCCCAGTCAGTCTCTGATCAGCTGACCGGGCAGGGATTCCGGCCGGAAACGGTCGGCAGCAGCCCCACCCGACCCACCAGCGTGGTGCGCTACCCGACCGGCGGACGAGACGCCGCGCGCACCGTGGCCGACGCGTTGGGCGGCTTGCCGATCGAGGAGGACGCCCAACTGGTACCCGGCACCGTGCAGATACACCTCGGCAAGGACTACCCGAAGTGGGACAAAGCGCGGGTCGCGGGTGCATTGCCGCGGCGAGGAGTGATCCCGGTCGCGAACGATGCCGCGCGGCGGATCGCCGATACCGCAGGCGCCGACAGCACCACGGTCGCAGCGTCACCGCCGTCGGCTCCAGCGCCGCCACCGCGACCGTCGGTGGTGGATGGCAAGGTGCCCTGCGTCTCCTGAGCCGCCGCTCGGCACGCGGTGCTCGCGTAGTTAAGCTACCGAGCTGATGACCATCACCGACCAGTTGCTCGGCCCGCTGCTGCGCGCGGACCCCGCCAGACCGCGCATCACCCACTACGACGACACCGTCGGCAGCCGGATCGAACTGTCCGGCGCCACGCTGGCAAACTGGGCAGCCAAAACCGCGAACTGGTTGCGCGACGAGCTCGACGTCCAACCCGGCGACACCGTCGCGGTGTTGCTACCACCGCACTGGCAGACCGCCGGGGTGCTGTTGGGCGCCTGGTGGTGCGGCGCGACGGTCACCGCGTCGCCCAAGGGGACGCAAGTAGCACTGTGCGGGCTTGATCGAATCAGCGACGCCACCGGCGCCGACGAGCTGGCAGCGGTCGGGCTGGATGCACTGGGCGGGGGAATCGCGGTGCTGCCACCCGGGGTCCGGGACTACGCCAGTGAGGTTCGGGTGCACGGCGATACGTTCTCATCCGGTGGACCCGGACCTGACACCGAGACACTCGTCGCCGCGGCCCGGTCCCGAGCCGCGGTGCTTGGCCTGGGCACCGGTGACCGCTTGCTGTGCACGACAAGCTGGGACCTGACGGTGCCCGGTGAGGTGCTCCTGGCGGTGCTTGCCGCCGACGCTTCGCTGGTGCAGTGCACTGGGGCTGATCCCGCCGCGCTGACCGATCGCTGCACCGCCGAGCGAATCACCACCATCCTCAACTAACTCGGGTGACACGGGCAGTTCGACGCGAACCACTCGGTGCCCCGCGATAGTCTGTGCTTGGCAGCTATCGGGAGATTCGGCGGGGAAACTATGCGGCGTGTGTTGATGTTGCTTGTCGTAGCGTTTTTGCTTGTCGCGTGCTCCGGAAGCTTCCCGGGACCATCCGGCGGCGAAGTTGCGCCACACCCGCAGGCGCAGGTCAGCACGTTGCCAGGCGACAAGGCCTCGAACGTCAGCCCGACGCTGCCCGTCTCGGTGCGAGTCGTCGGCGGGGTCTTGAATCAGGTCGCACTGACCAACTCGGATGGCAGAGCGATCGCCGGCACCCTGAGCCCAGACCGGCAAAGCTGGATCAGCTCGGAGGCACTGGGCTACGCCAAGACCTACACCTGGCGCGGCAGTGCGGCTGGCCCTGACCGACTGTCCGTGCCGGTGGCCGGCACGTTCACCACCGTCAAGCCGCAGCGCCAACTCCACGCCACCCTGAACATCGGCGACGGCGACACCGTCGGCATCGGCGCCCCGATCATCCTGCAGTTCGACCACCACGTGTCGGACAAGGCCGCCGCGGAGCGAGCGCTGCAAGTGCAGGCTTCGGTGCCCACCGAGGGATCGTGGGCCTGGCTGCCCGACGGCAACGGCGGCTCCCGGGCGCACTACCGGCCCAAGGACTACTGGCAACCCGACACCAAGGTCAGCGTCACCGCCAAACTCTACGGCGTCGCTCTCGGCAACGGCTCCTACGGCAAAGAAGACATCAGCACCAGGTTCATGATCGGCCGCTCCCAGATCGTCGAGGCCGACGTCAACAGCCACCGCATGTTTGTCATCCGAGACGGCCAGGAGGTGATGAACTTCCCGGCCAGCTACGGGCTGAGCTCCGACCCGAATCGCAACACCACCAGCGGCATCCACGTGGTGATGAACAAGGCCCAAACCGTACTGATGTCCAACCGGGCCTATGGCTACGTCAACGTACCCGAGCACTGGGCGGTACGGATCTCCAATAACGGGGAGTTCATCCACGCCAACCCGGAGACCACCGGCGTCCAGGGCGCCTCCAACGTCACCCACGGCTGCGTCAATCTGTCTACCGCGAACGCTCAGGAATACTTCGGCACCGCGATCTTCGGAGATCCGGTCGAGGTCACCAACAGCCCGACCCCGCTCACCGGGGCCGACGGTGACATCTACGACTGGACCGTGCCGTGGGACAGCTGGCTGGCGATGTCCGCCCTGCACTCCTGACCGCGGTAAGTGTGACCTCGGTCGGCCGCGACCCGCTGAAACTACGCAAAGGGCGCAAAAACGCGTCGAATCGAATCCGCTACGCGTACGCCTCATAACTCACAGTTCGCGATAACGGAATACGTAACGCGGCCTTGCGTACACGCGATGAACCTAAACAAGGACCGCGTCACAAAGGTGGATCATGAACGTGGAACCGCGGGTAGCAACCTACCAGGCGACACGAGTCGGCGAGTGCAGTGACAATCAGTGCCTGTCCCCTCACTCATCACACCACAATGCGAACAGTCGATTGACTTCGGGCGCGCTCGGACGACAAGGCGGAGGCTGAAATGGGTAACTACATAGTTAACGGCGAGGTTATCGACGTGCGCGGCGAGCAGCCTACTGCCGCCGACCTCAAGCGCCAAGCCAACAGTGTGCTCTCTGATTGGGTGATGGCAAGTATGCCCAATGGCCAGATCGTCAAACTCGAAGATCACAGGCCGCTGCCGGCCAATGCAGTCGACTACTCAGTGGTGACGCCGTTCACTTATGGCTGATAGCGAGGTCGGGGTAATGCCGTCCATAATGAACGACCTCGAAACGCGGCGTAGGCTCAGCCGACTCAAGACCGAGGCGCTCTTGCTCTCGCGACGGCTCGGCGGCGTGCGCTTCGATTCCGAAAGCGGCACCTGGTTCTATGTCGAACGGTTTCCGATCGCTGCCGGCTGGAACAAGTCTCACATCGAGGTCCTGATCGATATCCCGTACGGCACCCCCGGCTATCCGTCGGTACCGCCAGAGTGGTTCTGGACGGACCACGATCTCCGGACGAACGAGGGGCAGCCACTCAACCATTTCTTCACGCGCGGACCGAGTACCGATAGGGAACACGTCGACCACGGCTGGGGACACTTCTGCGTCCACCTTATCGGATGGCGACCAGCTGGTGGCGCCGACTTGCTTCGTGGGCACAGCTTAGTAACGTACCTCGACCTGATCGCAGCGATTTTTCGCGATCGGCGCACTCTGAGCGGAGCACGATAATGGCGGGCGAGGTGGACGACATCGTACTCAGCTCCACCCTGTGGTCGGAGCTCCGCAGCCATCTTCTGTCTACTAGCGGCAAGCCGGGCGGACGCCGGCCCGGCGATGAGCAGATGGCGTTCATCCTCGCCGCGCCCAACGTGTCAGCGAGCAGGATACGATTGGTAGGCCACGAGCTGCTCCGGGCGCAGCCGACGGACCTTGATCACCAGTCACCCTCAGCTATCAGCCCCAACGGCCAGTTCGTCGCGACCGCCCTGACCCGGTGCCGACGGGAAGGCTGGAGTCTCATCGAGGTCCACTCACACCCCTTTGACTCGGCTTCTCATACAACGTTCAGCGGCATTGACTGGTCCAACGACCGGATGAAGATGCCCCGGCTCGCGTCAATGCTACCCGAATCCTTTTATCACGCCACGATGGTCGTCGGACAGAACAGCCTAGACGCCCATTACTATCAGCGAACCATCTCGACGATTCGGCCGGTGCGCCAAGTGACTATCGTCGGTAGCTTCTCCGACGATTCACCAGTGTTGCACTACTTTCCAGCCTCCAGTTCCGCGGCCGCGTCGGCGCTCCCGCCAGACGCACGTCACGACCGCCAGCTGCCGCTGCTCGGCGTGGCCACCCAGGAGGCCCTCTCAAAAGCACGAGTGGCTGTCGTCGGCCTTGGCGGTCTTGGTTCGTTCGTTGCCTTAGAACTCGCCTACCTCGGCGTCGGCCACCTGATTCTCATTGATCCTGACCGTATCGAGCTGAGCAATCTCAACCGCCTCATCGGCGCTGGACCAGACGACGTCGGACGGTACAAGGTCGACGTCTTCCGGGATCTCATCGGGCGCCTGACACCGCGAGTCGCGGTAACAGCTGTGGCCGCGCCACTCCTGGACAACGGAGCGCTCCAGCACGCCAAAGCGGCAGACTTGCTTCTCGGCTGCGTCGACACGCACGGTGCCCGTCTCTCGTTGAACCATTTATCTATTCGTTATCTCATACCGCTCATCGATGCAGGCACCGGCGCCAGGCTCGGGACCGACAGCCGCGATGCAAAACTCGGGGGACAGGTTCAGATCGTTGCACCGGGAGTCGGCTGCCTTGAGTGCCGTAGCTTCATTCACCCGCAACGGGCGGCATATGACTTAGCGCCGCCAGAGATGCAGGAGTACGAACGCGACCACGGTTACGGCACCGAGCAGGCCATGCCCTCGGTTATATTCTTAAATGGTGTGGTGGCGTCAATGCAGGTAGCGGAAACCGCACGGACCTTCGCCGCCGTGTCAGCACCGGAAGACGTCACACCGAAGCTGGTCATGTACGACGCGCGAGCCCAGCAAACGTTCCCTGCAGCTGTTCGATACTCGCCTGAGTGCGCGACCTGCGGCACTCACGGCGTTACCGGGCTCGCTGATCTGGCACCTTTACAAGCTGCTTTTCAGGCTGCGCCGACGGCACGGCCTGCTTTCGCAAGAGCATCACTGAGCTAGCCGGAGCGAACCATGCCGGATCCAATTCCGAGAAATAGAAGCGCGCATGGGCGCCGGCTACGCTGGCAGGCGACGCGTGGGTTTTGGCGGGGCCGCCCACGCCGGGGAGCCCAGGGCAACGCCGCACCGCCTGGACCAACCGCGCTGGCGCCGTGCCCGCCCGAGCGGCCAGAGGCTTTTCCAAACCAACCGCTACGACGACCCCAGCACGACGTCGCGCGCCCCGAAGCCGCACCACGGCCCGAACCTGCACCACGGCCTGTGCCCGCGCCGCCGTTTGCGCCTGTGCCCGCGCCGCAGCCTGGGCTTGCCCCTCCACCAAGGGCCGCGCCTCGGCTTGTCCCTCTCCCTGTGCCCGCGCCGCCGCCTGTGCCTGTGCCCGCGCCCGCGCCGCCGCCCGCGCTTGCCTCTCCGCTTGCACCTGTGCCCGACATGCAAGAGATTGGTCCAGCCCAACCACTCAGGCGTGCCCGGAACAACCCCCGGCAGCTCGAAGCAGCACCGCCGTCACCGCAAGCACGCAACAGGCAGGCGGTCGGTCCAAGACAAGCGCTTCGGCGCACCCGGCGAAACGCCAGGCGTGCTGGGCATCCCCCGCCGCAACATCGTACTGATGTGGTGGTCGGTGTATTAGTTTCCGCGGCTGCACTTGTCGTAGGGATCGTTGTGTTCCCGCTTCTCCCAACGGGTACCTCGACGGCGCCTCCGCCCGCGAGTGCCCACGCTGGAACCGCGGTCGTGGGTAGTGCTCCGGGCCCGGTCGATGGCCCGCTTGCGGTCCAGCCGGGTGCCTCACCAGAACCCGATCGCGCCCCAACGCACCCAGGTGTGGCCCTGCTCAGTAATCAGACACCGGTGCACCCTTCGTCCGTAGTCCCGGCGGTTGTGCAGCCAGCCACAGCGCCACAAGTTGCCGCACCAAGCGTGCCCAGCCGGAGTAGCTCCGTAGGGTCGGAGCAGCCAGCCAGCCCGCCGCCGGTCCGCCATACCCGCAGCGCTGGGGCGATCTACCCGGATTCCGGCAGCGGTGGCCAGTTAGGCGGCGGCACCCCTCCAGTCAACCCCCCGCCAGTCAACCCCTCACCAGCCAACCCACCGGGCGGTCAGCTATCTAAGAAGGGCGGCACCCCACCAGGCGGCGTCCATGCAGCTGGGCACTCAGATGGCGGCGGCTTCGGTCGTGGTGGCAGCGGCTTGGGTCGTGGTGGCGGCGGCTTCGGCGGTGGCGCATTCGGCGGCGGTTTCGGTGGCGCTTTCGGCGGCGGTTTCGGTGGCACCTCAAGCAGTCACCCAAGTGGCGGCAGCTCAAGTAGTAAGTCAGATCAGTGAGGAGGTAGGGCGCATCGGCGAGTCCTGACTCCTCATGATGAAGTCGGAAGGGTCATCAATTGGAGGCAAACTACCGACGAGCTATCAGACCAATGCAAAACGTCTGTGAACCCCGAGCGGCGCGGCGCCGGGCGCACAAGAATGCGGTACTACGGTAGTCAGCGCGCCACCGGCCACTCGTTAGCCCTGGATCTCCCGAACCCAACAGTAGAGCTGTTTCACGCCAGCACGATAGCTCTGCTGTTGGGTTCGGGAGATCCAGAGCAGTCTTGAAGCCGGTGCCGGGCTCGCCGATGATCCGATCGGCCGAGATCGGCAATCTTCGAAGTAGATCTCCCGGGTCGGGCTACCCCTGATTCCCAGCCTGCGCTCCTTGGGCCCGACCGAGAAACCCGGGTCGTCTTTGTGGACGACCAAGGCGCTGATCACAAGCCCACCTGCGCCCTTGGCCTGGTCGGTTACCTACCGCCATCACGGTGTACCAGGTCGATTCTCCGGCGTTGGTGATCCAGCACTTGGTGCCGTTGAGTACCCAGTGGTCACCATCACGCTGGGCCCGGGTCCGCATCGCCGCGGCATCACTTCCCGCCTCCAGAACGCGGCGAAGTCAGTCCAGTGCGGCGCGGAGCGTGGCGTCGGAGTCGAGGACACGTTGGGCTTGGGCTTGTTGGAAGGTTGCGATCCGGTGGGCGAGCACCGGGTCCGACACGGCCAGGATGCGGATGGCGAGCAGGCCGGCGTTGCGCGCGCCGCCGACTGACACGGTGGCGACCGGCACCCCGGCGGGCATCTGCACGATGGACAGCAGCGAGTCCAGCCCGTCAAGGTGTGCCAGCGGCACTGGCACCCCGATCACCGGCAGCACGGTCGCCGAGGCCACCATCCCGGGCAGGTGCGCCGCTCCGCCAGCCCCCGCGATGATCACTCTCAGCCCCCGGCCTGCGGCGTTGCGGGCATAGTCGAGCATCCGGTCGGGGGTGCGGTGCGCGGAGACCACCGACACCTCGTGGGCCACCCCGAACTCATCGAGGGCCTGCGCGGCAGCACGCATCACCGGCCAGTCCGAGTCACTGCCCATGATCACACCGACCAGACTCACGCCGTCTCCCGTCCCTGCCCGTGCACCGGGTACCCGTCCGGCCAGGTCCCGGTAGCGAGAAAGGCTGCCGAAGCGATCGCCACGTTGCGCGCCGGCGTCGGCGCCTCACCAAGAACCGTGACGTGCCCGATCTTGCGCCTGGGCCGCTCCGGCTTCGCATACAGGTGCACCTTCGCCTGCGGGTAACGAGCCATCAGGTGGTGCAGTCGCTCATCCATACCCATCATCGGCGCGATATCGGCGCCCAGCACGTTGGCCATCGCACAGGCCGGGGCGCGCGGTGCGGTGGACCCCAACGGGTAGTCCAGCACCGCCCGCAGGTGCTGCTCGAACTGGGAGGTCGCAGCACCCTCGATGGTCCAGTGCCCGCTGTTGTGCGGTCGCATCGCCAACTCATTAACCAATAACTGTCCAGTAGACATTTCGAACAGCTCGACGGCGAGGACGCCGACCACTTCTAGCGTCGCCGCCAACCGCAGCGCCAACTGCTGGCCGGCTTGCGCGAGTTCGGCATCCAGGCCGGGTGCCGGGGCGAGCACCTCCACACAGATCCCCTCCCGCTGCACCGTCTGTACCACCGGCCACACCGCGCCCTGCCCGAATGGCGAGCGGGCCACCAGCACGGCGAGTTCCCTGCGCATCGCCACGCATTGCTCGACCAGCAATGGCGTACCCGCGGCAAGCAGCTCGGTCACCACGCACCGCGCGCTGGTGGGGGTGTTGAGCATCCACAGACCGCGCCCGTCGTAGCCCCCGCGGACCGCCTTCAGTACGCAGGGCCAGCCGTGCTCGGCACCGAAGGACACCGCGTCGTGCGGCCGGGTCACCTCGCGAAACGGCGGGACCGGCACGCCCAGGCCGGCCAACGTCCGGCGCATGAGCAGCTTGTCCTGGGCATGGCGCAGTGCGTCCGGCCCCGGGTACACCCGCACCCCCTCGGCGACCAACGCCCGCAGGTGCTCGGTGGGGACGTGCTCATGGTCGAAGGTGAGCACGTCGCAGCCCACAGCGAACCGGCGCAACTCAACCAGCTCGTCGTGCCGACCGAGAACCACATCGGAGGCCACCAGCGCCGCCGGCTCGTCCGGACCGGCGGCCAACACCCGCAGGGACTGACCGAGCGCTACCGCGGCCTGGTGGGTCATCCGGGCTAGCTGCCCGGCGCCCACCATGCCGACGACCGGCAAACCGGTACGGAGGTCCACGAACTGGTGATCTTATCTCCAGACCTGCTGCATGCACGACCAGCCCTCCTGTTCCCGAACTCAACAGCAGCGCTGCGCGGGGCGATGAGAACAGCACTGCTGTTGAGTTCGGGAGCCTGAGCGCGGAGCTCGGGCACGCCGGTGGCTGCTCCTGGGTGCACGAGCTGGTGTGCGTGGTCCGTACACTGCGGCCGTGTCCATGGTCGACGGCGTGCTCATCCGCATCCCGCAGCCCTACCGTGACATCGCTGTTCGGCACCGCGAGCTGGTGAAGTTCGCCCTCGTCGGCGGGGTCACCTACATCGTCGATATCACGCTGTTCACGCTGCTGAAGACGACGGTGCTGGAGCCCAAGCCGGTCACCGCCAAGATCGTTGCGGTACTGGTGGCGACGATCGTGTCCTACATACTGAACCGGGAGTGGTCCTTCCGCACCCGGGGCGGCCGGGAACGGCGCCACGAGGCCTCGTTGTTCTTCCTGGTCTGTGGCATCGGACTGGTGCTCAACGCTGCGCCACTGTGGATCTCGCGATACGTGCTGGACTTGCACGTCCCGGCGGTCAGCCTGCTCGCTCAGGAGACCGCCGACTTCGCCAGCGCGAACGTGATCGGAACGCTGCTGGCGATGGTTTTCCGATGGTGGGCCTTTCGTAGGTACGTCTTCCCCGACCAGAACGTGCGCCGCCAGGTGCAGCAGGTCGGCTGAGTCAACGCACCACTCCGGTGCCCGGGCGGGCGGGCCCGGTTAACTCCTCGCCGCGCGGTACCCGCAAGTAGGCAGCGAATCTTGCGGGCCGCGCCGAACTGAGCTCAAGGCGTCCCCCGTCGGCCTCGACCAGTGCCCTGGCCAGCGCTAGCCCGACGCCGGTCGAGGACGCACCCGAGATCCCCCGGTCGAAGACGTGTGCGGCCAAGTCCTCGGGCACGCCCTCGCCCCCGTCAGTGACCTCCACCACGACCATCCGGTCTGGTCCGACTCCGGTCCACCGGGCGGACAGCGTCACGACGCCGGCGCCGTGCCGCAGCGCGTTGTCGATCAGCACTCCGAGCGCCTCGCGCAGCCGGCCAGGCGTGACCCGGGCGATCAGCCCGTCGGCTACCCGCAGCCGCAGGAGCCGCCGGTCGGCGTCGGCCTGCGGCTGCCAGTCGGCGACCACCTCGCCGAGCAGTTCGCCCAGCTCCACCGGCTCGGCGGTGGCGGCGCGGGCCTCCTCGGTGGCCCGCAACAGGTCATCGAGTACCGCACCGAGCCGCTCGGCTTGCTCCAACGCCGCCTCGGCCTCCGCGGCAGTATCCGGGTCAGGGTTGGTGGCCAGCTCGTCCAGTCGTAGCAGCAGTGCGGTCAGCCGGCTGCGCAGCTGATGTGACACGTCGCCGACGAGGTCCCGCTCCCGGGCGATGAGCTCGGCGAGCGCGGCCGCCGAGGTGTCCAGCAGCTCCGCGACCCGATCGAGCTCCGGGATGCCGTGCCTGGCCGGCGCAGGGCGGAAATCCGCCATTCCCAGCCGGGTGGCCCGATCGGCGATATCCTCCAGCGGCCCCGCCAACCGCCACGCGGTGACGGTAGCGATAGCTGCACCGATCCCCACCGACAACCCCACGAGCAGGGCGACCACCGCGACCGCTTGCAGCTGATCGCCTCGCATCCCGCCGCCGGGCACCGCCAACCGGACGGTGCCGCGCTTCCCCAGTTCCAGCGACTCCACCACCGCGCCGGAACCCGGATCGGGACCGATCACCGAGTGACCGGTCAGGGGTGAGTCCAACACCAGCTGCCCGCCGGGGGGAAGCGCACGGGCGATCGAGCCCAGACCCGCCGTTGGATCCAGCGACCTCTGATCGTCGAGCCGGACGACCACCTGCGTCAACCGGGCCAGCAGGTAAGCCCGGGTGGCATGTTCCACCAGCCGCCAGGAGGCGAACGCCAGGGGACCGCCCAGCACAAGTCCGGTGATCGCCACCGCGATCAGCGTGGACTGCAGGATCCTCCACCGCACGGCGGCACGCTACGCCAGTTACCGGGCACTTTTACAGCGCGTCAAATCGGAACCCGACTCCCCGGACGGTGGCGATCCGGCTGCTACCGATCTTGCGGCGTAGCCATGAGATATGCATATCCAGCGTCTTGGTGTTTTTGAGCTCCAGTCCCTTCCACACGTCGCGCAGGATCTCCTCCCGGCTGACCACCTGACCCGACCGGGACAGCAGTACCCGCAGCAGCTCGAACTCCTTATTCGCCAGCCCGACCTCAGTACCGTCGATGAGTACCCGGCGCCCGGCGACGTCCATCCGCACCCCACCCACCTCTAGCGCGTCGGGCACGCTACGGCGCAGCAGAGCGCGCACTCTGGCGAGCAGCTCAGCCAACCGGAACGGCTTGGCGACGTAGTCGTCAGCACCGGCGTCGAGCCCGACGACGAAATCCACCTCGTCGGTTCGGGCGGTGAGCATCAGGACCGGGACATCCGGACGTACCCGGCGCAGCCGGCGGCAGATGTCCAGGCCATCCATCCCCGGCAGCCCGAGGTCGAGCACCAGCAGGTCAACCTCCTCGTCGTCGGCACGGGCCAGCGCGGTGTGACCGTCGCCGACTACCACCACCTCGTGCCCCTCCCGCTGCAAGGCGCGAGACAGCGGCACGGCGATGCCGGTGTCGTCCTCGACGAGCAGCACAGTGGCCACCCCAACAGACTAGGGGGGACCTGGCAGCCTGTGCAGCTATGACCGACCTCACCTCCGATCTTTCCCTAGCCCTGACCCTGGCCGATACCGCGGACCGGATCACGCTGGACCGGGCGGGCGCGGCGGATCTGCGTGTCGAGGCCAAACCAGACCGAACCCCGGTCACCGACGCCGACCTGGCCGTCGAGGACGCGATACGCGCGCTGCTGCGGGCTCAGCGGCCGCAGGACGCAGTGATCGGTGAGGAGCGCGGCGGATCGTCCGCTGATGCCGGCCGGGCCTGGCTGCTGGACCCGATCGACGGCACCAAGAACTTCCTGCGCGGGGTGCCGGTCTGGGCCACCCTCATCGCGCTCGTCGAACACGGCGAGCCAGTGATTGGGGTAGTTAGCGCGCCGGCGCTGCGGCGGCGCTGGTGGGCGGCCACCGGGGCGGGTGCCCACACCCGAGACCCGAACGGGACCAGCCGGGCCATCACGGTCTCCGGTGTCGGTGACCTCGCCGACGCCTACCTTTCCACTACCGACCTGGGCAGTTGGGCGGAGCACCGCAGCCGGGAGTCCTACCTCTCGCTGGTGGACGCAACCTGGGAGAGCCGCGCTTTCGGCGACTTCTGGCAGCACTGCCTCGTCGCGGAGGGGGCGATTGACCTCGCCGCCGAGCCGATCGTCAATCCCTGGGATGTGGCCGCTGTCCAGGTGTTGGTGCAGCAGGCCGGCGGCCGGTTCACCGACCTCGACGGGGTCGCTCGATACGACGGCGGTACGGCGCTGTCATCCAACGGACTGCTACACGACCCCGCATTAACACTGCTGCGGCCCTGACCCGGCTCTTGCCCGCCGGGCTATCGGCAGGGTAAGGATATGTGCATGCGGCGTGCTGTTCTCGAGCAGTTCTGGCCGAGCCGGCGCATGCACGCATTCGACCAGTTCTGTACGTAGGTCGCGCGTCGGCGCATGGCCTGCCCGCCCCGCGCGGCCGATTCTCGGTGCCCAATTCCTCCCCGCAAACCAGGAGAATCTGTGTCCGTAACCGATGACCTGCTCGCCAACAACTCCCGCTACGCCGAGTCGTTCTCCGGCCCGCTGCCCATGCCGCCCGGCAAGCACGTCGCGGTCGTGGCCTGCATGGATGCCCGCCTCGACGTGTACCGCATGCTGGGCCTCAACGAAGGCGAGGCGCACGTCCTCCGCAACGCCGGAGGCGTGATCACCGACAGCGAGATTCGCTCGCTGGCGATCAGTCAGCGGCTACTCGGCACCCAAGAAATCATCCTCATCCATCACACCGACTGCGGGATGCTCACCTTCACCGACGATGAGTTCAAGAAGTCCATTCAGGACGAGACCGGGATCAAGCCGGCGTGGGGCGCTGAGTCCTTCCCGAACCTCGACGAGGACGTCCGGCAGTCGATCGCCCGGCTCAACGCCAGCCCGTTCGTGTCGCACAAGGACCAGATCCGCGGGTTCGTGTTCGACGTCGCAACAGGCAAGCTCAACGAGGTCTTGTGATCGGATAGCTCGCTGACGTCCCACCAACCCGCGTCCGGGAGGTCTCAAACGACGGCCAACCTGCTGGCACGCCTCGTAGGTTTGGCCGTCGTTATGAGCGGTGTTCTGGGGTAGTCCTCGACGAGCCGCCAACGGCGGTGACCACTCGGGATGGTGAGGGTCGGCCGAGCTGGTCGGCCATCCAGAGGCTGGTCCGCACCAGGGCGTCGAGGTCGACCCCGTGCTCGATACCCAGCCCGTCGAGCATCCACACCAGGTCCTCGGTGGCCAGGTTGCCGGTGGCCGACTCCGCGTAAGGGCAACCACCCAGCCCACCGGCTGAGGCATCCACGCAGCTCACCCCGGCGCGCAGGGCGGCCAGGGTGTTAGCCAGCGCCTGGCCGAAGGTGTCGTGGAAATGCACCGCGAGAGCATCGATCCCGACGCCGGCGCGGGCGAAACCGTCGAGCAACGCGACGACGTGACCTGGGGTGGCCACCCCGATGGTGTCGCCCAGCGAGAGCTGGTCGCAGCCCAGGTCGAGCAGCCGGCACCCGATCCCGACAACCTGGTCGACGGCCACGGCGCCCTCCCACGGATCGCCGAAGCACATCGAGACGTACCCGCGCACTCCGAGGCCCTGCGCCGCAGCCCGACGCACCACTGGTGAGAACATCGCGAACTGCGCGTCGAGGCCCCGGTTGAGGTTGCGCCGCGCGAAGCTGTCGGTGGCCGAGGCGAAGATCGCGATGTCGGTGACGCCTGCCGCCAGCGCCCGATCCAGGCCGCGCTCGTTGGGCACCAGCACGGGGTAGCGCACGCCGTCGCGCGGTGTCAGCAGCTCGAGCAGTTCGGTGGCGTCGGCCAGCTGCGGCACCCACTGCGGGTGCGCGAAGCTGGTCGCCTCCAGAATTCGCAACCCCGCCCCGGCCAGCCGGTCCAGGAACTCGGCCTTGACCTCGACCGGAACCACCGCCGGCTCGTTCTGCAGACCGTCGCGCGCTCCGACCTCCCAGATCGTCACCCGCTCGGGCAGGCCGGCCGCCGAGTGCCGGTCGGGCAGGCCGACGTCCCGGGCGGTCATGTCGCGGACGGTTCCGGGTTCACCTCGTAGTACAGCAGCGAGTGCACCCGTTCGACTTGCGGGATGTCGTCGAACTCCAACGGCTCGTCGGAGGCCGACTCGACGATCAGCGTGCCGCAGCCCAGCATCCGGTCGATGAGGGAATGCCGGAACTGCACGGTGTTGATCCGGCTGATCGGGATGTCGATACCGCTGCGGGACAGCACCCCTTCCCGGACCAGCACCCGTCTGGTGGTGAGCACGAAATGCGTGGTGCGCCAGCGCAGCAGCGGCGCCACGGTCAACCACAGCACAGCGATACCACCGAGCACCGCCAGCCCGATCCACCCGTAGAGCTGCCAGGAACGCCCAGCGACCAACGCGGCGACGTAGGATCCCAGCCCCACGATGATCAGCAAGGCCAGCACCGGCAGCACCAGCATCTTCCAGTGCGGATGCTTGTGGACCACCACCCGCTCATCACCGCGCAGCAGATCTTCTGGATAGGGCAAGATTCCTCCTCGTCGCCACCGATCACGGTACCGCTGCGGGGGCGACCGGGCGGGCCGGTACAGTCCCCGGCGCGCAGGTCTCAGTATGGCCGCACAGTGGCGGTCACGGCCGGGAGGCGAAATACGTTGCTGCCCGACATTACATTGACCGTATTGGTCTGGGTCGGGCTCTTCGATGGCGCACGTCTTTGGAGAAAGTGAGATCAATGACGCAGAATCCGAGTCCCGACTTCGCCGAAATGGACCCGGGCCAGGCAGTGCGACGCTTGATCGAATGGGCCGAGCAGCTCCAACGCAAGCCCGAGACCTATCGCGGTCTGCAGGACGAGATGTCCCAGCTGGTGGTGACCGAGACCTCGGCGGACGGCATGGTTCGGGTGAGTGTGGACGCCCGGGGCGTGCCCACCGAGCTGACCCTCACCAACCGGGCCCGGGCCGGAGACCCGGCCCGGTTGTCCGCAGAGTTGATGACCTGCCTGCGCCGCGCCCACAGCACCCTGGCCGCGCAGGTACAGGACCTGGTGACCGCGTCTGTGTCAGACAGCCGCGACGATGCCGCCGCGCGGATCGTCGCCAGCTACCGCGACCGCTTTCCGGATGCGTCGTGAGGCGGGGCGCTGTTGCGGTGACCATTTTGGGGGTGCTCGCGGCCGGCTGTGGTGCCCAGACGGGTGCCCAGACGGGTGCCCAGACGAGCGCCCAGACGCCGGCGCCCGCGCCCGCAGCGCCACCCGCGGTGGCCAATGCCAACGGGGTCGATATGTGCACCATTCTGTCCGATCCCGAGCTGACCACATTGGGTGTGCAACTGGGCACCCGGACAAGTTTCAACAAGGCTGGCGTGGTCGGTTGCCGGTGGCAGGGCAAGTCCTTCACGCTGAGCCTGGAGCGGGACAACTCCACTCTGGCCGGGTACCAGGCTCACCGGCAGGATCCGCAGTTCATCAGCTTCATGGATAACACCGTCAACGGTCGAGCCGGCGCTCACTTCGGGGTGGATCCCAAGGGCTCGCAATGCGCGCAGCTGATAGATGGCGGATCGGTATCTCTGTCGGTGAGTGTGGCGGTGCCGACGAACGCCAGTCCCCCGCCGATCGATCCGTGCGCCGAGGCGTTGCGAATCGCTCAGATGATTGAGCCCCGGTTGCCGAAAGCGCCGAAATAACTGCGCGACGCTCGGGCCTGCGCTACTCAGCTCGCGCCCCGACCGACATGTGTCGCGAGCGCGGCGGCCACAGTGCACAGCAGGCAGGCCAGCGCGAGCGCCACGCGCAGGTTGGTGGCGTCAGCCAGCACTCCGATCACCGGCGGCCCGATGAGCAGGCCGCCGTAGCCGACCGTGGAGACTGCGGCGACGCTGGGAGCCGCCGGTGCGTGGTTGCCCAACACCGAGGCACGCAGCGTGAGCGGGAAGACGACGGACAGACCCAGGCCCATCAGGGCGAACCCGGCGACGGCCGCGACGGGTTCGCCACCGCGAGCGCCACGCCGAGACCGAGCGCGGCGATCAACGCGCCACCGCGAGCAGCCGAGGTCGAGCCCGTGCGGGCGGCAGCGCCGTCGCCGGCGAGCCGACCCACCCCCATGAACAGCGAGAAGCCGGCCAGCCCGAGCGGCGCAACCCCGGCGGTGGTGCCCACCTGGGTGGCGAGGTAGATGCTGCTCCAGTCGAAGATCGCCCCTTCGGCCAACAGCGCGCAGAACGCGATCACACCAAGCGCGGCGAGTCGACGACTCGGCCGGGCGAACAGCGACGCACCAGAAACGCCCCGGTCGTGGAGTAGTCCCGGGGCGAGCGCAGCGACTCCCCCCGCGCCCACCAGGGCGCTCGCCGCGAGGAACGGCAGCGCCGCCACGCCGGCTGCCGCGGCCGCGATTCCCGCGCCGGCGAGCGCTCCGAAGGAGAACGCGGCGTGCAGGGAGCTGAACAGGTGTCCACCGGATGCCCGCTCGACGGCGAGGCCTTGGGCGTTCATCGCGATGTCAAGGACTCCGCTCGCCGCACCCACCAGCACCAAAGCCAGCAGCAACGTCACGGTGTCGACCGCGAGCGCCGGCAGGACGACTGCCCCCAGGTAGAGCGGGGCAGCGGCCACGATGGGGCGCGACCCGGTCCGGGCCGCCAGCGCACCGATCGCCGGCTGGGCCAGGAGCAGGCCGGCCGGCGCACCGAACAGGGCGATTCCCAACTGCCCCGGTGTGAGCTCGAGCCGCTCCTGGATCGCCGGCAGGCGCGCGTACCAGGAGCTGAACACGGCACCGTGCAGAAAAAAGGTCCCGGTGACCGACACCCGAGCCCGCGTGATCGGCACCGCCGCTACCAACCGGCCTACCAACCGATCGCTGCGCCGCGCCGACTACGGTTGGACACCGCGCCAAGATAGCTCGAAATGCCGGGCTCTGACATGCCGGCGGAGTCGCGAATAGGAGAGCTTCCATGACCCGACTCAGCCAATCCGTGGACCGCGCCACTGCCCTACTCACCCGCGCGGATCTGGCGGCCGATACCGCCGTCCGTGAGCTGCTGGAGTTGACCACGCAACGGCGCGGCCTGGACCTGTCGGACCTGTCCCCGACCGAGCAGGCCACGTTGATCGCCGAACGCTCCCAGGAGCTTCAGCCGTCGGCCGACGCGTTGGCCCAGCGGATCGTGGCGGCCGAGGCGACGTCGCGGCCGTTCGTCGCGAAGTTCGGGATCGATCCCACCGGCGCCGAGGTCCACCTCGGGCATGCGGTGCCGATGCTCATCCTGAGCCGGTTGCAGCGCATGGGCCATCGGGTGGTCTTCATCGTGGGTGACGTCACCGCCAAGATCGGCGATCCGTCCGGTCGCTCCGACGAGCGCCCCGCGCTCACCGACGACGACATCACCCGCAACCTCAGCACCTACCGTCAGCAGGTCACCCCGTTCTTCGACTTCACCCGAGCCCAGTTCCGGCGCAACGGCGACTGGCTGCGGGAGATCAAGCTGCCCCGGCTGATCGAGATCACCGCCCAGATCCCAGTATCGATGCCACTGCAACGCGACGACTTCCGCAAGCGGCTGGACACCGGTCAAGGCCTGTCGCTGGCCGAGCTGCTGTACTCGGTGGTGATGGCGCTGGACTCGGTCGAGATCAACACCGATCTGGAGGTCGGCGGGATAGACCAATTCCTCAACATGCAGATGTGCCGCAAGGTCATGGACGTGTGCGGCCAGATCCCGGAATTGGTGGTCGCGACCTCGCTCATCGAGGGCACGGACGGGACCGGCGCCAAGATGTCGAAGTCCAAGGGCAACTACGTTCCCTTGACCGCCCCTGCGGGCGAGATCTTCGGTAAGATCATGTCAGTGCCCGATCGCCTGGTCGAGCCGTACTTCCGGGCGCTGAGCGAGTGGCACGATGCGGAACTCGCGCTCACCCGCGAGCGACTGGCGGGCGGGTCGCTGCATCCGATGGATCTGAAAAAGATTCTGGCGGGCGAAGTCACGGCCGCGCTTCACGGCGTGGACGCGGCCATGAAGGCGCGCGAGGAGTTCATCGCCCGATTCTCTAAGCGCACCTTCGCCGACGTCGAGGACCTTCCCGCGATCGCGGATCTCGGCCAGACCGTCAACGACATCGTCAAAGCGCTGGGGTTCGCCAAGAGCAACGGCGATGTCCGCCGCGTCGCCGAACAGAACGGCCTGCGCATCGTCGTCGAGTCCGACGCTGGTCAGAACCAGATCACGTTGACCGCTGACGAGGCTCGCGAACCGCTCGCGTCGGTGCTCAAGGGCAAGGTCGATGACCGATCCGGGGACTGCTACCTGAAGGTCGGTCGCAAACTCGCCCGGATCAATGCCTCTTGAGCCACCTCCTGCGCATCGACCGAGTGGCTTTCCGCTGTTCACCTTCGGCCACGGAACCGCCGACCGCGATCGGTTGCTGGAGCTGCTGCGCACTGCTGGGATTTGTGAGCTGGTGGATGTGCGGACCGCTCCGGGTAGCCGACGTAACCCAGACGTGGCACGCGATGAGATGGCCCGCTGGTTACCCGAGCACGGCATCGGGTACCGCTGGGAACAGCGGCTGGGCGGATGGCGCAAACCACCGCCCGACTCACCGGATACGGGGCTGCGCAACCGCTCTTTCGCCGGATACGCGGCCCACATGCGGACCCGAGACTTCCTCGACGCGGTCCGGGACGTTCTCGACGGCGCACGCGATCACGCTACGACGGTGTTGTGCTCCGAGTCGGTGTGGTGGCGCTGTCATCGCCGGATGATCGCGGATTTCGCGGTGCTGAGCGCGCAGCTGCCGGTGCTCCATCTCATGCATGACGGGCGCATGCACGAACACCGGCCGATGGATGTGGCGCGCCTGCGGGCCGACGGCCGTCTCGTCTACGACGCGGCTGAGCCCCCAGCACAGCTGTTGCTATAACCAGCCACGGTCCTCGGCGATATGCACCGCCTCAGCGCGGGTTCGCGCGCCGGTCTTGCTGATCGCCGCGGACAGATGGTTGCGCACGGTGCCAGCGGACAGGTGCAGGCGCCGGGACAGATCGGTGACTGTTCCGCCGTCGGCGGCGGCGACGAGAACCTCGTGTTCCCGGCTGGTCAGCGGGCTGGTGCCGCTGGTCAGCGACTCCGCGGCCAGGGTCGGGTCCACTACCCGCAGCCCCGCGTGCACCCGGCGCACCGCGTCTACCAGTTGCTCGGGCGGCGCGTCTTTGACGATGAACCCGGCCGCGCCGGCGGCCATCGCGCGGGCCAGGTAGCCGGGGCGGCCGAAGGTGGTGCAGATGAGCACCCGGCAGGTGGGCAGCTCAGTGCGCAGCGCCGCGGCGGCGGCCAGACCGTCGCCGCCGGGCATCTGCACGTCGATCAGGGCGACGTCGGGGCGGGTGCGGCGAGCGACCGGGACCACCTCGCCGCCGCTACCGACCTCGGCGACGACCGCGATGTCGGGTTCCAACCCGAGCATGGCGGCCAGCGCGCCGCGGACCAGCGCCTGGTCATCGGCCACCAGAACCTTGATCATGCGCTGGCTCGCAGCCGGAACCCACCGCCGGGCAGCTGGCCGGCCTCCAGGGTGGCGCCCAGCGGTGCCAGCCGTTCCCGCAGACCAGCCAGGCCGTTGCCGGACCCGTTCGGCTCGCCGCCGCTGCCGTCGTCGCGGACCTCCAGCCACGACGGCCCCAACCGCACTTCGCAGCGTCCGGCGTCGCTGTGCCGCACCACGTTGGTGATCGCCTCGCGTAGCACGTAGGCGAACGGCTCGTGGTACTGCGGCGCGAGGTTGTCGACCGCTTGGGGCAGCTCCGCGGTGATGCCGGCGGCGGCCAGTACGGCGCGCGCGCTGGCCAGCTCCCCCGGCAGCGAGGCCGCACGCTGCGCGGAGACGGTGGCCCGCACCTCGGAGAGCACCTGCCGTCCGAGCTGCTCGACGTCGCTGACCTCGGCCACCGCCCGGTCGGTATCGCCGGCCTCGAGGAGCCGGCGGGCCAGCCCCGCCTTGACGGTGATGGTGGTCAGGCTGTGCCCGAGGACGTCGTGCAGATCACGCGTCACCCGCGCCCGCTCCTCGGCCACCGCCAGCTCCGCTACCCGCTCCCGAGCCTCCCGCAGCTCGGCGATCGCCCGGACCAGGCTGATCAAGGTGATCATCATCCAGGTGATCGACCCGAAGACGATCACCTGGCCGTACTGTGGCCCCTGCGGGCTCAGCGCGGTGGCTCCCAGCATGCCGGCCAGCAGCACCGCCGTCACGGCGAATGCCCACCCGGTAGGCAGCGTGACGGCGCCAGCGATCAGGGCGAACATCAGCACGCCGATCTCGCCTGGCCCGAGCAGCGCGACGCAGGCCAGCCCCAAGGCCAGTACGCAGCCGTAGGCGACCAGCCGGGGCCGGATCGCCGAACTCCAGGGCAGCATCCCGATGTAGGCGCCCGCGTAGCAGGCGAGCAGCACACTGATCAGTACCCGCAGCCAGGTCGGACGGTCGGAGTGCCAGGCGTCCAGTGCGGTGGGCACCAGCCACAGGGTGAACAGCGCGGCGACCGGCCGCCAGATCCACCTTCGGCGGGCGAACCACGGCGCGGCATCGGGGCTCCCCGATGCCGCGCTCCCGGCCCCCCGCTCGACCATGCTGTTCACGTTAGGCCCGCGCCAGGCTGGCCCGGTAGCGCCGCGCCCCGACCAGGGCGAGCACCGCGGACCAGACGGCCAGGACAAGTACCGCATTGCCGATCGCGGTGCTGTGCGCCAGCGCCGCGTCGCCGATCTGGCCCAGCCAGTACGTCGGGAAGACTTTCATCACCGACTGGAAGCCGGCCGGCACGATGTTGGCCGGGATCCACAGCCCGCCGATCATGCCGAGCACCAGCATCACCACGCTGGTGACGGGCTGCATGCTGTCCTTGGTGGTGACCAGCCCGATCAGCAGCCCGAGCAGGACGATCGGGGTGATCCCCAGCCACACCCCGAGCAGGATCTGCACCCACTGTCCAGCGGAGAGCCGGACGTGCTCGACGAGCACCCCGACGAGCGACACCAGGAGGACCGTCGGCAGCGCGACGAGCATGCTCACCACGGCCTTGGACAGCAGGTAGGACGCGCCGCTCATCGGCGTCAGCCGCAGCTGGCGCTGCCAGCCGCTGCTGCGCTCCAGCGCCACCCGAGCGCCGGTGAACAGCGCCGCGGACATCGCCCCGAACGCCGCCATCCGCACCATCAGCGACGGGGCGATCGCCAGGCCGTCGGGGTAGGTGCCGCCACCGCTACCGAACAGGTTGGCGTCGATCAGGTAGATCACCACCGGAAAGGCCACCGTGAAGATCATGAAGCGGGCGCCGCGCAGGACACGCTTGACCTCCAGGGCCAGGTACGTTGGGTTCATCGGACTTCCTCCAGATCTGCGGTCAGCGCGAGGAACGCCTCTTCCAGCCCGACTGCGGTGATCTCGATGTCGCGGGCACTCGGGTGGGCCGCCAGCAGGGCGCGCAGCGCAGCATCGGAGTCAGCGCAGGCCAGCGTCACCTGATCACCGCGCAGCTCGACGGCGGTGACACCGGGCAGCGCAGCCAGCGCGCTGTGCTGCGCCCCGGCGACGACGGCGCGCAGCGTCCGCCCCGCGACCGTGGCCCGAACCTCGGCCACCGAGCCGTCCGCGGTGATCCGCCCCGAGCGCATCAGCACCACCCGGTCGGCGAACTCCTGCGCCTCCTCCAGGTAGTGGGTGGCGAACAGCACCGTGCGCCCGGCGTCGGAGAACTCCCGCATCGAGTGCCAGAACGACCGGCGGGTCGCCACGTCCATGCCCACCGTCGGCTCGTCGAGCACCAACAGATCCGGGTCACTGACCATCGCGACGGCGAAGCGGACCCGCTGCTGCTGCCCCCCGGAAAGCTTGGCGCAGCGGCGCCCGGCCAGCTCCGCGACACCCGCCCGGCGCAACGCCTCGGCAACCGGCAGCGGGCTGCGGTGCAGCGCGGCTACCAGCCCGACGGTCTCGGCCACCGTCGCGTCCTCAAGGAGCGCGCCGTCCTGCAACATCGCACCGACCTCGCCGGCCGTCACCGCCTCGCGCGGCGACCGGCCGAAGATGCGCGCCTGCCCCTCGTCCGGGCGGGTGAGCCCCAGCAACATGTCCACCGTGGTCGACTTGCCCGCGCCGTTGGGCCCGAGTAGCGCCACCACCTCGCCGGGGGCGATCAGCAGGTCCACCCCGTCCACCGCCTGCACCGGCCCGTATCTC
>JBBPZY010000294.1:0-7187 GCA_038276315.1 Mycobacteriales bacterium
CGCTTCGATCAGCTCATCGCGCTGCGCGAGCCGCTCCAGCAGCTCCTCAACCGACGGCATCCCAGGCACTGCGAGATCATCAACGCCACGAACGACAAGATCAAGACACCACGCCGAGCACGGGGACCTGACCAGTTACGATAACGGATGACCCCGGTCCTGGGCCCATCTGTCGACGGAGCTCCGATACAGCATGTCGAACACAGGAACCAGCCGTCCAGTGTTGTCCGACTCCACCGTAACGTCCCGCCGTTCTGCTTTTCGAGCATTTGATCGTACCTTGCTCGTGAACCTTTCCGACCAGACCGTGGAGAAACCACCGCGGAGATCGAGCACCTGCGCAGTCAGGGCAGTGGAATACATCGCTCCTGGAGCCACTGACGCCCATACCGCAGCGTCGTCCCCACCCACCATGACGCGGGTGCGCAGACCCGGAAGGCGTCGGATCTCCTGGATCAGCGCCCGGGTCTGTGTGGGCGACGCTGGACCTCCTTCGCCGAGGAAACCACTCGCATCAGCACCAAGACCCCATCCCGGCGGCGGTGATTCGAGCCACACATTCCGCTTCAATGGACATGCGATAAGCGTGAGAAAGTACCATGCCGCCGACCTCTCTTGATACTTCTATCAAAAAGACGTTCGAGTCATGACGTCGCACTGGTCCGTCGCGCCATCGTGGCCCGTAGCACTAGCGCATAGACCGCGAGCGCTGCGATGCCACCCACAGTGAGAACTGCGAGGTTACTGAGCTGGTCACCGCTGTGGACATGCTGGATCCACCACACCGCGGCAGCCACCGGCACCATGGCGACCGTGGCGACCAGCGCGCCGGCAAGGGCTCGGAGTTCGATGAACCGCTCGGGCCGGATCGCCCGGCGCAGCCGCGTCAGCACCATCCCGACGGCGGCGAGCTCACCGACCAGGATGGCCACCACCAGCCAGACCAAGCGTGACCCACCGGCTGGCACGAGCAGGGCCCCGGCGGCGACCACCACCGTCACGCCAAACGCGACCGCACTGGCCCGCCGCGGAATGCGGTCGTCCAGCCGCGCGTAGAGCGCCTGGTTGCCGAGGTCGCACAGCCCGCCCACCAGCTGGGCTACCGCCACCACCGCCAGGCAGGTGGCGAGTGGACCGATCAGGGCCGCATGGCGTAACTCACCGTTGGCGAGAATGTTCGCAGTGGGTCCGGAGAGCACCGCGAGCAACACCAGCAGCGGCAGGCTGGCGATCACGGCGTAGGACAACCCCTGGCGCCATGCCGAGCCGAACGTGACACCGTCCTCGTGATGGGCGGCGTGCGCCAGCCCGGGAAGCGCCGCCATCGACACCGCACGGGCACTGACGTAGGACAGTGAGAACAACGTGGCGTAGGACAGTTGCACGACGAACACGCCACCGGGCACCGAGCCGGCCAGCGCGAGCAGCACGTACATCCCGACTGCGGGGAAGGCCGCGACGCCGACCGAGCGCGCCAACCTACGGGTCACTGCGACTGCCTCGGGGTCCTGGCGCCAACGCATCGACGGGCGGGTCAGCAGACCCACCCGTGCCGCACCGAACAGCTGCAATGCCGCGTGCAGCGCAACACCCGACGTACTGCCGACCCCGAGCGCGATCACCAGGCCGACCGGTACGTGATCGATGTCAAGGCCCATCCCGTAATACCAGCCGGTCAGCACTACCGTCAGGATCAGTACGAGGTTCTCCACGGCCGGTGCGGCCGACGCGAGCGCGAAACGTCCCCGCGCCCGTTGGGCGGTCATGCCGAGGTAAGCCAGGCAGTTCAACAGGACCTGCGGTGCGACCAGCACGACCAGCAACGTGGTCAGCCACAGGGCCCGAGCACGTTGCGCGGGGTCAGGAATCCCGAGGCTCAGTGTCCAGGCCACCACCGGGGCGGCGATCACCAACAACGCGACGACCGCGGACGAGACCGCGAGTAGCCACCCGGCCACCCGCCCGAGCATCTCCCGGGCCCGAGGCGGACCCCCGGCGCCGATGGCGCGAACCACCCCAGGCACCAGCACCATCGCCAGTACCGGCCCGGCGATCAAGGTGAACACTATGCTCGGCACGATGTAGCCGGCCTGGAAGCAGTTGGCGAAATAGGTGGGTCCCATCACCGCGCCGATCACGACCACCCGCAGCAACCCGGTGGCCCTGCTGATCAGCGTCCAGCAGGCGACCGTGGCCGAGTTCCGCGCCGTGGTGGTGGGTGTTTCACCGGCAACCGCTGTCACCAGATCCACCAACCCGAGTTGATGGCCCGGATAGGCACCATGCAAGTGCACGGTAGCGGCCGCGATGCAAACATCCAAGAGTGACGCTGACCGGCGTCAGTGGTGGTCGGATGCCGGCGCGATGGGGCGGGGCCTTTGCCGCGGGAGTCCCCGCACATGTTGCCTCCGGTCGTCGAGGTGCTGGCAGGCGACGCCATCCCACACAGCGACACCGCCATCATCGGCACCGCCGCGCCATCAGGCACAACCGATCCTTCACCGAGGTTCAAGGCCGGTCATCATTAGGTCAGTATCACCGGGCACTCTGGCTAACCTACCCGTGTGCGCGATCCGCATTGCAGCTTGGATACTCTGCTTGGCTGCGGCGTAGCACTTGGCTTCGGTAGCCACCGTTGGAAATCTCTCGAAGTAGTAGATCTGCACGGGGACTTCGCCTGCCCCAAAAGTACCCTTGAATCTCTTTAAGTGGGCAGTTTGGGATAGACCGAAATCATAGCTCTGTCGTTCACCGGCGCAGGCGGCCTCGATCGCGCAACGATGGAGAAGCTCGTTCGCGCCGGTACCACGTGAAAGTTCTTTGTCCATCGCTCCCCGCCAGTAGGTCACTCGCGGACCCCTCGTCAAATTGATTATGCCAGCGATAGGCTCGCCCTGCCGCCACGCTATCCAAACAGTGCAGCACTCGCCCAACCTGCGCGCTACTGTTTCGAACTTTTTCTGCGGGTGCTGGCGCTGCGCAAGCCAGCGCATCAATGTTAACGGATAACCCCGGTCCTGAGCCCATCTGTCGACGGATCGCCGGTACAGTACGTCGAAGACGGGAATCAACCGTCCAGTACTGTCTGACTCCACGACGACGCCCCGTCGTTCCGCTTTCCGACTATTGGATCGTACCTTGCCCGTGAACCGTTTCGACCAGACTGTAGAAAAACTGCCGCGGAGATCGAGTACCTGGGCTGTCCGGGCGGTGGAATAGACCGTGCTTGGGACCACTGATGCCCACACCTGGGCGTCGTCCTCACCCACCACGACGCGAGTGCGCAGACCTGGGTGACGTCGGATTTCCTGGACCAGCGCACTGGTCTCTCTCGGCGACGCCGGACCTCCTTCGCTGAGGAAACCGCTCGCATCAGCGCCTAGATTCCAATGGCGAGGAGGTGATGCGAATATTCCCGGGACGGAGGGGTTCCGCAGCCGAGGCAGGATCAGTCGGCGTCCATCTTCTCCTCGAAACAGCAAGGTCGCGTCTGAGAAGTGGTCGGAACTGCATATGCAATCGGCCCATTGCGGTGTCTTCGAGAGCGCGATGCTCTGGTCTTGCTCGACCAGGTCTGCCCAGGCCGGACGGGCATCGATACCCGCTGCTTCAATAGACACGCGGTAGGCTTGCAGCGTCATGATGTGGCCAGTCTCTCTCGATGTATCGATCTAGAGGGTCCAGCCCTCCGGTCCTGGCAGGACGTCAACGGCAACCCGGTCACTGCCTAGACACCACGCTCGGCCACCAGCTCCGCGGATCCGATAGTGAAGCGGAACACCGCTCGCTGACAGACGTGCTGTGGTTGCCACGCTACTCGCTGCAAGTTGCCGGGCATGCTCTGTAATCGTGGCAGTGCCAGATGACGTTACGCCACTTGGCCGAACACCGGGCGCGTCGTCTGAAGCTGGCTGGCCACAGCGGTGCGGGCCGAGGGGGGTCTGTCGCTCTCACCGATCGCGCGGCCCGGTCAGGCTCCGCCAGGTCGACGGGACGCCACACGAGCCTCAACGTGCAAGATCATCCGTGATGTCTAGTCGAGGCCGGGAAGCAACCGAAGCAAGATCACCAGCCGAGCGTTCTCCACTATGCCATAAACGACCCATCCCTTATCATTGCCGATTGGGATCGACCACTGAGCAAACTGCGGGTCGTACTGCTTGGCTGGATTTCCGGTAGGGTTGTCCAGCAACTCTTGGATGCACCGATCGACCAGTCGTCGCGTGTCCCCAGGAAGGTTGGCGTATTGCCGGTCAGCTTCGGCAACGGACTTTAGCGTGTAGCGCGGCATCTACAGCCGAACCCAGCTCCCATTCTCGCCCTGATGCCAAGTGAGCAGGCCACTGAAGTCGCCGGCCCTCGCGCGCTCGAGCTGCTCGCGTTCCTCATCGGTGAGTGGGTTCGCTGCCATCATGGCGACTGCCTGCCAGTGCACCAGCACCGCCTGTGGCCCCGATAGGTCAAGGCTCTCTGCGGCCAGTGCGAGTGCGGAGCGAAACTCTGCCTCAAACTGCACGCACCTCTCGGGCGCATGCGCGAGCAGAGCTGCCCGGATCGCCGGACCCGATCGCTCAACCACCGTCGGCGGGTAATCGGGTGCATCGGCCGCGACATGCCTGCGCTCGTTGCCGCTCACAGTCAAGCAACGACAGTCGCTGCTGGCGGGAAACGATCGGTGGGCGACGGCCTGTCGACGAGCCCTCACCATCGGGAACACCGCAGCGTGTTCGGCTGCTCTCGCGGAGTCCTCGACGTCCCAGCGTGCGTGCTCGCTCCGGTGACCAGGTCGGTCGCTGTCGACGAAGATCGAGCCGTTGAAGGCAGGCGCTGTTGTCCGTGATGATCCTCGGGTGGCCGTGGTAGAAGCGGCAGTAAGGACGCGCTGTGGGTCGCGGTCAGGCAGAGGCTGGACGAGGTGGGGACATCATGGACGCTCGGCCGTGGCTAGGCAGGGCACTGCAGAGACGACCCGCCACCACCAGCCGTACAATCGGCGCCGCGTGTCGAGGCGATAGTCAGAGGCCGGTCCACGGCACGCGGCACAGGTGCGGCACAGACGGTCGGGAGTGAGGTAGCAAGCCCGAGCCCACGGAGTGAGCATCGCCCCGTATCCAGGGCGAACGCACGCCGTAGGCCCTCGTAGCTCAGGGGATAGAGCATCGGTTTCCTAAACCGTGTGTCGCAGGTTCGAATCCTGCCGGGGGCACCACCACTCACCAGGCGAAAGCACTGCTGACCAGGGAAAATACTTGTCAAAGCGGATCTTGTTGTCTGCCACCGTCTGCCGCCGTCAGGCCCCGTCTGCCGCCGTTCGCGAAACCACTGCGAAACGGAAAAGCCCTGCGCAGGCTCGGGACGAGCACGCCCATCTGTGCCGGCCAGACGGTTGCCGGCGTGGTGCGAATCCGTGGTGCGAACTCCCCCAGGACCATCTGTCACGAGGCTTGCCCTACTCCGCGAACGCATCCTCAGCCACCTTATTGATCTTCACACGGTCGCCCTCGATGCACTTTGCGTAGACCTTGAGCAGCACGTCGACCGAGTGACCGGCCCGCTGGGCAACCTCGGGCGCCGGGACACCCCGGTTCAGCCACAGCGACACCACCGCATGCCTCAGGTCATACGGTCGACCGGCAAGCGGTGACGCCACTTGAGCGGGGGTGAGCGCGTATGTGCGTGCCTGCGTCCACACCCGGTAGTACGTCGACGACCCGACCACGCCACCGTTCGGTGAGCGGAACAGCCGACCATCCGGTCCCGTGCCGTAGGTGTCCAGGTGGTGGCGCAGGATGCCGACCAGCACGGGCGGAATCGGCACGATGCGCACGTCCTTGGTGCCCCGGTGTTTCAGGCCTCGCCGGTCGTGCACCTCCCCGGAGTCCGTCCACCGCTTCCCCGCCGCCGGCCGCGACTCGCCCAGCGCCAAGTCGCCCCACCCTTGCTTCGGTAGCGTGCAGTCCCGCTCCCGAAGGGCCAACCCTTCGGCCGGGCGTGCTGCCGCGTAGTAGCCCACCGCGAAGAAGGCAGCGAGGTGCGCGCCCCGGTCTTGATTGCGTTGGCCGACGTAGGTCACTGCGGTCAACAACTGCCTGACCTGTGCAGGGTTGGCAACCACGCGCGGGTCCACTTCCTCGACGATCTTGGGAGCGGTCCTCTTAACCTTGGTCATCGGATTGTCCGGCAGCAGTTCCCGCTCGACTGCGTAGGACAGCAGGTTGAACAGGACGGCCCGCTTTCGCCGGTACACCGTGGCCGCCGCGCTCTTGCCATCCAGCTTGGTCGCCATGGCGTCCAGCACGTCGCGCATGGTCACCGTGTCGGTCAGGTCGTACAACGGCCGCGACTGCCGAACAATCCAGGCAACGACCTCCCGATCTTCCGGCGACAACTCAGCGTCTCGCATCGTCGGGGGCAGCAGCCTGGACGTAAGCATCCGCCGAAGGTCGGTAGCCGCCGGCCGGCCGGTCGCGTCGCGAACAAACACGGTACCTGCTGTAGCCAGCGCCTCCACCGTGCTCGTCCGTGTCTTTGCCGCCGCATCCGGCCACTTCATATCCATGTAGGACTGCGCGAACTCAACGAAGGACAGCGAGTTTCGCTGTTTCAACTCGGCGACCGGCAAACCGGAGTCGACATCGAACGGGTCGCCGTCGCGCGCCGCTTGCATCAGCTCCGCTCGCCGGCTGTTCGCAAGCGCCTTAGTGGAGTACCACTCCGAGTGCGGCTTGTGCTCGGTCACCCACCGGACACCGTACGGACGACCCTTCTTTTTCTTCTTATCTTTCGACTTCGTCCAGTCCGCGATCTCCCAGAACCGCACCTTGAACGTGGTGTTCATGCCGCCGCCCCCTGTAGTCCGTTGAGCCATTCTGTGAAGTCGGTGACCGTGCACCGCAGTTCCCCATTGGGCAGCGGGAAGCAACGGGGTCCCTTGCCGGTTTGTCGCCATTTGTAGAAGGTGTCTCGTGACACTGACCCGCCCAGCGCCGCCAGGATGTCCGGAACGGTCATCAGCTGGGCCAGCTCCCGAACCTTGTCCGGTGACTTGCTGCTCATCTTTTCGTCCTCCTCCCCCGTCACGCTGCTTCTGGAATTTCCGAAACATCGGCGGTGTCGGGTGGTGGTCCGGTGGCGGCGAGCAGTGCTCGGTCGTATTCGGCTCGCCAGGCGATGCGTTGGGCGATGGC
>JBBPZY010000295.1:0-17975 GCA_038276315.1 Mycobacteriales bacterium
CTACGGCTACCACAGCGCCGAAGCACTCATCGCCATGGCCACCCTCACCCGAGGCGGACTCTGCCCACCCCTACCCGGACGATCATGAACACTCACCCACGGAAATAGCAGGAGGCCCTAGTTTGTTCAGATCCTGACCGCGCCTTCTTCGCCTGGGCGTGGATATAGTTTTCTCAACCGGCCGCATATTGTGGCGACAACGTGCCGGATCGCTGCCCTAGACCCCGGCGGTGCACGTCAAGTGGTTTCGTGCCGGGGGTTGATGATGGACTGGTTCGGATAGTTGTCGTGATCGAACGAGTGGCAGGCGCCTACGCCTCCGACGATTTCGACGCCTCGGTGCTCGTGGTGCCGCTCGTCGGTTTCCTGCCCGCAACCGCCGAGCGCATGTGGGCCACGTTCGAGGCGATCGAGCGCGAGCTCGGAGGAGGTTGCGATGCGGATCGTCGCCTGCGGGCTGATCGCGGGCGCGGCGCTACTGGGTGCCGCCCCGGTGGCCATGGCCGATGTAGCAGTCAGCGAGCGGGTCAGCACAACAACCGGCACCAGTTCGGCGAGGACCAATTCGGACGGCCGAGCAGCGCCGCAGTCTGAGGTGAGCATGCTGGCGGTGTCGCTCACTGTGGGCGGCGCGGTCGCTATGGCCGGATCCGGCGTGGCGCTGGTATTGACCCGGCGCCGCGCCTCTTTGACTCGTTTCATGGAACGGTTAGCCGAGGATGAGGCTGACGGCGCCGCCGAGGGCGACGACTCCCACCACGAGCCACATCGCGTAATCGCCGACATGCCCGGAGTGAAGGGCGCGGAGCCCGCGAAGGAGCGGTAGCGCGGCGCGGGCCACAGCCAGCGTCCACCGGGGCAGCCGGCTGCGGAGTATGGTCAGAGCCGCGATGAGCACGGCGAGTCCGGTCGACAGGAGGCCGTAGCCGACGCTGGCGGCGGTGAAGCCACTGACGTGTACAGCGGCGGTGCGGGGCTCTGGTGTGGGAAGCCCGAGGACCTGGGAGGCGTAGGCCGCCCGATCGAAGAAGTCGGAGGCGATCTGGCCGATCGCCCCGCCGAGGCCGGGCAGCAGGCCCAGGCCCAGGGCGGTGGCGAGCAGGACGGCGGGTGGGATCAGCATGGTGCGTGGGACGCCGCCGGTCGGCACCTCCTCGACCTCCTCGCCCTCGTCCTCATCGGCGCCCCGTGAGGTCGGATCCTTCGCGGCGGGGGACCCAAGGCCGAAAAAGACCCGTGCGGCCATTCGCAGCACGGCGGCGGCGGTCAGCGCGGAGGCGCCGACGAACACCGCGACCAGCCAGCCGAAACCCTCCGTGACTCCGGCGTCCTCGGTGATGGCCTTGCCCAGGCCGGTGGCGAACGGCGGCAGCCCGGCCAGGGCGACACCGCCGATGATCGTCAGTGTGGCGGTGATCGGCATTCCGCCGCCGCGGCCGTGCAGGTCGCGTTCGCTGACGGCGCCCAACCGGAGCAGGATCACCCCGACGAGCAGGAACAGCGCGGCTTCCACCCCAGCCTGCCCGAGGATGTAGACGGCGGTGCCGGCGAGACCAGCCGGGCTGAGCAGGGCGACCCCGACGAGGAACAGGCCGATGTGGCTCACCGTGGAGAACGCGAGCAGTCGCTTGATGTGCCGTTGGGCTAGGCACATCACTCCGCCGACCACCGCGGACAGGACTCCGAATGCGAGCAGCGGTCCGCGGATCGCCGACGGCGGCAGCGTTCCGGAGTAGACGGTCCAGTAGGTGCGAGCGACCGCATAGATACCCAGCTCGACCATGATCCCCGAGAACAGCGCGCATACCGGGATGGGTGCCACCGCCTCGGCGTCGGCGGTCCAGAAATGGAACGGCACGACGGCCGCTTTGGTCAGGAACCCAGTGACGAGCAGCACGAACGAGGCCACCACGAGTGCGTCCGGTCGCTGGCCGGCGAGGTTCGCGCCGAGCGCGGCGAAGTTCAACGCGCCGGTGCGGTCGTAGAGCAGGGTGATGCCGATCAGGGTGCAGAACGCGCCGATCGAGTTGGTGACGCCGAAATTCAGCGCGCCCTGCACCGACTGCGCCTCTTCGATCTTGTAGCCGGTCAGCGCGTAGGCCACTGCGCTCATCAGCTCGAACCAGACGAACATGTCGAACAGGTCGCCGGTCAGCACGAATCCGCACATCGCGGCCAGGAAGACCAGCATCAGCGCATGGAAGTAGACGTCCACGGCGTCGAAGTAACGCCAGGAGTAGACCAGAGCGGCTGTCGCCAGCACCGCTGCGATGATCGCCAGACCGGCGCTGATCGGGTCGGAGACCAGCGCGATCCCGATGCTCATCCCCTGCCGTGGTGTCCAGCCGCCAGCCCAGGCGATCACCCGCCCGGGTGCGGTGGCGGTGGCAACCAGAAGCACCACCGCGAGCGCGGCGACAGTCGCGGCGGTGGCGGTGGCGAGCACGTCGAGGACCCGGCGGGGCAGCCGGCCGCCCAGCGCCACCATCAGCGCCGCCATGCCGATCGGCAGGGTGATCATCAGCGGGGTCAGCAGGGCGGCACTCATCGAGACCCCTGCCTCATCGAGACTCCTGCCTCATCCAGACAGCGATCTCAGCTCGTCGGGATTCAGCGTCCCGGACCTTTTGTGCACCTGGATGGCGAGGGAGAGCAGCAGTGCCGACACGGTCGCGCCGACGACCACGTCGGTCGACGCGAGCGCCTGCACCAGCGGATCCACCACCGCCGTGCCCAGCGGGATGTCGGCGAACACCGGCGCTGTGCCCCCGGTGCGGAACCCCACGGTGAGCAGCAGCACGTAGGTCGCGGACTGTACGACCGACAGCGACACCACAGTGTGGATTAGGTTCGTGCTGCTGACGACGCCATACAGACCGGCGAGGAACAGCCAGCCGGTCACCAGATAGGGCAGCAGGTTCATCCGCCTGCTCCCGCGCGCCTGTTCCCGCCGGGCTCGCGCAGGACCAGGGTCTGCTCCAGGAACTCCGCCAACAACAGCACCACCCCGGAGCCGACCTCGATGCCCACCGCGGCGTTGAGCAGCGGCACGGTGCCGGCCGACGCGAGCTGGCCCAGCTGCCCGTAGGGCATCACGTTGTACAGGAACGCGCCGGTCGCCGCGAGGCCGGCGAGGCCCAGCAGCACGTATCCGGCTGCTCCGGCCGCCTCGCTAACCTCGAAGATCCGGTTGGTCTGTAACCATCGCAGCGCCGGATAGTCGCCGGCCAGATAGACCAGATGTAACCCGGTCGCGAGGATCACTCCACCTTGGAAGCCCCCACCTGGGGTCAGGTGGCCATGTGCCACGACGTAAATCCCTACGACCACGACGAACGGCAGCACCAGATAACCAGCCAACCGGATCACCTCCGGCATGTGGCCGACCTGCCCCCTGCCCTCCCTGCGCTCGTCCGGCGCCGCCGCCTCCCGCTCTTCGCGGTCGCGGCGTAGCAGGACCGCGGCGCCGAGAACCGCCGCGAACAGGATGAACTCCTCACCCATCGTGTCCAGCCCGCGCTGGTCGAAGGTGATCGAGGCGACCGTGTTGGCCGTGGCCCGCTCCAGCAGCGACGCCCGCACCGACGCATCACCAAGCGGGTGGAACGCCGTGCCGAACGGGCGCGCATCGAGGAACGCGGCGACGAGAAGTACCGCCAGACCCAACCCGGCGACCGAGAACACCGCCAGGCGACCGCGGCGGCTCACCCGCGTTCTCCCCGGCGGACCTTCGCGATCGCCAGCAGCACCATCAACGGGAGCACAGCCGCGCCGATCACCAACTGGGACAAGGCGACGTCGGGCGCCTGCAACACCACGAACAGGATCGCCAGTAACAGCCCGAAGACGGACAACACGATCGCTTGGTGCACCGGCTCCCGAGTCAACACCACCGCCGTGCCGCCGACCGCGGTCAGCACCAACGCCACCGCGACGAGAACACTCATCGGGCCTCCTCCTGATCGTCGCGGGCCCAGACGGCTCGGGCGGTCGCCGTCGTCACCACCGGGCCGGTGATGGCCAGCACGAGCACCGTGAACATCTCCTTGAACCCGTCTGACACCGCCGCTGCTTCTACCGCCAGGGCCATCCCGACCAGCACCCCGCCCAGCGACGAGGCCGGCGCCGCGAAGTGCAGCTTCTCGTAGGCCCCAGGCGCCAGGAGCACGCCCAGACACGACAAGACGAGCACGGCGACCCCGACGATCAGCAGCACGAGCGCGATGCCATGGCGCACGATCACAGCCACCGCTCGAGAAAGCGAGCGAACACCATCGACCCGGCGAACGACAGCAGCGCCAGTACCAGCGCCAGATCGAGGTAGACGGCACGGCTGAAACCCTGCGCTAGCAGCAGTAGCACGATGGTGGTGACGACTCCGGCCACCTCCAGGCCGACCAACCGCTCCACCGAACCGGACCGCATGGTGACGACCAGACACGGCAACAGCCCCGCGACCAGAAGCACGGTCGCCGAGACCAGCCATGCGTTCACCGCGTCACCATGTCTTCCAAGGCCGAAGACTCGGCGGCGCCCAGGTCGTTGACCAGCACCAGCCCGGTGTCGGTGTTGACGTCGACCACATAGCTGCCCGGCGCGAAGGAGATCGCCAGCGAACCGATCGCGCGGTGGGCGGATCCACGTGACGTGCCGTCTGTGGGAAGGTGGATCTCACGCATGGTGCCGCGCACCGGGCGGCGCGCGACGACGTGGCCGACGAGCAGGACCGCCAGCCGGACGGTGTCACCCAGCACCGCCGCTGGCAACCGACCCAACCACCGCAACCAGGCAAGCGCAGGCCGGTAATGCAGTCGCTGCGCGGTCCTGGTCAACACCGCGGCAACCGCGCCAATGGCTCCGGATCCCAGGCCCACTACGATCTCCGGCCAGTCGTAGCTCGAGATCAACGCGAAGTAGAAGCCGGTCAACACCACGAACCAGAGCAGGCCCGCCCTCAGCGCCGCACGCATGGGCCACAGGATACGGTCGGAGACGGCCAACTAATCCGGGCTGGCCATGCGCTCTTGTAAGAAGTCCAGTGTTTGGCGGAGTAGCCGCGAGACGTGCATCTGCGAGACGCCGACTTGCTCGCTGATTTGGGTCTGGCTGAGTTGGCGGAAGAAGCGCAGCGCGATGATCGTCCGCTCCCTGGGCGCAAGCTCAGCCAGCAGTGGGCGCAACGCCTCGCGCTCGTCGATGAGCGCCAGTTCCACCCCCGGGTCCTCGATGAACCCTCCCGGAGCGTCGTCTCCGGCGCTGAGGATCTCATCCAGAGACGAGGTTCGGTATGCCTCCCCAGCGTGTAGCCCCTCGATCACCGCCGAGGTCGGCAATCCCAACCGCTGCGCGATCTCGCTGGGTCGGGGAGCATGGCCGAGCTGTTGGGACAAGTCTGGCAGCGTGGCCCTGATGGCCACGTGGAGAACCTTCAGCCGCCGCGGTACCCGAGTCGACCAGCTGTGGTCGCGGAAGTAACGGCGTACCTCACCGGTGATGGTCGGTACCGCGAAGGACAAGAAGTGCGAGCCGCGGGCGGGTTCGAAACGGTCGACGGCATTGATCAGTCCCACGATGGCGACCTGGGTCAGGTCATCCAGCGGCTCGCCGCGACCGGCGAACCGGCGAGCGATGTGTTGGGCCACCGGTAGGTAGCCGCTGATCAGCTGCCCGCGCAGCCGCCGCCGCTCGGGGTCGTCGGGAGCGAGCTCAGCGTACCGGCGCTGCAGCGGAGCCAGATCCGCGTATTCGTCAGGTTCGGGTCCGACCGAGGACACCGACGAGGTCACAGCTGTCGCAACGGTCCCTACGGTCATCGGATGCCCCTCGCCCATCTGTCCGTCAGCGGGCTGGCGGGCGGACGGCCCTGAACTGCCTGAGCGCCAAGTGTACCGCAATCGTTGCGTATGCATATCAATTGCTGTGATGTACACACTTTAGGCGTAGCGCCGGTAGGTGCGCAGGCGAACCCCAACCGGCGGAGGCGAACCCAGCCTGATCAGAACACAATGTTTGCGTAAACGCAGCTATTGGAGGACGCTTCGCGGATGAACGCCACGCAACCCGTGGGGGATGCGACTCGTCCCACCCCCGAGCAGATCGACGCGGTCATGCTCGCGGCTCGGGTACTTGTCGCGGTCTCCGCGCAGTCGGTGGCGAGTGTGGAGGACCGGGTGACGCTGCCGCAGCTTCGGATCCTGGTGGTGATCGCCAGCCGCGGCCCGCAGAATCTCGCATCCGTAGCCCAGGGACTGGGCGTCCACCCCTCTAACGCCACCCGCACCTGCGACAAACTCGTCAACGCCGGCCTACTACACCGCAGCGATGACCCCGCCGATCGCCGCAACCTGGTCCTGCAGCTCACTGCCTCCGGTCAACAGCTCGTGCAGAACATGATCGAGCATCGGCGCACCGCCATCGCGAACGTCCTCGCCACGATGGCGCCTCAGCTCCGCAGCGACCTCGCCCCCGCACTGCTGGCCTTCGCCGAAGCCGCCGGCGAGATCCCGCCCAGCCGAGCATGGTCGCTGGGCTGGACGACAGACCATCCCGGAGTATCGGGGAAGACCTGACGGGCCCAGCTCAGGGGCGACGGTGCACACCCCCCACACGGGGGGTTTCACCCCGCAGGCACGGGGCTACTTCACTACCTGGGCGGCGCCGTGACCGGCGGCAGAGCGCGTCGTCCCGAGTAACGAGGCCGCCCGGTGATGGAGAGTGGGAATCACGGATGAGTAAGAACGCCGGGGATTACTTGTGTGAGCGCCTGCTGGAGTGGGGTGTCGACACCATCTACGGGTTCCCCGGTGACGGGATCAACGGCATTTTGGGGGCGTTGCGGCGGCACCAGGACCGGCTGCGGTTCATCCAGACCCGGCATGAGGAGATGGCCTCGTTCATGGCCTGTGGGCATGCCAAGTTCACCGGGCAGGTCGGGGTGTGCATGGCCACCTCGGGGCCCGGGGCGATTCACCTGCTCAACGGACTCTATGACGCGAAACTGGACCATCAGCCGGTGGTGGCGATCGTGGGGCAGACGTTCGTCCGCGCGTTGGGTGGGCATTTCCAGCAGGAGGTCAAGCTGCTGCAGCTGTACTCCGACGTCGCCTCAGCCTACTGCGAGCAGGCCAACGAACCAGGCAGTATCCGCCACACCCTGGACCGGGCGATGCGCATCGCGCAGACCGAGAAGACCGTCACCTGTGTGATCATCCCAGCGGATGTGCAGGAGATGGACGCGGTGGAAAAGCAGCCGCACCTGACCCACACCATGCACTCCGGCGTCGGCTACTGGCCAGGGCGGGTGATCCCCGCCCAGCGCGACCTGCAGGCCGCCGCGGACATTCTCAACGCCGGTGAGAAGGTCGCGATGCTGGTCGGCCAAGGCGCGCTGCACGCCACTGATGAGGTGGTCGCGGTCGCGGACACGCTGGGTGCGGGAGTGGCGAAAGCGTTGCTGGGTAAGGCCGTCGTGCCTGATGATGTGCCGTTCTGCACGGGGTCGATCGGCCTGTTGGGCACCAAGCCGAGCTGGGACATGATGCAAGGCGCCGACACCCTGTTGATGGTCGGGTCCAGCTTCCCCTACTCGGAGTTCTTGCCGAAGGAGGGCGCAGTCAAGGGAGTGCAGATCGACCTGCTGGGCAGGATGCTCTCGATCCGCTACCCGATGGACCTCGCCCTGGTCGGCGACAGCAAGCAGACCCTGGCCGAGCTGTTGCCGCTCCTGCACCGCAAGACCGACCGCTCCTGGCAAGACGGCATCACCAAGGGCGTCGAGGAGTGGTGGCGGTTGATGGCTGACCGCGCCGAGCCGGCCGACGTCGACCGCGACGGCCAGCGGCCCCGGGTGCGCCCGCAGGCTCTGTTCGCCGAGCTGTCCCGGCAACTGCCCGACAACGCGATCCTGTCCAGCGACTCGGGGTCCGCGGCGAACTGGTTCGCCCGCCAGGTGAAGATCCGGGCCGGGATGAAGGCGTCACTGTCGGGGAACCTGGCGACCATGGTGCCCGGAGTGCCGTATGCGATCGCGGCGAAGTTCGCCTTCCCCGACCGGGTATCGGTGGCGATGGTCGGTGATGGGGCGATGCAGATGGGTGGCATGGCCGAGATGCTCACCGCCGCCAAGTACTACAAGACCTGGGCTGATCCCCGGCTGGTCGTGTTGGTGCTCAACAACGAAGACCTCAACCAGGTGACGTGGGAGCAGCGCGCGATGGCCGGAGACCCGAAGTTCGAGGCCTCCCAAGACATCCCCTATGTCCCCTATCACGCCTACGCAGAGATGATCGGCCTCAAGGGCATCAAGGTGGATCGCGCCGCCCAGATCGAGGGCGCCTGGGCCGAAGCCCTCTCCGCGGACCGGCCGGTGATCATCGACGCGATGACCGACCCGGAAGAGCCGCCGATCCCCCCACACGTCAGCTTCAAACAAATGGAGGCAATGACCAAAGCCTTCGCCGCAGCCCCCAAGGAAGGCCTGCCCGGCGCGATCTCAGCGGTCCGTGAGTTCGCCGAAGAGTTCCTCCCCGGCCGCTAGACCTGCCAGCTGTGTCGGTCGACTCACGAGACAAGGAAGTTCGGATATGTCATCAGCAGCCTCACAGCCCGGCGCGGTCGCGGCGAGCGAGCATGTCCTCGACCGGATGGTGTCCAACATCGAGCACGGCCGGTTCGAGCGTTCCCTGTCGGGTCTGACGGCGGTGGCGGCGGTGGTGACCGGGGCGGAGATCTACCTGGAGCACTACAAGGCGAGCTTCGGCAACAAGTGGATGTGGAGCCCGATCGTGTTGACTCCCCCGCTGGTCGCGGCCGGTATCGCCGGGGTGTTCTCCAAGCGGTGGGCCAAGACGGCGCTGCCGATCACCGCGGCGCTCTACGCCGCCAACGGGTTGCTGGGTGAGTACTTCCACGCGCGTGGGGTGGCACGCAAGCCGGGCGGTTGGCGGGGGTACTCCTACAACCTGCCGATGGGCCCACCGATCACCGCACCCGGCCTGATGACGATGGTCGGTGGGATGGGCCTGCTCGCGGCCCTGATCCGGCGCGAGAAGTAGGCCCGCGGCGATGCCGGATCTGAGCAAACCCGACCACCTGCCCAACTGCCGTCCCGACGGTAAACCGCCGCACCCGAGCTGGCTACCCCGCCAGCGTGCCGGGGTGACCCCGCAGATGATCGGCCGGTATCCCGACTACGACGTGCTGTCCACGGTGGACACCTGGGACGGGGCGACGCGCAAGGTCGTGCTGGCCCGGTTGGAGCCGCCCGGGCCGTTGCGGTTTTTCACTCCCCAGGAGGAGCCGACGTTGCGGGCGTTCTGCGACACCGTGCTGGCCCAGGACACCGAGCCGCGGGTGCCGGTAGCGGAGATGGTCGACGAGAAACTCGCCGCCAGGCGTCTGGATGGTTACCAGTACGCCGACATGCCCGATGACCGCGACACCTGGCATCTGGTGCTGGCCGGGCTGGACCACACCGCCGCCACGGGTTACCAGCTGACCGGTTTCGCCGCCTGCGATCAGCAGCGGCGGGAGGCGATCGTCGGCGAGTTCGCCAAGGGTCGGCTGCTGGGCGGTTCGTGGGGCCAGCTCAACGTCACCCGCGCGTGGTCGGTGGTGATGCGTGCGGCGCTCGCGGCGTTCTACTCCCACCCGTGGGCCTGGAACGAGATCGGCTTCGGTGGCCCGGCCTACCCCCGAGGATTCATGCGCCGCGGCACCCTCGGGGTCCGCGAGCCCTTCGAAACCCCCGGGGCGACCGATGAGGACCCGGTACGCGTGGACGAGGAGCAGTTGTAATGGGGACGTTCTGGCGCGGGATCCTCAAGGGGGCGATCGGCCCGGTCGACAACGACTCCCGCTACCTGCTCGATGTGCACTCCCGGGACCTACCCGGGGAGAAGACCATGCGCCGCTACCCCGACAGCGACGAGGTCGACCTGGTGATCGTCGGGGCCGGCGCCGGTGGCTCGGTACTCGCCCAACGGCTGGCCCGCCGGGGCTGGCGGATCGTGGTGCTGGAGGCCGGCCCGTTCTGGCACCCCGACGAGGACTGGGTCTCCGATGAGGCCGGCTCCCACGATCTGTACTGGACCCAGAAACGGATCATCGGTGGGGCCGACCCGATCGAGCTGGGCAAGAACAACTCCGGGCGCGGCGTCGGCGGGTCGATGGTGCACTACGCCGGTTACACCCCGCGGTTTCACCCCAGCGACTTCAGCACCTACACCGACGATGGCGTCGGCGCGGACTGGCCCATCGGCTATGCCGACGTGCTCTCGCACTACGAGCGGGTGGAGGCCGAGCTGCCGGTCGCCGGGCAAGACTGGCCGTGGGGCTACCCACACCGCTACCCCTTCTCCCCCCATCCGATCTCCGCATCGGCCGACAAGCTCATGCACGGCGCGCTGGCGCTGGGCATCGAGATGCGGGTCGGCCCGGTCGGGATCGTCAACGGCACCTTCGGCAACCGGCCGCACTGCATCTACCGCGGCTACTGCCTCCAAGGCTGCAAGGTCAACGCCAAGGCCAGCCCGTATGTCACCCACCTGCCCGACGCGCTGGCCCACGGGGTCGAGGTGCGGGGCAACTGCATGGCGCTGCGGGTGGAGCTCGACGAGACCAGTGGGTTGGCGAGCGGCGTCACCTATGTCGCCGAGGGCCAGGCGGCGCACCGGATGCAGCGGGCCCGGTTCGTCGCGGTAGCCGGATACTCCATCGAGACCCCGCGGCTGCTGCTCGCGTCGGCCAGCCGCCGCTTCCCCGACGGGCTGTGCAACGACCACGACCAGGTCGGGCGCTACGTCATGGTCCAGGGCGCCAGCCAGACCGCGGGTCGCTGGCCCGAGGAACTGCGGATGTACAAGGCACCGCCACCAGAGGTGTCATCGGAGCAGTTCTACGAAACCGATCGGAGCCGGGGTTTCGCCCGCGGGTTTTCCATCCAGACCGTCTCACCGCTGCCGATCGGCTGGGCCGAACACGTGCTCGCCGACGGGCACTGGGGCCGGGCACTACGCGAATACATGCGCGACTACAACCACTGGGGCGTCATCGGTGTACTCAACGAGTTGCTGTGCCACCCCGACAACCGGATCACCCTCGCCGAGGAGACCGACCCCTACGGCCAGCCGGTCGCCCGGATGGACTACACCCTGTCGGACAACGACAAGGCCAACATCGCCTACTCCACCAAGGTGATCACCGACATCCTGCACGCCGGGGATGCCCAAGACGTGCTGACCATCCACCGCTACGCCCACCTCATCGGCGGCGCCCGGATGGGCTCCTCCCCGGAGGTATCCGTGGTCGACGCCCAGCAGCGGACCTGGGCAGTGCCCAACCTGTTCCTGTCCGACGGCTCGGTGTGTCCCACCCAGGGCAGCGCCAACCCCGCCCTGACAATCATGGCGCTGGCGTCTCGACTCGCCCACGGAATGGCCAGCGGCGCCGCGATGGACGACGACCCCGCGGTCCGCGCGGGCCGCACCCCCAGCGCAGTCCGCAGTACCCGTCGGCGCACCACCCCAGTGCGCGTCGGTCAACTCCCCGGGAGTTGAACCGATGCCACCCTTCTTCCCACTGTGGGTCGTGATCACCCATTTCCTCAACATCTTCTTCCTGCTGCTGCTGGCCCGCTCCGGGCTGGAGGTGCTCTCCGCGTTCCCGAAGCTGTACTGGCGCGACGACTGCCCACCGGGGCGGGAGTGGGCCCGGTTCTCCAAAAAGATGTACGGCGCCGACTCGCGCCGGATGTGGTCTTCACTAGACGAAGAAGAGGCGTGGAGCCCGGTGATCGCGCTGCCCGGGCGCAAGAACCTGGGGCTGGGGCGGCACTGGCATTTCATGAGCGTGCAGTTCTGGATCCTCACCGGCGCGGTCTACCTCACGCTGGTCTTCGCCACCGGCTACTGGCACTACCTCATCCCCACCCACTGGTCCCTGTTCCCGGACGCGATCAAGGCGGTGGGCACCTATCTGCACTTCCAGCTCCCCAGCAAGATCCCCGGACAGCCCTACGAACCGGCGCAGAAGCTGTCCTACTTCCTGGTGATCTTCGGGTTGGCGCCGTTTCAGATCGCCACCGGGGCGGCGATGTCACCGTCGGTGCTGGCCCGCTTTCCCCGCTACGGCAAGCTGTTCGGTGGCAAGCAGGGCGCGCGAAGCCTGCACTTCCTGGGGCTGTGCGCCTTCGCCGCGTTCACCGCGCTGCACACCTTCATGGTGATCATCCATGGGGTGCCCGCCGAGTTCGCCAAGGTCGTCCTGGCTGATCCCTCCGGTAACAAGACGCTGGCGCTGTCGATCGGGCTACTCGGGATCTTCGGTATCCTGCTGTTCCACGCCATCATCAGCTGGTTCTCGCTGCGCTACCGCCGCAAGACCCAACACCTGCTCGGGTTCATGGTCAACCCCTTCGAGCGGGCGATCTCCCGGGCGTTCCGCTCCCGGCAGCACTTCACCCGCGCCGACATCTCGCCCTATCACCGGGTCAACGGCTATCCCCCCACAGGGGAGGCCTACGAGCAGCTGGCCACCGGCGGTTTCGCCGACTACCGGCTCAGCGTGGGGGGTTTGGTGGCGAGTCCGGTGTCGTTGTCGCTGGAGCAGCTGCGCGCGCTGGGGCAGCAGAGTCAGATCGTCAAGCACAACTGCATCCAGGGTTGGACCGCCATCGCGGAGTGGGCCGGCGTCCCCTTGAACACCGTGATGGACCTCGTGCACCCCACCCCAGAGGCGCGCCACGTGGTGTTCTACGCAATGGATGACAAGGGCCTGACCGAGGGCGAGGGCCGCTACGGGTTCTTCTACGGCTCGATCCCGCTGTACCTGGCGAGTAAGCCGCAGACCATCCTCGCGCTGGAGATGAACGGCGCCCCGCTGCCCATCGAGCATGGCGCCCCGGTCCGGCTGCGAATCGAGACCCAACTCGGCTTCAAGATGGTCAAGTGGATCACGGCGATCGAGTTCGTCGCCGATGTCGCCGACATCGGCATAGGCCAGGGCGGCTGGCGCGAAGACCAGCAGTACTACGCCAACGCCGCTGGCATCTAACCCCCGTCGAGCCGAAAGGCACCACCATGACCAGCACAAACACCGACACCACGGCGACGTTCCCGCCGCAGGTGCTGCGGGAATACGCGCTGCTGGCCGACGGGGAACGTGGCATCCTGGTCGGCCCGCGCGGCGACTACGTGTGGATGTGCGCGCCACGTTGGGACTCCGACCCGGTGCTGTCCTCCCTGATCGGCGGCGAGGGCGTCTATGCGGTCACCCCCACCGACCGGTTCGTGTGGGGTGGCTACTACGAGGACGGCAGTTTGATCTGGCGTTCCCGGTGGATCACCGAGGCCGGGATCACCGAGTGCCGTGAGGCGCTGGCGTTTCCCGGCGACCCGCATCGGGCGGTCATCCTGCGCCGGATCATCGCCGTGCGGGGCGACGCCCGCGTCGAGGTGGTGCTGCAACCGGCCGCCGGGTTCGGCCGGGCGCACCTGCGTGAGCTGCACCGCGACGATGACGGACGGTGGGAGGGCCAGGTCGGCGAGCTGCGAACGCGGTGGACCGGCGGCGCCGCGGCCGACGTGCACGGCGACAACGCGCAGTCGCTCCGCGCCACCGTGACCGTGCCCGAGGGGTCCCATCACGACCTGATCCTGGAATTGTCCGAGACCGCTCTGGACGGCGAGCCGCCGGACGCCGCCCGGCTCTGGACGGGCACCGAGACCGCCTGGCGCGAGGCGATGCCGACGCTCAGCGTCAGCATCGCCCCCCGCGATGCCCGGCACTCCTACGCCGTGCTGCGCGGGTTGACCAGCTCCGGTGGCGGCATGGTCGCCGCAGCCACCATGAGCCTGCCCGAACGCGCCGAACAGGGCCGCAACTACGACTACCGCTACGTCTGGATCCGCGACCAGTGCTACGCCGGGCAAGCCGTCGCCGCCGACGCCCCGCACCCACTGCTCGACGACGCGGTCCGGTTCGTCGCCGAACGCCTCCTCGCCGATGGCCCCCACCTCAAACCCGCCTACACCAGCACCGGCGGACCGGTGCCCAGCCAGCGCTGCCTGAACCTGCCCGGCTACCCCGGTGGGCACGACATCCTCGGCAACCACGTCAACGCCCAGTTCCAGCTCGACGCGCTGGGTGAGGCGCTGCTGCTCTTCGCCGCCGCCGCCCGCCACGACCACCTCGACACCGACCACTACAAGGCCGTCACCGCTGCCGTGGCCGCCATCGAAGCCCGGTGGCGGCAACCCGACGCCGGGATCTGGGAACTCGACGACCACCGCTGGGCGCACTCCCGGCTGATCTGCGCCGCCGGGCTGCGCGCGATCGCCACCGCCGGTGTGGCCGCCTCCGACGCCGCCGGGTGGAGCGCTCTGGCCGACACCCTCGTCGCCGACACCGCCCACGACTGCCTGCATCCCACCGGGCGCTGGCAACGCGCGCCGGACGACTCGCGGATCGATGCCGCCCTGCTGCTGCCGGCGATCCGCGGTGCACTGCCCGCCGCCGACCCGCGCAGCCTGGCCACCCTGGCCGCGGTCCGCGACGAGCTCGGCGAAGAAGGTTACGTCTACCGGTTCCGCCACGACGCCCGCCCGCTCGGACAGGCCGAGGGCGCGTTCACCCTGTGCGGGTTCCTGATGGCGCTGGCCGAGCACCAGCAGGGCGACGCGCTGGCGGCCCGGACCTGCTTCGAACGCAACCGCGCGGCCTGCGGACCGCCGGGGCTGTTCTCCGAGGAATACGACGTCACCCAACGCCAGTTGCGCGGCAACCTGCCCCAAGCCTTCGTCCACGCCCTGATGCTCGAAGCCGCCAGCACGCTCGGCGGCCCACCGGAAAGAAGCGCCCACCGTGGGCAGTGACGAGGTGCGGATCGAGGGCCTGCGCACGGCGGTGTACCGGATACCGACCGATGCGCCCGAGGCCGACGGCACCATCGCCTGGGACTCCACCACTCTGGTCCTCGTCGAAGCGACCGGCGGCGGCACGACCGGGCTGGGCTACACCTACGCCGGCGTGGGCTGCAAACCCGTGATCGACGGGCCACTGACCACCGCGGTGACCGGGCGAGGCGCACTGGACGTGCCCGGATCGTCGCAGGCGATGGTGACCGCAGTGCGCAACCTGGGGCGCCCCGGGCTGGTTTCGTGCGCGATCAGCGCGGTGGACACCGCGCTGTGGGACCTCAAAGCCAAGCTGGTCGACCTGCCGGTGTGCGGGCTGCTCGGCGCCGTTCGTGATGTCGTGCCGATCTACGGCAGCGGCGGGTTCACCACCTACGACGACGCCACCGCCGCCGCCCAGCTGACCCGCTGGGTGGACGAGTGGGACATCCCCCGGGTGAAAATCAAGATCGGCGAGTCTTGGGGTGCCCGTGAGCAGCGGGACCTCGCGCGCATCGCCTTCGCCCGCAAGGTCATCGGTTCCGACGTGGAGCTCTACGTCGACGCCAATGGCGGCTACCGCCGCAAGCAAGCCATCCGCATCGCCCAGGCCATGGCGGAGTCTGACGTGGTCTGGTTCGAAGAGCCGGTCAGCTCCGATGACCTCGACGGCCTGCGCGAAGTCCGCGACCAGACCAGCCCGGACACCACAGCCGGCGAGTACGGCTACGATCTAGCCTACTTCGCCCGCATGGTCACCGCCGGCGCGGTGGACTGCCTGCAGATCGACGTCACCCGCTGCGGCGGGATCACCGAATGGGTCCGCGCCGCGGCGGTGGCCGCCGGGCACAACCTCGACGTCTCCGGGCACTGCGCGCCGAACCTGCACGCCCATGTGGCCGCATCGGTGCCCAACCTGCGGCACCTGGAGTACTTCCACGACCACCACCGCATCGAAACCCTGCTCTTCGACGGCGCGCTTGACCCGCGCGGCGGCGCGCTGCGCCCGGACCGGACCCGCCCCGGGCTAGGGCTGGCCTTCAAACACCGCGACGCCGAACAGTTCCGGGTGGCCTGAGATGACCAGTCCCCCATCCCGCCCACAGCCCAGCACCGAGGACCCTGCCACGGGTCCGCCGGTCATCCAGACCGCGATCGAGCAGACCCGAGCGCGACTGCTCGACGGCCACGGCCCGGGGGCCACCCGCCAGGAGATCGACCAGCACACCCGAGCCCGGACCCGGCTGGGCGGGCAACCGACCGCGCAGCGACTCCAGACCCTCTGCCACCAAACCGCCCTCGCCCGCGGCGAGTCGGGTGGCCCGCGGTGAGTCGAGTGGCTAGCGCCCGCTGAACGAGGGCGGCACGGGTGTCGTGTCAGCCGAACGGCTGCAGGACATGGTGCGCTCGGCGTTCTGGCTCATCCCCGCGCTGTGCGTGGTCGCGGCCATCGTGTTGGCCGTAGGTCTGGTCAGCGTGGACCAGACGATCGGATCGCTGCGCGTCGCGTTCCTGTTCCCCGGGCCTCCAGCGGCCGCGCGTGGCCTGCTGTCCTCGATCATCCAAGCGATGATCGCATTCACCGGGCTGGTGTTCTCGATCACCATCGTGGTGCTGCAGCTGACCAGCAGCCAGTTCTCGCCCCGGGTGCTGCGCACGGTCCTGCGCGACCGCACCATCCAGTGGTCGCTCGGGGCCTTCGTCGCGACATTCGTCTATGCGATCATGGTGGGCCGCGACGTGCTGGGCACCACCGAGCGCAACGGCTTCGTGCCGCGCGTCGCGTGGCCTTCGTGCTGCTCAGTGTTGCGTTGTTCATCCGCTACATCGACCACGTCGCCAACATGATCAGGGTGGCCTCGATCATCGCCGTGATCGGCGAGGAATCGCGGCAGGTGCTACAGCGGCGCTGCCCGATGCGGCAGACGCCCTACCCGGCGGCCCGGCTCATGCTGGGCGGCGAGCCGCCGGGCTCACCCGGCGTCGGGGTGCTCGTGTCGGTGAACGAGGAGGCCCTCGTGCGGCACGCGGCCGACGGTGGCTGCGTGGTCGAGCTGCTGGTGCGCGTCGGAGACTTCGTGCCCGCCGGTGCTCCGTTGGCGCGGTTACATCCCGACGGATCGGCTCGCGGCGCCGTCGACAGGACGACCCCGAACACTGGACCGCCGAGCAGGCCGGTGCGGTGCAACAACAGATCACCCAGGACAACATCGCCCCGCACCCCCAGCGCATCATCCGCGACGATCCCACCAACTGGCCGCTGCCGCGCGCGGTGGGCTACGTCCTGTCCATTCCCACCAATCGCCTGCTGATCATCTCATCGGTGCTGGGCTACTTCTTCTTCTCCGGACTGCAACCTTCGCCGTGATCGGCCTCGACCACACCCTCCTGATCATGCTCCTGCCACTGACCGTGGCCGGACTGACCCTGCTCCTGATCGCCCGTCGCACCTACCCCCGCGACGTCGCCACCGCCGTCGCCTCGGAATCCGAAAGCGCCGTCGGCGGCCTGGTCCTCGCCGAGGACTTCGGGGTGCCCGTCCCCGGCGAAACCATCCTGGTGGCCGCCGCGGTCTACGCCGGCACCGGGCGACTCAACATCATCGCCGTCGCGATCATCGCTTTCGTCGGCGCCGTCATCGGGGACAACATCGGCTACTCCATCGGCCACTTCGGCGGCCGTCGTCTGGTACTGCGCTTCCGACACCGTCAGTAAGGCGGTGGTTCGGAGGTGTGCCTCACCGGTGGCTCACCCGACGGCACAACGATGCGGGAAGTACCCAGCGGGCCAGCGCCAGCGCCGCGGCCTCCCGCCGCGCCGCCACGCCCGCACCTACGGCCCCCGCACCTACGGCCCCCGCCCCACCGGTGGAGTGCCACCACTACGCGGGAACCGGCGGCACGCCAAGACCAGCCCAGCGACGGCGAATGACCCCGCGCACAGCGCGTCAACCAGCCCGGCGCGCCGACGTGCCCGATCCACGGCCGCCAGCCCCACCATCGAGGCGGCATGCACAAGGTCGGCCTCCACCCCCAACGCCAGCACCGCCCGGCCGGGCGCGCCTGCGCACAGCAGTCCCTGCAC
>JBBPZY010000296.1:0-12369 GCA_038276315.1 Mycobacteriales bacterium
CAGCTCCGCCCGCGCGCGGTGGGTACTGAGGTTGTGCCGGTCGCTCAGCGCGATCACCGCGAGCAGCAGCGCACCCGCCTCGACGATCAACGAGACCACCCCGAGGGGCTGGAGCCAGTAGCCGATGTCGGCGCTGGGGTCCACCCCGGGAATGCCGATGGTGCGGGTGATGCAGTAGGCGGCAAACGTCAGAGCGCTGGCCACCCCGCCGATCAGCCAACCCAGGCGGGGGGCTTTCGCCAGAAGCAGCACCGCGCCTGCCACAGTGCCCGCCGCGGATGCGATGAACAGCGCCGCGAGTGACAGCGGACTGGCCCCGAAGTATTCATGGATGTGCAGTCCGGCGGCGATGACGAGCAGCGCGGCGCCGGCCACCCGCGCCATCCGGTGCTCGGCCCGGCCGGTTGGGATGCGCTCCGGGCTGTCCAGTGCCATGGCGGCTCCTCGAGAGTGGCGGATATCTGGTTCTGGGTACCCCACCCACGAACGTCTCGAAACACGCGTTGACGGGCCGCGAACTTTGATGTGTGTAGTGGAGCGTGGCCCGCGTCGCGACCCTAGGAGACGGTCAGGACGCCCGTCATGTAGGGCTGGAGGATGCTGTGGTAGGGGTATTTACCCGGCCGGGTGGGCGCTTGGAAGGAGGCAGGCAGGCCTTGAGCCAAATCACTGACCGTGGTCAGCACCGCGGCCAGTGTCGCGGTGGCCCGGCCGCGACGAGCGATAGGCCGAGCAGCGGGGCAGCGGCCTCGCAGGGTCGAAGAGACCGGGTAGCTGCGCCAATGGGGGTAAGCCATCATCCTGCATTGATAGCATCATTGAGACAGGATTGCCCGGCGGCCGAGTCATCTCAGGGTCAGTTGGGTGGTCCAGGATCAGGTTGGCAGACCGTGCCCGCTGCCGGCACCGCACCTTGGGCCAGGTAAGCGTCCACTGCCGCATTGATGCAGCTGCTGCCCCGACCATAGGCGGTGTGGCCGTCGCCGTCGTAGGTGAGCAATACCGCGGAACCCAACTGTTGGGTCATGTCTTGCGCAGACGGATATGGCGTTGCCGGATCATGGATCGTGCCCACCACCAGGATCGGCGGTGAACCCGCGTAATGGATCGGGTGCGGCTGGCTTTTCGGCGGCACCGGCCAGTAGGCGCACATCAAGTCACCCCACGCGAACGAGGCACCGATGAGCGGGGACGCCTGTTCGTATGCGGGCACTTCGGCCTGGACATCGGCGACGTTGTGCGCGGGGTCCGGGTGGTCCAGGCAATTGATGGCGACGTTGGCCTCGGAGGAGTTGGAATAATGCCCGGTCTTCGGGTCACGCTCGTAGTACAGATCGGACAATGTGAGCAGCTCGCGTCCGTTCCCGGCCATGGCCATAGCCAGGGCTTTCCGTAGGATTGGCCAGCTTCGGGGGCTGCCGTACATGGTGACCACCACGCCGGTCTCGGCGAGCGCCTCATCGAGCATCCGGCTCGTGCCGGTGGGTATCGGGTGAGCATCGGTCGAAGCGAGGAAACCCGCCAATCTCCGTCCGGCCGTGGTTGCATCCGTGCCCAGGGGACAGTCGGGGTGGGTCGTGCAGTCGACGATGAATCGGGTGATCTCGGCTTGGAAGCCTCCGGCCTGCCCGAGGCCTAGCTGCATGGTGGTCAGGCTTGGGGGTACCGGACCATCGAGCACCGCCCGGGCGATGTGGGTCGGGAACAGCCCCGCGTAGACCGCACCGAGGTAGGTGCCGTAGGAGGCCCCGAGGTAATACATCTTCTGGTCACCGAGCGCGGCGCGGAGGATGTCCATGTCGCGCGCCGCATTCGGGGTGCCGACATAACGCAACAACGTCGCCGAGCGGGCTTGGCAGCCGGCGTCGAAGGTCTTGTCCCCGGTCACCACCGCGTCCACTTCGGTGGGGGTGTTCGGGGTGGGATCCAGCGCGTTGTGCTGGTCGAGCTGTGTGTCGGTGAGGCAGGTGATGGGCGCGCTTTGGCCCACCCCCCGGGGATCGAAGCCGACGATGTCGAAGTCGGCTCGCAGCTGGGTGCCGAAATGCGAAGGCTGACCGGGTTGCGCGGGATAACCTTGCTTGACGAAATCCACGCCTGATCCACCCGGACCACCGGGATTGGTTATCAACGAGCCGATCCGGCGCGCGGGGTCGGTGGCCTTCGCGCGGATGACCGCGAGTCGGATCGTGGGTCCGGCCGGGTTGGCGTAGTCCAGCGGTACCGTCAATGAGGCGCACTGAAAGATCTTCGCGCAGCCAGACCAGGTCAGTGTTTGAGTGTAGAAGCGCCCCAGTCCGTCCGGGCCTGCGGTGGCCGCCGTGTTCCCGTTGGTGGATTGGGAGCAGCCAGCGAGCACGAGAGTCAGCACCAGGAGCAACCCGGCGGTACGTGGATTGACCACGGCCTTTCTCCCTTACCTCACAGTCTGGCGTTACGTGACTGTGGCCCTCACCGGCTCGGACCAGTGCCGGGCCGAGCCATTCCCAGCCGGTGCCGGGGTGGGAGCGACAGATCGGGCAGCGCGGACGATCCCCGCGACGTCCAAGTCGTGTTCGCGCAGCAGCTCATCGCGCCCTGCGTGCGGCATGAACTGCTGGCCCAGGCACAGGGTGCACAGCTGGACCTGCGATCCAGTGGCGCGCAGCGCCCGCGCGAAGGCGTCGCCGAAACCGCCCGCGCCGGCGTTCTCCTCGACGGTGACCACGAGCCGGTAGCCATCGGCCGCGCGCGCCAGTGCCGGGTCCACCGGCAGCAGCCAACGGGGATCGACCACGGTGACGTCCTCGCCGGCCGCCGCGACCTGGGCCGCGGCAACCACCGCGGCGCGGGCACACGCTCCCGCCGCCACGATCAGCACGCCCCCGCAGCCGTTACGAGCCAACAGGTCGGCCCCGCCGATCCGTCCGATCGCCGGCAGGTCGGGGGCTACCGAACCCTTGGGGAAACGCACCGCGGCCGGCCCGGGGTGCGCGATGGCCTCCCGCAGCAGCACGCGCAACCGCGGTGCGTCGCGCGGCGCGGCCACCCGCATTCCCGGCACGACGCCCAGCAGGGACAGGTCCCACATCCCGTTGTGGGACGGCCCGTCGTTGCCGGTGACGCCGGCCCGGTCGAGCACGAAGGTGACCGGCAGCTCATGCAACGCCACGTCCATCAACACCTGGTCGAAGGCCCGGTTGAGGAACGTCGCGTACACGCACACCACCGGATGCAGGCCGCCCATCGCCAGTCCGGCGGCGGCGGTGACGGCGTGCTGTTCGGCGATCCCGACGTCGAAGACCCGGTCGGGAAACTGTGCGGCAAAGCGGTGCAGCCCGGTCGGGTGTAGCATCGCGGCGGTCAGCGCCACCACCTCCGGGCGCTCCCGGGCGATGCCCAACAGCTCGTCCGCCATCACGCCGGTCCACGACGGACCCGTCGGAGCCGTCGGAGCCGTCGGTGGAGAGACCGAATGCATGCGGTCCACCTCGTCGTTCTCGGCGGGTGGGTATCCCTTGCCCTTGACGGTCACGCAGTGCACCAGCACAGCACGCCCGAGCGTCCGGGCCTGGCGCAGCGCGGCTTGCACCGCGACGACGTCGTGGCCGTCCACCGGCCCGAGGTAGGCCAGGCCCAGCTCGTCGAACACCGATCGCGACACGTCACGGCGCCGCAACGCGCTCAGGTGCCCCGGCAGCGAGCCCACCGTCGGCGAGTAGGAGCGGCCGTTGTCGTTGAGCACAATGATCAGCGGGCGCTGTGGTGATCCGCCGATGTTGTTCAACGCCTCCCAGCACATCCCGCCGGTCAGCGCGCCGTCACCGACCACCGCGACCACCGCACGGTCCGGCTGACCACGCAGGGCGAATGCGCGTGCCAGGCCGTCGGCGTAGGACAGGGCGGTGGAGGCGTGCGAGTTCTCCACCAGGTCGTGCTCACTCTCCGCACGGCTGGGATAGCCCGACAGGCCGCCGGCGCTGCGCAGCCGGGCGAAGCCCTCGCGCCGCCCGGTGAGCAGCTTGTGCACGTAGGTCTGGTGGCCGGTATCCCAGATGATCGCGTCGGTGGGGGAGTCGAACACCCGGTGCAGCCCGATGGTCAGCTCGACGACCCCGAGGTTGGGGCCGAGGTGCCCGCTGGTGCGCGGCACCGAGTCGATCAGCAGCTCCCGGATCTCCGCCGCGAGCGCGGGCAGCACGGCGTCCGGCAGCCGCCGCAGATCCGCCGGGCCGGCCAGGCCTTCCAGCAGCGGTGACATGGGATCAGCCGCCGACGGCAGCGCGCAGTGACTCCTTGAGCGATCCCATCGTCGCGACCACCGCAGTGGGCTCGTAACCGCAGTGGGCCATGCAGTTGGCACACCGCGGGTCGCGCCCGCGGCCGAACTTCGACCAGTCGGTGTCCTCGATCAGCTCCTTATAGGTCGCGGCGTAGCTGTCGTCGAGCAAGTAGCAGGGACGTTGCCAGCCCAGCAGCGAGTACGACGGGATGCCCCACGCGGTGCAGGCCAGCTCCCGCTTGCCTTCCAGGAAGTCCAGGAAGATCGGGGAGTGGTTCAGCCGCCACTGCTTGCGCCGGCCGTCGCCGAACGCCTTGGTGAACAGCTCGCGGGTCTGCTCCACGCCCAGCCAGTGCTCCTGGTCCGGCGCCTTGTCGTAGGCGTAGGCCGGGGAGATCTGCATGTTGTCCACGCCGAGGTCGTTGTTGAGGTAGTCGAGCACCTCGATAACGTCGTGCGGCGTATCGCTGCTGAAGAACGTCGTGTTGGTCATCACCCGGAAACCGGCGTCCTTGGCTTGGCGGATCGCGTCGACCGCGGCGTCGAAGCCGCCGACCTTGCGCACCGATTCGTCGTGGCGCTCGCGCAGCCCGTCGATGTGCACCATCCAGGCGAAGTCGCGGTGCGGGGTGAACTTGTGCAGGTGCTTGGGCAGCAGCAACGCGTTGGTGCACAAGAAGATGATCTTCTTACGGTCCAGCAATTGCCGGACCAGCTCGTCGATCTGCGGGTGCATCAACGGTTCCCCACCGGCAAGGGAGACCATCGGCGCGCCGCACTCCTCGATGGCGGCGACGGCCTGCTCCACCGGCATCCGCTTCTTGAGCAATGCGGCCGGCTGTTCGATCTTGCCGCAGCCGCCGCATTTCAGGTTGCACGCGAACAGCGGCTCCAGCTCGACGAGCAGGGCGAACTTCTCCCGGCGCATCAGCTTCTGCTTCAGCAGGAAACCGCCCAGCCGTAGGGATTGGCGCAAGGGCATGGGCATTTCTCAGACCACCTCTCGGGGTAATGCGAAGGTGACGTCCTCGTCGATCAGCCGCGACTCACTCGCGCTGACCGGTCCGAGGCCGCCCAGGCAGTGCACGATCTGGTCCACCAGGTGCGGTGGCGCCGAGGCGCCGGCGGTGATGCCCACCCGCGTCGCACCCACCAACCAGTGCAGATCGATTTCATTGACGTCGTCCACCAGGTAGGCCGGTACGCCTTCGCGCTGGGCGACCTCCACCAGGCGCACCGAGTTCGACGAGTTGGGCGAACCGACCACCAGCACCAGGTCCACCTCGCGGGCGATCGCGCGCACCGCGCCCTGGCGATTGGTGGTCGCATAGCAGATGTCATCGGTGCGCGGAGCGCTCAAGGTCGGGAACCGATCACGCAGGATCCCGGCGATCTCCTCAGCCTCGTCGACCGCAAGCGTGGTCTGCATGGTGTAGGCGACCCGCGACGGATCCCGCGGCGCCACGCGGTGTGCGGTGTCGACGTCAGGGACCACGATCACGTCGTCCGGTGCCTCGCCGAGGCTGCCCTGCACCTCCTCGTGGTCGGGGTGCCCGATGAGGAACACCGTGTTGCCCCGGCGGGAGTAGCGGCGGATCTCGCTGTGCACCTTGGTCACCAGCGGGCAGGTGGCGTCGATGACGGTGCCCCCGCCGGCGGCGGCGTCGCGGCGCACCGCGGGCGCGACCCCATGCGCGGAGAACACCAGGACGCTGCCTTCCGGCACCTGGGCGACCTCGTCGACGAACACCGCGCCGCGGTCCTGGAGCTCGCCCACCACATGCGCGTTGTGCACGATCTGGCGGCGCACGTACACCGGCGCGCCGTAGCGCTCTAGCGCGCGGTCCACCGTGTCGATCGCCCTGGCCACTCCCGCGCAGAACGATCGCGGCGCGGCGAGCAGCACGTCGCGCGGGCCGGTCGCCGCCGCCCACAACTCCAGCGCGGGTGCACACGCCCGCAGGGTCCGCAACGCGGTCACCCCCCGGTGCAGCGTGCCGAGCTGCCACAGCGGGTGATCGACGGTGTCCACGATCGCCCGAACCACGGCGAACGGCGAGCCCGCCGCGGCCAGCTGCGCCGACTCCATGTCCACCGCCAGCGCGCCGCTGCCGGGCACCCCGCGGCCGATCCGCGAAACCGAGCTGATCGCCCCCACATGCACGGTCAGCCCCAACCGCCGCAACGCCCCCGCCAACAACGGCGCCGACGCCACCTCCACGCTGCACGCGGGCAGCTCTGCTCTTCCCGAACTCAACAGCAGTGCTGCCCGAAGTCGGGAAAACAGCTCTGTTGTTGAGTTCGGGGGGCTGGGGGCAGTCGAGGTGCCCGGACGGATCTCGCTGGCTACTACTACGTCGCCTGGGCGGATGTGGGGGGCTAGGGCGCCACCGACGCCGGCTACCAGGACGGGATCAGTGTGGCGCGACAGGGCGGCGGCGGTGGCCGCGGCGCGGCGGGGGCCCATCCCGGTGTGCACCACCCGCATGCTGCGCCCAACACCGCGCAGCGCGGCCTGCTCGACGCGCAGCGGGGTGCACAACACGGCTCGGCTCACGGCGCGTCCTCGAGGTACCGACCCAGCGCGGTGATCGGGAACACCATCCGGTAGAGGTGGTAGTTGATGTAGAAGTCGCCCGGGAACCCGGTGCCGGTGAACTGCGGCTCATCCCATGAGCCATCCGGGCGCTGGGTGCCACACAACCACTGCACACCGCGCTCGGCGGCGTTGGAGCGCTCGCCAGCGGCCAGCAGAGCGAGCAATGCCCACGCGGTCTGGGAGGCGGTCGATTCGCCCCGCCCGGCCCAGGCGCGGTTGTCATAGGAGCACATGTCCTCGCCCCACCCGCCGTCGTCGTTCTGGTGCTGCTCCAGCCACCGGATCGCCCGGCGCACGGACAGCGACTCGGCCGGTATCCCGGCGGCGATCAGCGCGGGCACCACTCCGCCGGTGCCGTACACGTAGTTCGCGCCCCACCGGCCGAACCAGGACCCGTCGGGCTCCTGCGCGGCGAGCAGCCACGTCACACCTCGCCGGCAGGCACGGTGGTCGGCCAAACCCTCGGCGGCCAGCGCCTCGACGACGTGGGCCGTGACGTCAGCCGACGGTGGGTCGATCACCTCGCCGAAGTCGCAGAACGGCAGCTTCGTACACAGCGTCCGGGTGTTGTCGGCGTCGAAGGCGGCCCAGCCGCCGTCTTTGGACTGCATCCCGATCAGCCAGGCCACCCCGCGATCGAGCGCGGCGCGGTCCGGCTGCCCAGCCTGGCATCGGCCGACGCGCCGCAACGCCAGTACCACCTCGGCGGTGTCGTCGGTGTCGGGATAGGTGTCGTTGTGGAACTCGAAGGCCCACCCGCCCGGCGCGAGCCCCGGCCGGCGGACCGACCAGTCACCGGGTACCCGGATCTCCTCGCCGAGCAACCAGTCGCTGGCCTGGGCCACCGCGGGATCGTCGGCAGGCACTCCCGCGTCGAGCAGTGCGGTGACCGCCAGGCAGGTGTCCCACACCGGGGACTGGCAGGCCTCCAACCGCCGGACCCACCCGTCTGGGGTGTTCTCGCGGAGGATGAACCCCTCCAGTCCCGCGATTCCGGCTCGCAACGACGGGTGGTCGAGCGAGTAGCCCAGCAGGTGCAAGGCGAGGATGGAATACACCCATGGCGGCTGGATGCCGCCCCAGCACCCGTCGGCCTCCTGCCGGGCCAGGATCCACTCCGCGACGCGGCGCATCGCCGCTCGCCGCAACGGGCGCACCGGGCGCCGCGAGTAGGCGTGCAGCACCCGGTCGGTGCGCTGGAACAAGCCGGCCCACGTCCACGGCGGGGCGGGGGCTGCTTCCGGGCGCAGTGCGGCGGCACCGGTACGCAGCTCGTCGACCCCGAAGGGCAGTGAGCGCACCGGGCGCAGGGTGCAGACGATGGTCAACGGCACGATCGTCTGCCGGGCCCAGCATCCCCAGTCGTAAATGTTGAACGGGAACCACTTCGGAAAGAAGATCAGCTCTGGGGGCAGGTGGGGCAGATCGTCCCAGGACCACAGCCCGAACATGGCCAGCCAGATGCGGGTGAAGACGCGGGTGCGTTCGAGGCCACCGTTGGCTCGGACGAACTCCGCGGCCCGGACCAGGTGCGCGGCGTCGGCCGCGTCGCCGGCCAGGCGCAACGCCACCCAGGCCTCGACGGTGGTGGACAGCTCGCCCGGCCCACCGTGGTACACCGCCCAACTGCCGTCTTCGCGCTGCTGGGACCGGATCCACCGGGCGGCTTCCTCGGTCTCGCCGGCGCTGCGGATGCCGAGGAACCCGCGCATCAGCAGATCTTCCGCGTCCATGGTCACATTGGTGTCCAGGTCGCCCTTCCACCATCCCCGCGAGTCCTGACGCTCGCGCAAGTTCGCGACCGCGGCGGTCAGCACCTGCGCGGTCGAGCGCGGCTGGCTGCTGGCTGTGCTGTCGACGACTGGGCTGGTGCGGGTCATCAGACCTCCCTGGCGACGATGAAGTGGGCGATCGCGATCAGGTCCTCGCGCGGACCGGCTTGCATCGGGACGCCTGCCAGCGCCGCAGTGGCGGCCACGATGCGGCGCTGGGCCTCGGCGGCCGCCCAGTCCCGCGCTCCCGCGGCTTCGACCAGCTCCGCGACCCGCCGGAGCCCCGCCTCACCGGGCATGTCCGATCCGGCGAGCCAGCGGGCCAGCTCACGGCCGGCCGGACCGCCGTGGGTGAGCGCGTAGGTCACCGGCAGGGTCTTCTTGCGCGAGCGCAGGTCGGAGAACACCGGTTTGCCGGTGATCGCGGGATCGCCCCAGATCCCCAGCAGATCGTCGACGAGCTGGAATGCGAGACCCAGTTGCGCACCGAAGCTCGATAATGCGTTCACCATCGCCGCCGGCGCGCCGGCCAGCACCGCACCGATCGCCGCGCTGGCCGAGAGCAGGGCGCCGGTCTTGCCCGACACCATCTCCAGGCACTCCGGTAACGTGACGTCGCTGCGTTGCTCGAAGGCGACGTCCTGCACCTGGCCGCGGACCAGGTGGCGGGTGGCTTCGGCGAGCAGCCGGGCGGCGGCGGCCCGGTGCGGTGAGTTGCTGTCCAGCAGCACCTCCTGGGCCAGCGCCAGCAGCGCGTCTCCAGTGAGGATCGCGCTGGTGATGCCCCATACCGCCCATACCGTGGGCCGGTGCCGGCGTTCGGTGTCGCCGTCCATCACGTCGTCGTGCACCAGCGAGAAGTTGTGCACCAGCTCGACGGCGACCGCGCCGGGGACTCCGGTCCGCGCCGGGGCCCCGGCCGCCTGCGCGGACAGGGTGGCCAGCGCGGGGCGGACGGCCTTGCCGCCGTCGCCGCGGATGGGAACACCGGCAGTATCAGTCCAGCCGAGGTGGTAGGAGGCGATCGCTGCGCTGGTCTCGTCCAGCCGCGCGATGAAGGCCCGCGTCGCCGGGGCCACCGTGTCCCGCGCCCGGCGCAGCGCGCTGGGCGCCCCCGGCCGGGTTGGTAGCGGGATCGGCGGCACCTGCGCGGCGAGGAGTGCCTCGGCGCCCAGATCATCGGTCCGCAGTGCGTCAGCGGTCATCACGACACCTCCGCGGCAACATCGGCCGGACTCGTTTCGAGCAGGGCGGTGGCGGCCGCTGCTCCGCTGCGCGCGGCGCCCTCCATCGTCGCCGGCCAGCCGGTGGCGGTCCACGCGCCGGCCAGGAACAGTCCCTGTGCCGCCGTCACCGCTGATGGCCGTAGCGCCGCGCTACCGGGGGCCGGCCGGAAGGTCGCATGCCGTTCCCGAGTGACGAAGAAGTCGCGTACCTGCGCGTCGCGCATTCTCGGCAGCAGGGCGGTCAGCTCCGGTAGGAACTGGGCTCGCAAGGCCGCCGTCGGTGTGTCGACCAGGTCGTCCGCCGCGGACAGCGACACCGCGAGGTACTGCCCGTCGCGCAGGCCGGACTGCACGGTGCGATCGAAGACCCACTGCACCGGCGTGTCCACCCCGGCGATGAACGGCTCGTTGAGCACCGGCCGATCCAGCACCACATGGACGTTGATGATGGGGACGCTGCCCAGCCGCTGCGACCAACCTGGCACCGCGGTGACGCGGCCCACCGGGAGCAGCTGTTCGGCCGCAGCGGGCGGCACGGCCAGGATCACCTGATCAGCAGTCGTCGGGCCACCGTCGGTGGTGATCTGCCAGCCACCACCGGCCGAGCCGGCAATCGGAACACCGCCGGCCGAGCCGGCAATCGGAACACCGTCGCGGGGCTCGATGCCCCGCACGGTGACACCGGTCCGCACCTGCGCCCCCGCCTCGGCGAGGCAAGCCAGCGCCGGATCACCGTGCAGTTCCCGCAGTGGCACCAGCGACCAGCCGATGTCCGCGGCGGACGCGTCGGTGAGCAGTCCCTCCTGGAACACCGTGGCGGCCAGGCTCAGGGAGGCGTCATCCGCCCGGGAGTTCAAGGTGGCGATCCCGACCAGTTCCCACAGCGCGGAGATGGCGTGGTCGCTTTGGCCGTGCCGGCGCAGCCAGGCGCCGAAACTCTGCTTGTCGGTCGCCGCCAGCGTCGGGTCGACCCGCCGTAACGCGACGGCGGCCAGCGCGAAGCGCATCCGCTCCACGGTGCTCAGCGGGCGGTATTGCAGCAGCGACGCGGCCAGGTGCAGCGGCGCGGGTAGCGCGGTGCGACGCAGCCACACCGGCCGGTCGGCACCGGGCGAGCAGACCGGGATGGCCAGCCGCGGTTGCAGCTCGACGCGATCGGCCACCCCCAGGCGGCGCAGCAAGGCCCGGTAAGAAGTGCAGCAGCGTAGGAACACATGCTGACCGTTGTCGACGTTGAGGTCACCGCGGGCGAACGAATGGGTCAGGCCGCCGAGCTGCGGCCGGGACTCGAACACGGTGACCTGGCAGCCCGCGTCAGCGCACTGCAGCGCCGCGGTGATGCCCGCCAGGCCACCGCCGATCACCGCCACCCGCCGGATCACGCCGACCCCCCCGATGCTGCCGAGCCCGATGCTGCTGAGCCTGATGCTGAAGGCCCGACTAGGGCGCGCATCGCTACCTCCGCTTTCTGCCAACCCGACAGCGACAGCCGCCGGTCGAACACCAGGCTGGGTTGCTCGGCGATGCGGTCCAGCAGCCGCAGGTAGATCCCGGACATCGCGGTGCAGCACGCCGCGCTGCGCCGGTCCAACAGCGGGATCAGCTCCAGGCCGTGGGCGTACCACTGGTGGGCCCGTTGCGCGCTATGCCTGATCAGCGCGGTCAGCCGGCCTTGGGTATCGACCAGGACGCCCCGCTCGTCGAGCGCCAGTTGCACACCGAACCGATCCAGATCCTGTTGCGGGAGATAGACGCGGCCGTTGCCGAGATCCTCTCGGATGTCCCGCAAGATGTTCACCTGCTGCAGGGCGATGCCCAGCGCGTCGGCGTACTCGGACGCCCGGGGGTCGCAGCGGCGGCTGTCGAACACCGCCAAGCACAGCCGGCCAATCGCACCGGCCACACATCGGCAGTACCCGACCAGCTCGTCGAAGTGGGCGTAGTGCCTGCCCAGCACGTCGGCCTCGACGCCGTCGATCAGCTCGTCGACGGCACCCAGCGGCAGCGGCAGTCGCCGTGCCACCTCGGCGACCGCGATGAGCACCGGGTCCGCCCCGGGATGGTCCAGGTCAGCCATCGAGCCGCGGAGCTGCGCGAGTGCGGCGAGCTTGTCGCCGCGGGGTAGATCACCATCGCCGATGTCGTCGATCCGTCGGGCCAGTGCATACACCACGCACAGCGCGGCGCGCTTGTCCGGGCGCAGCAGCCGGATGCCGTAGTAGAAGTTGCGCGCCTGCGTCCTGGTGATCGACTCACACAGCTCGAAGGCGTCCGCCACACTGACTGCGATACTGGTCACGTCATCCCACCTCCTCACGCCGCCGGTTGGGCACACTTGACGACCGCCCACGGCCGGGTTGGTGGCCGGTGAACAGCACCGATGCGAGGTGACGCAGCACGTCGCGGCGGCGCGGTCGCGGTGGGCCGGCCAGCACATCGCCGTCTGCGCGGCGTAGCGCGTCGAGCGCGGCCCGGCCGCCCGCCACGTATCCGCCCACCGCCAGCCGGGCC